>NZ_JBKABN010000021.1:0-107649 GCF_046269175.1 Serratia sp. J2
TTAGGGTGAGGGGACAACACGTGAGCCAAAACTCTTTACTGCACCAAAAACGCCTTAAACTGCGGCGTCATCACCGCGCTGAAGCCGTCATCGGTTTTGCTGATCAAATACACCGCCAACCCTTTCTCTTCGGCCAGTTTCAGCGCTTTTTCCGTGCCCAGCACCATCAACCCGGTATCCCAACCATCGGCTTCCAACGCCGTAGGGGCAATGACCGTGGCGGAAACCAGCTTATGGGTGATTGGCCGCCCGGTGACGGGATCGATCACGTGGGAATAGCGCTGACCGTCCTGCTCAAAGTAGTTACGGTAGCTCCCCGAGGTGCTGATGCCATAGCCTTGCAGATCAACCAGTGCCTGCACCGCATTTTCCCGGTCGGTGGGCTTTTGGATCGCCACCCGCCAAGGCTTGTTCTGGCCATTCACGCCGCGTGATGAAACGGCTCCGCCCACCGAGACCAGATAGTTGGTGATGCCTTTGCGCGCCATTAACTGGACCAACTGATCCACCCCGTAACCTTCGCCCAGCGTAGAGAGATCGACATACATTTCCGGCAGATCTTTTTGCAGCCATTCACCCCGATTGTCGCTGAGTAATTTCAGATGCTGTAGGCCAATATGCTGGCGGGCTGCATCGATTTGCTGCTGGCTGGGGACTTTGACGGCCCGCTTGTCCGGGCCGAATCCCCACAGGTTAACCAATGGACCGACGGTGATATCCATCGCGCCCCCGGTATCACGGCCAATGCGCTGAGCGGTGAGGATGATATCGGCCATTCCACGGGGGATGGGCTGCGGCTCGGCCGTGGTGTTCTGGTTGAAGCGGGATAACACCGAATCGGGGCGGTAGGTGGAAATATCGTCGTTGGCCTGCTCCAGCAGTGCATCGATCTCCTGCTGCAATTGTTGTTTGCTCTCGGTGACAGTGCCGCTGACCTTCACGCTATAGAACGTCCCCATGGTTTTGCCTTCGATGTCGATCTGGGGGCGGGTGTTGGCATCGTTACAGGCGGCTAGCAGCATCAGCGCCGCGCTGAGCAGCAGCCTTTTGGCAATGGAATTGGCCATAGAAAATCCTAAAAGCAGGGAAAGACGACGGGTATAAAACAAAATACGATAAATGGAAAGGGCAACGTGCTTTTTTACTGGCGTAATTCAAGAGCTTCGGCTAACGTCGTTTTCCAGTCTTCGCTTGAAAAATAAGAGTAAATACATGAGTTCAAATGCGGTGACCAGTTTGTTGAGGCCATTTTTGCATGACCGCTTCCTGCATGCGTTGCTGCTGATGGGGATGCTGCTGTACGCCATTGGACCACAGCCGCTGAGGGCACTCTCTGGCTTTATCGATTGGCGCACCATCATGACCCTGCTGGGGTTGATGCTGCTGACCAAAGGCGTTGAGGTTAGCGGCTATTTCGATTTTATCGGCCGCCAGATCGTGAACACCCTGCAAAGTGAACGCTCACTGGCACTGTTTCTGGTGTGTGCCGCTGCGGTGCTGTCGTCGTTTCTCACCAACGATGTGGCACTGTTTATTGTGATCCCGTTGACCATTACGCTGAAAAAGCTCTCTTCACTACCGATCAGCCGCCTGATCATCTTCCAGGCACTGGCGGTTAACGCCGGGTCGTTGCTGACGCCGATTGGCAATCCGCAGAATATTTTGCTGTGGAGCAAGTCTTCGCTGACCTTTATGGAGTTTATCGGGCGCATGGCACCGTTTGGCATTCTTATGATGCTTAGCCTGCTGGTGGTCACCTGGTTCAGCTTCCCGGCGCGGAAAATTGTTAAAGCCCCAAACACCCAACCTTATCCTTATCAATTGCGTCTGTTGCTGGCCAGTGTCGCGCTGTATGTGGCCTTTCTGATCTGTCTGGATTTGGACGTGCCGTTGTATGGCGTGTTACTGGTGTTTGCCGGTTTTCTACTGTTGGCTCGGCAGGTGCTGCTGCAGATTGACTGGAGCCTGATCTTTGTATTTCTCGCCATGTTTATCAATATTGGCTTGCTGACCCAACTGCCAGCGCTGCAGCCGTTGTTTGACCAGATTGCCTCGCTGGCGGACGGCAGCGTGTATGTGTTGGGGATCGCTTTATCCCAAGTGATCAGCAACGTTCCGGCGACCATTTTGTTGTTGAACTATGTACCTTCCAGCGCCTTGGTGGCCTATGCGGTAAACGCCGGGGGATTTGGCCTGGCGATCGGCTCACTGGCGAACCTGATCGCCCTGCGGATGGCGGGAGAACGCCAAATCTGGCTGCGGTTCCATTACTATTCGATACCGTTCCTGGCCTGGGCTACGTTGGTGGGGTGGTTGTTACTGCGTTAATTCGATTCAGCCGCTCGACGGCCAGCGTTATCTCCCCTGGCGTAAGGGCGGAGAACCCCAATAACCAGCCGTCGCGTCTGGCGCGGGTGTTCTGATACTGCGTGGACAGGCCGGGGGTAATGACGCCTAGCTGTTGCGCCTGTCGGGTCAGTGCTGCCTCTTGGCCCTCCGGTAGCCAAACGCCGAGCTGTAGCCCGCCGCCCGCGTGCTGTGGCGTGGCAAAATGCTCCAGGTGCTGTGCTAGCTGTGTCAGTAGCCAATCACGGCGGCTGCGATAGAGTTGGCGCATGTAGCGGATGTGGGCAGCAAAATGCCCTTGCAGAATAAACTCTGCCGTGACGGCCTGTGCCAACTGGGCGCAATGGCCGTCATAGACCGAACGTGCGGTGGTAAACGCCGTCACCAGCGCGGGGGGCACAATCAGATAGGCCAGACGTAACGAAGGGAACAGCGCTTTGGAGAAGGTGCCGACGTACAGCACCGTGCCGTGGCGATCCAGACCCTGCATGGCGGGCATCGGTTGGCCGTCATAGTGAAACTCGCTGTCGTAGTCATCCTCAATAATCCAACTTTGCGATTGCCGCGCCTGTTCTAACAGGGCCAATCGCCGCTCCAGGCTGAGTGCCACGCCGGTGGGGTACTGATGCGAAGGCGTCAGATAGATCAGGCGAGGGGGAGGTAACGAACCGTCTGGCTGTAGCCCGGCCTCATCCACCGCAACCGGTACCAGATTAGCTCCCGCGCTGGTAAATGCATTCTTGGCTCCGTTGTAACCAGGCTCCTCGACCCACACCACATCTCCGCTATCGATCAGCAAGGTGGCAATCAACTGCAATGCCTGTTGGGAGCTGGTCAGTACGATCACCTGTTCCGCGTCGCAGTTCACGCCTCGGGTTTGGCAGACGTAACCGGCAATGGCTTCACGCAGCGGCAAGTAGCCTTGGGGATCGCCATAACGCAGCAGTTTTTCCCCCTGTAGCCGCAACCGTTGGGCAGTGAGCTGTTGCCACAGCTTCAGCGGGAAGGCGCGCAGATCCGGTGAACCGGCAGCAAACGGCAGTGGCTGCTGTGGATCACGGCAGCCCCCGGTTTGCACAATCGCCAAACCGCGCTGTGAGAGCCGCAGTTGGCCGCTGGATTTGCGTTTTGGCGCAGGCTTGGCGATCTGGATAGCGACAGAGGTGCCTTGACCCACCCGGCGATGTAGATATCCCTCGGCTTCCAGCTGCGCATAGGCGGCTTCGGCGGTAACCCGTGAGACGCCCAGATCGGCCGCCAGAACCCGCGAGGAGGGCAGCCGCTGGCCCGCGCTTAACGTGCCGCTATGGATCGCCGTGCGTAGCGTATTACACACTCGCTCACGTAGCGTGCCCTTCGCGTTATCCGCCTGTTGAAATAGCGTCAGCAATACCTGAGACATAATCGGTCTTATTACCTTGGCAAAATGGGTCTCAACCATAAGACCAAAATCAGGCACTATTGTCATCAATCTTAAGGCACTGGAGTTGCACTATGAACGTCTCTTCACTGGTATTGGCTTTTCCCCCGGCAGCGGTAGCACAAAGCCTGGATTATCTGGCGGCTAAGCTCAGCTTTTACGCCGACTCGGCGGATGTGGCGGAAGATTTGCGCAATGGCGTCAGCGAGATTGTGGTGATCGATACCCGTGCCAGCGCGCTTTACTCCGCCGGGCATATTCCTGGAGCGCTGAGCTTTCCCCACCGCTTAATGGATGAAAGCAGCACCTCATCTCTCGATCGTGACAAGGTCTATGTCACCTACTGCGACGGTATCGGCTGTAACGGTTCCACCCAGGGGGCATACAAGTTGGCCAAGCTCGGTTTTCGGGTCAAAGAGCTGATTGGCGGGCTGGATTTCTGGCTACGCGATGGCCATCCGGTGGCCATCGGTGTTGAGCAGGGGACGATGCAGGGGCGGGATAAAGCACCGGAGTGCGGCTGTTAAAACAGCGCCCAAAGTACCAATGCCAATACGATAACGCCGACAACCAGCGCCAAGGGCTTACTGAACACCGACTGTAAAGGTTGCGGCAGGGCGGCGATTAGCGGGTTAAGCAATGGTTGCGGCTGTTGAACGTCACTGTGTAACGACGGAGCGTGGCCAGCCTTGTCCAGACGGCGGGTAAACAGTTGCTGGATCACGTCGTTTAGCTGCGCGTGGGTCAACGGCGTATTGAGGTTGCCGTTAAAGCGGTTCTGGCAATAGTCATTGAGCTGTTGCTGCTCCTGCTGGTCTGCTGGCTGTTTCAATACCGCCAGCAGGTTTTGCAGCGTCGGCGCCGTTTGCGGGCTGAGCGCCAATTTCACCTGCATAAACTGACTGAGCAGTTGAAAGTGGCGTGCGGGCAACGGATCGTTGATTTTTACCCCGACCAGATCGAACAGTGCCTGCCAGAGTTTGGCCGTTGTCTCACCGGTAGCCGCGCTGAGCTTGGTGACCTGCTGCTGCAAGTGCTGATGTTCCGCAGGCAGCAGCGAACGATCGCTGGTGGCCGTTTGTTGCGGGTGAGGGATTGTCAGTTCGCCGGTCCGCAGCAGGTTCAACACTTGCTGGAGCTGCGGGTGGCTCAGCTGGCTTAACACCGTATGGCCAAATTGCTGGCGGATAAAGTCGCTGACCGCCTGGCGGTTATTGCCTTGTGGCAGCAGTTCGGTGAGCTGTTGCAGCAGTTGGCGGCTGGCATGGCTCTGCTGTGCCACGGTAAGGCGGTTTTGCAGTAGCTGTTCCGCCGGTTGGAAATGGCGTGCCAACAGTTCGCTGTGGTTATCCGCCCCTAATTCATGACGCAGCGTGACCCAGATCTCGGCGGATTTGGCTGGGCTGAGGGCCATGATTTTGACGATCAGTTTTTCCAACTGGGTGCGTTGGGCCGGGGAGAGCGGTTGATCGTCGGCAGGGGGCGTAATGCCAGCGGTCGGAGGGTGATCGGCTGCGCCAGGAGCGCCAGGTCCACTTAATGGTTGCATATCACCAGTCCTTCGCAGTGTATAGAGTCGACATACCCGGCGAAAAGCACAGGCTTAATCGCTTATGATACCTGTAATTTCGTGCCATCAATACCGCCGCCAGACATTTCTTTACAGGCCAATCGTTGCTTATCCTATTTGCGCCGCTAAGATAGGCGCAGATACGGCATTGAGGGCGTGATGATAAATCGGCAGCGGATTGCAAAATGGTTTTTAACCCTGGCTTGCCTGGTGGTACTGACGTGCCTCACCCAGCGCATGGCGGGCTTGCATACCTTGCAGCTGGCCCTTGGCCTGCCCACTGTCAGCGTTAGCCAATCCTCGGCCAGCGGTGATGAAGAGGCCACCACCACGACCCCTTGTGAGCTGAGTGCCAAATCGCTGTTGGCTTCTCCACCGGTGATGTTTGAAAACGTGCTGTTTGGCCTGGGGATGTTGCTGGTCCTGCTGGCTCCGATCATTGCTCCACGCCTGCCGTACCCTCCTATACGAGTTATTTCCCCCACCACCCTCAGGGTGCATCTGCGATTATGCGTGTTCCGTGAATGAGTTAATCCCTCGTCAAACCGAGTGACTAATTTATTTATGGAGAACAACTATGTGGAATATCATCAGGCTGGCGTTGGCTTGCCTGTTAGTGCTTTGGCTACCTGCGACACAGGCAGCGGATAGCGGCTGGCTGCAAAGCCCGCAGAACGACCATGCGCAAGTCAGGCTGCGTGCCGACGCCAGCAACGGGGACGAAACCCGTGTGCTGCTCGCTGTTGAGTTGGAAAAAGGATGGAAAACCTACTGGCGCTCACCAGGGGAAGGGGGCATTGCGCCGGCTATCACCTGGCAGGGCAACCCACCACCGGCAACCTGGTTCTGGCCAACGCCGCAGCGCTTTGACGTGGCAGGGATCTCGACGCAGGGCTATCAGCAGCGGGTTACGCTGCCCATCGTGTTAAAGGGGGCTGCGCCGCAGCAACTGGCGGGAACGCTTACCTTATCCACCTGTAGCAATGTCTGTATCCTCACTGACTATCCGTTCAAACTGGATCTCACCACCCCGGCTGGTCCGCAGTTCAATCACGACTTTGCTCAGGCGATGGGGCAGGTGCCGATTGCCAACGGGCTGGTGGACAGCCTGCGCGCCGGTTATCACAACGGCGAGTTGCAGATTAGCGCGGAACGTAGTGCGGGTTGGCAGCAGCCTGAGCTGTTCTTTGATACGGTGGCGGGGGCCGATTTAGGCAAGCCAACGGTCAGCAGTGATGGCGAGAAACTGCAAGCGCGAGTTCCCGTGAGTGATGGCTGGGGAGACGCAGCACCGGATCTGCGCGGTAAACAGGTGCGGCTGGTTATCAGCGATGCTGGGATCGCTCAGGAGGCTACGCTGACCATTGGCGGGCCGCTTGTTTTACCCTCCAGCGCAGCTTTCCCCTTGTGGCAAGCGGTGTTGATGGCGTTAGCGGGCGGTTTCATTCTTAACCTGATGCCTTGTGTGCTGCCGGTGCTGGGGATGAAGCTAGGCTCCATCTTACAGGTCGAACAGCGCGATCGGCGTAGCGTGCGTTGGCAATTTCTGGCCTCTTCCTTGGGGATCGTAGTGTCTTTCATGGCGCTGGCCTTGTTGATGACGCTGTTGCGCCTGAGCAATCACGCGCTGGGCTGGGGGATCCAATTCCAAAACCCGTGGTTTATCGGTTTTATGGTGCTGGTGACGCTGCTGTTCAGCGCCAATCTGTTCGGCCTGTTCCACCTGCAACTCTCTTCCTCGTTGAATACCAAGCTGGCCACTCATAACGGGCGTGGCTTGAGCGGTCATTTCTGGCAAGGAGCGTTTGCCACGCTGCTGGCAACGCCTTGCTCGGCACCTTTCCTGGGAACGGCAGTCGCCTTTGCATTGGCGGCCCCGTTGCCGGTGCTTTGGGGTATGTTTGTGGCTCTGGGAATTGGTATGAGCCTGCCCTGGTTGCTGATTGCCGCATGGCCAACGTTGGCGTTACGCCTGCCGCGCCCTGGCCGCTGGATGAACGGGATGAGGCTGGTACTAGGTCTACTGATGCTGGTGTCTTCGCTCTGGCTGCTTAGCCTGATGACCAACCATATCGGCGTGAGGCCGACTCTGATTGTCGGTGCCATCTTGCTGCTTGGCTTATTGCTGGCGGTGTGGCAACGGTTAGGTGCCCGGTCAGCGGGGATCGCGGCGGCAAGCGTGCTGGTGGTAGGCGGTTTGGCATTGCTGGTGGGATCGTTGACGGCCAACCAGTGGCGACAGCCGTTACACGACAACATCGCCTGGCAACCGCTTTCTGAGCAGGCGATTGTGCAGGCGTTGGCCGACAACAAGCGGGTGTTTGTCGACGTGACCGCCGACTGGTGCGTAACCTGCAAGGCTAATAAATACAACGTATTGCTGCGCGATGAGGTGCAAAAAGCACTGACCGCCGGGGATGTGGTGGCGTTGCGCGGTGATTGGAGCCGCCCGTCGGAAACCATCTCGGCCTTCCTGCAACAGCGCGGCAGCGTTGCCGTTCCCTTTAACCAAATCTATGGCCCCGGCTCGCCAGACGGCGAAGTGCTGTCACCGCTGCTCACCCGCGAAGCCGTTCTGCAAGCCCTGTCTACTGCCAAAGGAAACCAATAATGAACAAGTTACTGATGTTACTGCTGCTGATTGTCACCCCGGTCTGGGCTGCGGCTCCTTTCACCGCCGAGCAGGAAGTGCGGATCAAAGAGCTGATCCGCGAAACGCTGGTCTCTAACCCGGATATTCTGGCGGAAGCGGTTAACGCCTGGCAGCAGCAAACCAACGGCCAACAACTCGGCCAGGCGATTGAGCAAAATAGCAAAATCCTGTTTGACGATCCTGCCAGCCCAAGATTGGGGCCCAAGAATGCCAAGCTGACTCTGGTGGCTTTCACCGATTACAACTGCCCGTACTGTAAGCAGTTTGATCCGATGTTGGAGAAGATCGTCAGCAAATATCCCGATGTGGCGCTGGTGGTGAAACTGCTGCCGTTCAAAGGGGAAAGCTCGATCGCCTCATCACGGGTGGCGTTGACGGCTTGGGAACAGCATCCTGAACAGTTCTGGTCGTTGCATCAGCGCCTGATGGCAAAAAAAGGCTTTCATGACAATGCCAGCATCGCCGCAGCGCAAGAGAAAACTGGCGTTAAGCCGGTTGCTCCCAGCGAGCAGAGTATGACCTCGCTGCGCACCAATATGCAGTTGGCGGAACAGTTTGGCGTGCAGGGAACGCCGGCCACCTTGATTGGCGATCAGATGCTGCCGGGCGCGGTGTCTTATGAGGATCTGGAAGCGCTAGTGAAGCAGCAATTGGCGAAGGTAAAAAATGGCTAGGTTGCGGCGCTGGGCGCGCGAACTGCTGATTTTGCTGTTGCTCGTGCTGGGGGCGATGTTCGCCATGGATTGGTGGCGGGCCCCGCAGGCTCCCTTGACCTTTGACCAACAGATGCTGGAAACCCTGGACGGAGAGCCGGTGTCGTTGGCGCAGCTCAGCCAGGATAAGCCTTTGTTGGTCTATTTCTGGGCCAGTTGGTGCGGGGTTTGTCGCTTTACCACGCCTTACGTGGCCAAGCTGGTAGCAAACGGCGCTAATGTGATGACCGTGGCACTGCGTTCGGGCAATGACCAGCAGGTTGAACAGTGGTTGGCGGCTAAGAAGCTGCAAATGCCGGTGGTTAACGATGAGCAGGGCAAGCTGTCGGCGCAGTGGCAGATTGGCGTGACGCCGACCCTTGTGGTGATCTCTCAAGGCAAGGTGGTGCAGAGCACCACCGGCTGGACCAGCTATTGGGGCATGAAACTGCGGCTCTGGTGGGCCAGCGTTTAATTCCCCATAACCTTAACAATCGCCCGGCAGAGCCGGGCGATCCCTTCGGTAATCAACTCCGGCGTATTGGCGGCAAAATTCAACCGCAAACCATGTGCACCGTGCTGCTCCTCAACATAAAAGCATTCGCCACGGGCAAAGGTGACACCCTGTTGCCAGGCTATTGGCATCAACGTTGTGGTGCTTACGGTAGGTGGCAATTCCAGCCAGATAAACAGCCCTCCCGCTGGGATTTCAAACCGACAGCCGGGTGGCAGGTGCTCGCTTAATGCAGCCACCATAGCATCACGGTGCTGGCGGTATATCCTTCCCGCCCGACGCAGTTGCTTGTCGTAGCTGCCAACGGTGACAAAGGCGTCCAGTGCGCGCTGGATCAGGTTGGAACTGGTAAAGCTGTCGACATGCTTGAGCCGTGAGAATTGCAGATACTGTTCGCTGTCCGCTACCAGATAACCGATGCGCATACTGGGCAGCAGCATTTTGGAGAAGGTACTGACATAGATCACCGTGCCTGCGGGAGCCATGGCGCGCAGTGACGGCAGGCTTTTACCGTTGTAACGTAGATCGCCAACAAAGTCGTCCTCCAGGATCACTATCCCGGCCTGCTGCGCCAACGCCAGCAAGCGGCTGCGTCGGGCTTCGCTCATACAGCGCCCGGTGGGGTTATTGAAATTGGGGATGGTGTAGATCATTTTTGGCTGATGTCGTGCGATCAGCTCCGGTAGTTGTTCAACGCACATGCCGTAACGATCGCTGGGCACTGGAACAATGTTGATCTGGTGCAGGTGCAGCAACCCCAAAGCTTCGGCATAGGTGGGCTCTTCGACAATCACCGTATCCCCTGGGCGTAATAGAGTTTGGAAAATCAGGCTGATGGCATGTTGCGAGCCGTTGGTGATTAACACCTGTTCGGCACGGGTAGGGATACCTTGCGCCGTCAAGATCCGGCCCAGCGTGTCGCGCAGCGGGTAGTAACCACAATAATCACCGTAGCTGAAGGCCTCTTCCGCATGACGACTGAGGATCGACAGCAGGATCTTGCGGAACGCCTCCATTGGGAACACCTTGGGGCTGCCGACGCCAGCGGCAAAGTTGATGATGTGCTCCGGCAACGGAATATCTGGATAACCGTCCAGACGCGATGTCGTGGTGGTGAAACGATCCGCAGGGAATAGCTCGCTGGATGCTGGCCGCTGCTGCATGGGGGCCGGTTGCAGGTGGCGGACATAGGCGCCGCTGCCACGCCGCTGTTGTAACAATCCTTTGGCCGTCAGTTCGGCGTAGGCACTTTCCACCGTCAGGCGGCTGACCGAAAGCTCGGCGGCCAGGCTGCGCGTTGACGGCAATTTATCGCCATCGGCAAAGGTGCCGCCAAGAATGGCGCGGCGCAGCGCTTCTTCGATCTGTAGATACAGCGGAATGTCCTGCTGACGATCCAGTGGAATATGCATGAAATTGGCCCGGTCACATAAGTCTGATTTCACTATATCCCAGAGTAACAAGGCTTAGCACCGATTAAAGTGGCCTGCATAACATCGTAGCAAAGTGGCTATGGTGGCAAAATCTGGCCGCGTTAAAATCTCCACCAGATGATTATGCGGTGGAATTTTGAGGGTGTTATGTCGTTACCGTCGGGTGTTGTAGCAGAACCAGTTGTGGTCAGTGGTGGGATCCTGCGGGGAACCAACCAGGGTTACGTGATCGCCATAATCAGTGCCATGCTGCTGGCCTTCACCGCCATCATCATCCGCGCGCTGACCGAGTATTACCATCTACCGACGTTTGTGCTGGCCTTCTGGCGTGCGGCCCTGGTGGCCCTGGTATTGCTACCGTTATTGCTGCTGTTCAAACCGCAATGGGCCTATCTGCGTCGTGAACAGGTGCCGTTCTACGCTGGCTACGGTTTGTTGTTGGCGCTGTTTAACAGCTTATGGACGCTGTCGGTGGCGCTCAATGGCGCCTCGGTGGCGACTATTTTGACCTATTGTTCGGTCGGTTTTACCGTGTTCCTGGGCTGGATGATGTACAACGAACGCCTCAACCTGCGCGAGTTGTTGGTGATTGTGGTCAGCCTGGGCGGCTGCTTCCTGGTCAGCAACGGCGACAGCATGGGCAACAGCCGTTTTGATCTGTTGGGGCTGATGGTCGGCATGCTGTCCGGCATTGGTTACACCTTGTATACCCTCGGCGGGCGTATCGCCAGCGAGCGGCGTTACCCGGTGTGGAATACCATCCTGTACGTATTTGGTTTTTCCGCCGTGTACCAATGGTTGTTCAACACCTTGCTGACGTTTTTCCCCTTGGCGGCATTTCACGGTATGGCGGGGGACCTGTGGTTTCTGTCCCAGGGCGTTCAAGGCATTCAGTGGAGCGGCTGGCTGTTGCTGCTCACGCTGGCCGCCGGGCCAACGCTGCTGGGGTTTGGCCTGTATAATATCAGCCTGAAAACCCTGCCGCTGGCGGTGGCCAACCTGATCCTGTCGCTGGAGCTGGTATTTACCGCGGTCATTGCCTATTTCCTGTTGGGGGAAAACATGAACCAGTTACAGCTACTGGGTAGCGCGTTGGTGATGGGCGGGGTGTTGATGCTCAGAAAAGCCAAGTAGGCTTGGTTTTCTGCGCCAGTTTGTTACCATTGGCCGCGAAACAACAGGGTGCAAACAGAAAATGATCATTAATCCAAGGTTAAAACGAGCGCTTATCGCTTGATGGGGCAGTGTTTTATGAACGGAAAACGCTGCCACTGACATTACGTTCCGTGGCTCTTGCAATAAATTAAGAGAAGAAGCCATGACTGAGAAACACTGGTCACAAGTAGAATTACTCCACCAGACGGTAACCAACCCCAATATCCTGATCAAGGGAACCCACAGTTATTACAGCCATTGCTGGGATGACAGCTTTGAACGTTCCGTAGTGCGCTATTTGCACGGCGATGCGGTCAGCCAACAGTGGGAGCCCCTGGGGAAGCTAGACAGGTTGCACATTGGCGATTATGTCTGTATCGGTGCCGAAGCGGTGATCCTGATGGGCGGGAATCATACCCATCGTATTGATTGGCTGAGTCTGTATCCCTTTATGGAAACCATCCAGGCGTCTTATTTGCCTAAAGGTGATACCAGCCTTGGCGACGGCTGCTGGATCGGGATGCGGGCCATGTTGATGCCTGGCGTGACGATTGGCGAAGGGGCGATAGTTGCCGCCGGTAGCGTGGTGACTGCGGATGTCGAGCCCTACGCTATCGTTGGCGGTAATCCGGCCCGGATGATTAAACGGCGGTTCTCTGCGGAGACAATCGAGCGTTTACTCGCGTTGCAGATTTACGATTTGCCCGCCGAGGCGTTCGCCAGCATCCAGCCTTTGTTGGCCAGCGATGATATTACGGCCTTGGAACAAGCTGTTGAGGTTATATGCCAATAATAAGTCGGGCGGGTTAACCCGCCCGATGTTCAACCGGCTCACAACATCGGGGCGCTGCATGTGCAGCGCCCTTTTTGCATTACTCGACTTCCGTCGCTTCCCCAGTGATACGGCGGTGCTTGCGGAGTTTGCGCAGCAGTGGGGGTAACACCAACACCACGACTGCCAGCACCAACAGGCATTGGGCGATGGCACTGCTCCACAGAATGTCAAAGTTCCCATTGCTAATAGACAACGCCCGGCGCAGGTTTTGCTCCAGCATTTCCCCCAGCACAAATCCCAGGATCAGCGGCGACATCGGGAAGTGCATTTTGCGCAGGATATAACCAAACACGCCTAGCCCCACCATTAGCAGTAAATCGAAGGTGGTGCTGTGCACCGCATAGACCCCAACGGCGGAAACGGCGGCGATCGCCGGTACCAGGAACCACAGCGGCACGGTCAGCATGCGGGTGAACAGGCCAATCAACGGGATGTTCATGATCAACAGCATGACGTTGGCGATCAGCAGCGCGGCGATCAGCCCCCAAACGATATCCGGCTGTTCGGTGAACATTGCCGGGCCAGGGGTGATGTTATACAGCGTCAGTGCTCCCATCATGACCGCCGTAGTGCCTGAACCCGGTACGCCCAGGGTCAGCATCGGGATAAACGAACCGCAGGCGGAAGCGTTATTGGCAGCCTCCGGCGCGGCGACGCCACGAATATCCCCTTTACCGAATGACTCACTGTTACCGCTGATGCGCTTCTCCGTCATATAAGTAAGCGCACTGGCAATGGTCGCTCCGGCACCGGGCAGAATACCGACGAAGAAACCGACAAAGGAGGATCGCAGAGTTGGGCCAACGCACTCGGCAGCCTCTTTACGGTTAAACAGCATACGGCCGGTTTTGCGGATCAGCTTCTGGCCCGTGCTGGTGCTTTCCAGCATCAGCAAGATCTCGCTGACCGAGAACAGCCCGATCACCACCACAATAAACTGAATGCCGTCGGAGAGGTGCACGCTGTCGAAGGTGAAACGATATACGCCAGTATTGGCGTCCACCCCCACGGTGGCCAGCCCCAGACCAATCAGGGCCGCCAACAGGGATTTCAACGGGTTCTGGCTCATCATGCTGCCAAGGCAGGCAATAGCAAAGACCATCAGGGCAAAGTATTCCGCTGGGCCAAACGCCAGCGACCAGCGGGCCAGCATCGGGGCGAACAGAATAATGCCGATAATGGCGACCAGCGAGCCGGTAAAAGAGCTGACAGCGGAGATCGACAGGGCAACTCCTGCACGGCCCTGTTGGGCCATAGGGTAGCCATCCAGCGCGGTCATGATTGCGGCAGCATCCCCCGGGACGTTGAGCAGGATCGAAGAGATCCTCCCCCCGTATTCACAGCCGATATACACGGTGGCCAGCAGGATCAAGGCCGACTCGGCGGGCAGCTTCAAAGCGAAAGCCAGTGGTAAGAGGATCGCCACGCCGTTGATCGGGCCAAGGCCCGGCAGCAGCCCGACGATGGTACCCACGAAGCAGCCGATCAGGGCAATCATCAGGTTCTGAGGCAGTAGCGCCACTTCGAACCCTTGTGATAAATACATCCAGGTTTCCATTATCGCTCCCGTTAGCTCAGCCAAACGCCGAGTGGCAGTGTGACATCCAGTAAATAGTCAAAGGCGTAGAACAGAGAAACGCCCATTACGGTACCTGAAATCAACGCGGCTTTGATGCTGGCCTGGAACAGAAGGCCAATGCTGAAAGTCAGCAGAGCCGTTGCCAGTGGGAAACCGAGCCACTCGAATCCCCAGGCGTACAGCACCAGCGTGATCACCAGCACCAGCAGGCGTTGCAGCACGTTTTTATGTGGCCACTCGACTAACTGTGGCCGACGCAACAGCAGCAATGCGGCACACAGGGCCATCAGGCTCAGGATGGCCAAAGGGAAGGGGCGTGGCCCCAAAGGTTCGTAGCTGTATTCGCTCTGGATGCCCCAACCGAGAAACAGGCCGCCGCCGCACAGCAGTAGCCACAGAGCAGCAAAAATACGATCGCTCATGCCAATCCCCCCGGTTATTTGGCCAGCCCGAACGCTTTGGCCTGTTCACGATACTGGGTAACCTGATTTTTCACGTAGGTATCCAATTCTTTGCCGGTCAGGTTGAATTCAAACAGGCCGCGTAGATCGCGCTGTTGTTTGAACTCCTCGGTTGCCGTCATGGTTTTGAAGGTGTCGATCCACCACTGATACTCGCCCTCGCTGACCTTTGGGCCAAGATAGAAACCGCGGATGATCGGCCACACCAGATTGAACCCCTGCTCCTTGGCAGTAGGGACGCTTGCCAACTCTCCCGGCAGGCGCTCTTCGGCATACACCGCCAGCACACGCAGTTTGTCTCCTTTCAGGTAAGGCACCATCTCACTCAGATCGCCGGACACCGCCTGAATGTGATTACCCAGCAGCGCGGTCACCGGCTCGCCGCCCCCTTCAAACGCCACATAGCGCATCTTGTGGGGATCTACGCCAACTTCACGGGCCAGCAGGGCGGTTTTCATCCAGTCCTGGCTGCCAATGGAGGCTCCAGCACCAAATACCACGCTGTTCGGGTCTTTTTGGAAGGCTGTCATCAAGTCTTTCAGCGTCTTGTAAGGCGAATCGGCACGTACGGCGATCATGCCGTAATCGGTACCCACTGCCGCCAGCCACTTAACATCATCCACGTTGTAGCGGCCAAACTTGCCTTGCGACAGGTTCAGCAGGGAACCGCCAGAGAACGCTACCACGGTGCCAAATTCGGCTGGCCGCTGGGCAACGATGGCGTTATAGGCAACGGCTCCCACGCCGCCGGGCATATAGGTGACGCGCATCGGCTTATCGATAGCCTTGGTTTCTTGCAAGGAGACCTGAATCAGTTTGCAGGTGAGATCGAAGCCTCCGCCGGGTTTGGCTGGGGCGATACATTCGGTGCGTTTTGGTGCTTCCACGGCGAACGCCTGGTTGGCGGCGAACAGCAGAACAGTGGCGGTAAGCGTACGGGTAATTATTGTTTTCATGACGTTTCCCCATCGGTTTTGTTTCAGTTTGTGAGAATCCCCGCTGACACGGGGTTGCCAAATTGTTAAAACATAAACCTTTCATTTACCTTTCAGCGACCGGGAAAGTTTACAGGATGTGATATGCGTCTCTTGTTAGTGGAAGATCACCCCGAGCTGGCTCATTGGTTGCAGAAAGCCCTTACCGGCCTTGGGTTTGCGGTGGATGTTGCGATAGACGGCGTGGCGGCAGACCATCTGTTATTGCACGAGAGCTATGCGCTGGTGGTACTGGATGTCGCACTGCCCCGGCTCAATGGCCTGGATCTGTTGGCGCGGCTGCGTAAGCGTGGGCAGACTCTGCCAGTATTGCTATTGACGGCCCGTACCGAGGTGGCCGATCGGGTTAAAGGGCTGAATCTTGGGGCTGACGACTACCTCACCAAGCCCTTTGAACTGGATGAATTAGAGGCTCGCATCCGGGCGTTGCTGCGCCGCAGCGTTGGTGTGACGCAACAGGCGTTGCAATACGGCTTGCTGACCTATCACGACGAGGGCTATTTCTTGCTGGCAGAAAAACCCCTGTCGTTAACTCCCCGTGAGCTGGCGGTGCTGACCACCTTGATGCATCGCCGTGGTCGTCCGGTCGCCAAGCAGCAACTGTTTGAGCAGGTGTTTACGCTCTCTGACGAGGCCAATCCCGAAAGCATCGAACTTTACGTTCATCGCGTACGTAAAAAACTCCAGGGGAGCAACGTGGCGATCGTGACGTTGCGGGGTCTGGGCTACAGCCTGGAGCTGTGCGATGAGGTGGTTTAAAGCACCGCGTTCGTTGTTCTATCAGTTGCTGCTGTTCTTTGGTTTGCCGTTGCTGGCATTGGGTGGGATCTCAATTTACACCCACTATTTCAGCGCGATGAGTGCGGCGACGCTGGCCTACGATCGCACCTTATTGGCATCGGCACGCACGGTGGCGGAGAGGCTGGTGGTGCGCAATCAGCTCCTGGAGGTGGATGTGCCTTATGTGGTGCTGGACAGCTTCGAGCGCAACATGAACGACCGGCTGTACTATCAGGTGATATCCCCTGAGGGGCGGAATATTTCGGGCTATAACGATTTGCCCAAGATGCCGCCCTATATTCCTCGTTCCAACCTCTATCCGGCCCTGGTGCATTTTTACGATGCGCACTATCGCGGACAGCCAATCCGCGTGGCGGCGCTGTTCCAGCCGGTGAATGAGGGCGGGGTTATGGGGATGGCGACCATTCTGGTGGCGGAAACGCTGGAGTCGCGGCGCTATCTGGCACGGCAGATGCTGCTGGCGGCGCTGCTCAGCCAGGGGACAGTGGTGGTATTGACGCTCATTCTGGCTTACATCCTGTTGAAAAAGCTGCTGCAACCGTTGCGCAAGCTGTCCAGCATGATGCTGCGGCGCGAACCGGGGGAGCTGACGCCTTTGCCGATGGTGTTGCCCTGGTCGGAAATGCAGCCGCTGCTGTTGGCATTCAACCGTTATATTGAGCGGTTGCGATTGATGGTGGCGCGTCAGGAACGTTTTAGTGCCGATGCCTCCCACCAGCTACGTACGCCGCTCACGGTTTTGAAAACCCAGGTAGGAGTGGCATTGGCCAGCGAACGGCCCGAGCAATGGCGTGAGAGTCTGGAAGGGATGAGCGCCACTCTGGACAGTACCGTCGCGTTGACCGATCGCCTGCTATACCTCTCGCGGCTGAAGGCGCACGAGCATCAGGCCGAGCGTAAGTTGCTGCCGGTTAATCTAGCGCAGGTGTTACGTGACGCCTGTTTTTCGCGGCTGCCGCAGGCCCGCAGCAAGCAGATCGATCTTGGCTACGAAGGAGCGGGAGTGTGTTGGGTGGGCGGTGAGGCGTTGCTGTTGGCGGAGCTTTGCGCCAACCTGTTGGATAACGCACTGAAATACACGCCAGCCAAGGGGATTGTGACCGCCCGTTTATTGATGGTGGATGGGCAGGGACTGTTAGAGATAGAAGACAGCGGGCCAGGCATTGCTCAGGATCAGACGGTCGCTGCGCTGCAACCGTTTCGTCGTTTGGATAACGTAGGCGATCAGCCTGGGGCTGGGTTGGGACTGGCATTGGTTAAAGATATTACCGCTTATCACGGCACCCGCCCGGAACTGCTGAGTTCTGACGCGCTAGGCGGTCTGTTGGTACGGATACGCTTTAAGCTGTTGGGGTGAAAGGGGACGTATTTCCCCCTCACCCCAACCCTCTCCCACAGGGAGAGGGAGCTGTTAGCCCTTACTCTGTTGGGAAAAAGAAGATCATCTCAGCAAAATTTGAGCGCCTCTCCATCCCAGATGAGTCAACTAATACTCATGATTGATCACAGCACTTTCAAGCGAACTCGATCGGTCCTCCTGTAGGAGAGGGAGCTGTTAGCCCTTACTCTGTTGGGAGAAAGAAGATCATCTCAGCAAAATTTGAGCGCCTCTCCATCCCAGATGAGTCAACTAATGCTCATGATTGATCACTGCACTTTTCAAGCGAACTCGATCGGTCCTCCTGTGGGAGAGGGAGCTGTTAGCCCTTACTCTGTTGGGAGAAAGAAGATCATCTCAGCAAAATTTGAGCGCCTCTCCATCCCAGATGAGTCAACTAATGCTCATGATTGATCACTGCACTTTTCAAGCGAACTCGATCGGTCCTCCTGTGGGAGAGGGAGCTGTTAGCCCTTACTCTGTTGGGAGAAAGAAGATCATCCCAGCAAAAATTTGAGCGCCTCTCCATCCCAGATGAGTCAACTAATACTCATGATTGATCACAGCACTTTCAAGCGAACTCGATCGGTCCCCTAGTGGGTTAGGGTGAGGGGCCAGTGATTACGGTGTTACGGTGCTTTTTCTGCGCCCTAATGGCGTGCGCAGGCGCTGTGACAAGATCACCCCCAGCAGAGCGACACCGCCACCAATCAGATGGTAGCTATGCAACTGTTCATGCAGGAACAGAACCGCAATTATCGCGGTGAACACCGGTGCCAGGTTCATAAAGATCGACGCCTTGTTAGCTCCCAGGCGCATCACCCCTTGGATCCACAGGAACGGCGCGGCAATCGAAGCAGGGATACCGGCAAACAGCACCAGTGGGATGTTCTGGCTGGTAAGCTGTACATCCTGTGCCATCAGGAAGTTCGGCAACAGCAGTACCACGCCAAACACGATCTGCGCATACAACGACTGCCAGTTGGGCAACGGGATCGCCCAACGTTTGGTCAACACGCCGTACAGGGCGTAGGAGGCCGAAGCGGCGAACATCATCAGCTCGCCTTTGCCGATGCCATGTTGCAGCAGCAGCCCCGGTTGCCCCGCGCTAACCAGCCACACCAGCCCGCCCAGCGACAGGATGCTGCCCAGTGCGATACCCACGGTGGGGGCAACGCGCAGGACAAAGATGCCAATTAACACCGTCAGCAGTGGGATCAGGGAGTTGAGGATGCCCATAAACAGCGCGCTGACGCTATGTGCGGCGTAATAGGCCAGGCTTTGATAGAGCACCATCCCCAGCAGGCCTAGGATCATTAGTTTCCACCAGTTGGCGCGAATGGCTGGCCAATTGCGGATCGCTCCTGGTAGCACGAAAGGGGTGAGCACGATCAGCGCCAATGCCCAGCGATAGAAGGAGATGGCTGCCGGATCGATGGCGGTTGCCGATACTTTACTGACTACGGCGTTAATCGACCAGATCAGCACTGCCAACAGGGGAAAGAGCACGTTCATGATAATAATTCTCAACAACGAATAACATGCTGGCTAGTCTACCCGTGTCCGGTTTATTATATATAGTCAAAATCAGACAGCATTTCGCGAAATCAAGACAACTTCACCATGGCCGAAACCCGTAATTATCCCACCGCAGACGTCGCTGCTCCGCGCACGCTGTTTTTCCGCTGCGAAGAAACCAATGCAGATACTGAATATCTGCCGCACAGCCACGACTGGGGGCAGCTGATTTGCGTCAAAACCGGAGTGATCGCGCTGAATATTGCCGGGCAGCGTTTTTTGGCCCCGCCGGAGTTTGCCGTCTGGTTACCGCCGGGAATGGAGCATTCCAGCCATAACCGCAAACCGGTGCTGTTCCGCACCATCAATATCGCCAAATCCTTATGCGTCGGGTTGCCAGAAGAGGCCTGTTTGATCAACGTCTCGCCGGTGTTCAGCGCTATTGTTGAAGATTGCCTGGGGCGCAAAATGCTGGAGCCCACTAGCGAAGAGGATCTGCGTCTTTGCCGGGTGCTGATCGACCAACTGCGGATTTCCCCGGTTCAACAGACCTATCTGCCGACCTCGCAAGACAAGTTTTTGGGGCCAGTGTTACAGGCGTTGGAACGTTGCCCGGCGGATAACACCTCATTAGCAGTCTGGGCCAGCAAGGTGTATACCACCGAACGGACGCTTTCGCGCCGCTGCCAGCAGGAACTGGGCATGTCGTTTAGCGAGTGGCGGCAGCGCCTGCGTTTTTTACATGCGCTTTCACTGCTCGAACAGGGGAAAACAGTGCAGGATGTGGCGCTCGATGTGGGCTACAGCTCGGCTTCCGCGTTTATTGTGATGTTCCAGCAGATCGCCGGCACCACGCCAGAACGTTTCCGCCGGGCATGACAATCCCAACACGACATCAACTGGCCCAGGTTACGTCGAACCGAACGTTTACATCACCACTCCAGGTCCCTGCCGGCAAGGTGCTGAAGTCGGTCACTGGGGTCGTGCCATCAGCCGTCGCACCGATGATAGTGAAATCGAAGTGGTCTTGCGCCCCCTGGCGGCCAGGCTGTTTGTCAGCGTTGGCAAGTTTACTCAGGTTACCGCCTGACATACCGGCAGAAGTATCAATCAGGGTGGTTTGAGCGGTTTTTGTTATCGCAGCGCCGTGGTGTTTAACCCCCACTTCCAGGGTAGAGCCGGAGGTGCCCAACTGAGTCAGGGTATTGGAAACCAGTTTGGCGGTCAGTTTAATCGCGGTGCCTTCGCCTTCGAGAGCCACGTCGAACACGCCTTGCTGGCTGTTGAAGCGCTTGACGCCTTCAGCATATTGGAAATACAGGCTGCCAATGGGCGTAACGACCAATTGGCTGGCGGAGTCTTTCACCGCTATCGCAGGCCAAGTGGCCAATGCTTGTGAAGTCACGTTTTCAGCCTGAGCGGTACCAACGGCTGTGAGTGTTGCCACGATCGCCAGAACAAGTGTCGCTTTTTTCATGGTTAACGCCCTTGATTTTCGATTTGTTTCTGCCCGTTAGCCGGTCGCTAACGCGAAGGTTCGCCTCCTTGCGTGATAATTATCGGAAAAAACTCAATAAAGCTTAGAAGAAAATCATCGTTATTTCACCGGGCATAACAAGCTTGGGTTTCCAAGCCATTCGGTGGCACACTATTTTGTAGCTACTGCTTACCTATACCCTATGAATTTCAAGCTGCAGCTTGAAAGGCACGGGTAGATCTTTGGAGAGTGACGTGAAGATACTGGTTGATGAAAATATGCCCTACGCGGTGGATTTGTTTAGCCGCTTGGGGGAAGTGCAGGCCGTGCCTGGCCGCCCGATCCCAACCGATGCGCTGGCCGGAGCCGACGCCTTGATGGTGCGCTCGGTGACCAAAGTGAATCAGGAGCTGTTGGCTGGCACCAAGATCGGTTTTGTTGGCACCGCGACGGCGGGGACCGACCATGTGGATGAGGCGTGGTTGCAGCTGGCAGGGATTGGTTTCTCGGCCGCGCCTGGTTGTAATGCCATTGCGGTGGTGGAATATGTGCTTTCGTCATTAATGCTATTGGCGGAGCGCGATGGTTTCTCTTTGCGTGATAAAACCGTTGGGATCGTGGGGGTGGGTAACGTTGGATCTCGGCTGGACGCTCGTCTGAAAGCCTTGGGTGTGCGTACGCTGCTGTGCGATCCACCGCGCGCCGATCGTGGAGACAGCGGCGAATTCTGGCCGTTGGAAAAGCTGGTGGCAGAGGCCGACGTGCTGACGTTCCATACTCCGT
Organism: Serratia sp. J2; assembly: GCF_046269175.1. NCBI lineage: Bacteria > Pseudomonadati > Pseudomonadota > Gammaproteobacteria > Enterobacterales > Yersiniaceae > Serratia > Serratia sp. J2. The sequence goes on from NZ_JBKABN010000021.1 coordinate 21,611, forward strand.
TGAACAAGACTGGCCCGTATAAATCGTTGCATCTGGCCAACGCGGATCTGCTGGATGCCTTGCCCGACGATCGCATTCTGATCAACGCCTGCCGGGGTGCCGTGGTACATAACGCCGCGTTGCTTAACGTGTTGGAGCGGGGTAAGCGATTGAGTACGGTACTGGACGTGTGGGAGCCGGAGCCGGATCTCAGCGTGCCGTTGTTGGATCTCGTGGATATCGGCACCGCCCATATCGCCGGTTACACGCTGGAAGGTAAAGCACGCGGCACCACGCAGGTGTTTGAAGCCTTTGCTCAGCATCTTGGGCAGCCGCAATCTATTGAGCTGGCCTCGCTGCTGCCGGTGCCAGAGTTCAGCGAAATCCGTCTCAATGGGCCGCTGGACGAAGGCAAGTTAAAACGATTGATGCACTTGGTGTATGATGTGCGCCGCGATGATGCGCCGCTGCGGCAAGTTGCCGGGCTGCCGGGTGAGTTCGATCGACTACGCAAGCATTATCAGGAACGCCGAGAGTGGTCTTCACTGCGTGTGCAGTGTGATGACAGTGCGAGTGCAGAACTACTGCACAAACTGGGCTTCGGCGTTCTGTAAAAGGCGAGCATAAGGTTGCCTTAAGGCAATTGGCGGTAAAGTTTATCGGGCGGTGAGTGCATCGCCCGTTTGCATTTGAATCAAATACTCTGGAGAAACCCAATGTCTGACGGCTGGAATATCGCTGTGCTCGGTGCCACTGGCGCAGTAGGTGAAGCGTTGCTGGAATTGCTACAGGAACGCCAGTTCCCGGTGGGTGAACTCTTTCCTTTAGCCAGCGAGCGCAGTGCTGGTGCGACGGTGCGTTTCAACGGCAAATCCTTGCTGGTGGAAAATGTAGAAGAATTCGACTGGTCGCAGGCGCAACTGGCGTTCTTTGTTGCCGGTAGCGAAGCCGCGGCCCGTTACGCCGATGATGCGGGCAACATGGGCTGCCTGGTGATCGACACCAGCGGCCATTTTGCCCTGGAGCCGGACGTGCCGTTGGTGGTGCCTGGCGTTAACCCGCAGGTGCTGGCGGATTATCGCAACCGCAATATCGTGGCAGTGGCCGACAGCATGGTGAGCCAGCTGTTGACGGCGATTAAGCCGCTGACCGAACAGGCCGGGCTTTCACGCTTGCACGTCACTACGTTGATGTCGGTTTCGGCTCGCGGCAAGGTCGCGGTGGACGATCTGGCAGGCCAGAGTGCGCGTCTGCTGAACGGCATCCCCGCAGAGCCGGGCGTGTTCGCCAAGCAGTTGGCGTTTAACCTGCTGCCATTGATGACCGATGAGCAGGGCAGCGTGCGTGAAGAGCGTCTGATCGTCGATCAGGTGCGTAAAGTGTTGCAGGATGAAGGGCTGCCGATTTCGGTGAGCTGCGTTCAGTCGCCAGTGTTCTACGGCCACGCACAAGTGGTGCATCTGGAAGCGCTGCGCCCAATCGCGGCAGAAGAAGCTCGCCACGAGCTGGAGCAAGCTGAAGATATCCAACTGAGCGAAGAGGACGATTATCCAACTCAGGTTACCGAAGCTTCCGGCAGCGATATGCTGAGTATTGGCTGTCTGCGCAATGATTATGGTATCCCCGAGATGCTGCAGTTCTGGTCGGTGGCCGATAACGTGCGCTTTGGCGGCGCGTTGATGGCGATCGAAACCGCTGAACGGCTGTTGCAGGAGCAGATGTACTGATGTCCGAGGTGGAGTTGCCAACCCAGCCAATGCTGAAAATTGCGCTGGGGATCGAGTATGACGGCAGCCGTTATTACGGTTGGCAGCGTCAGCAAGAGGTTACCAGCGTCCAGGCTTGCCTGGAAAAAGCGTTAAGCAAGGTGGCGGATGCGCCGATCGGCGTATTCTGCGCCGGGCGAACCGATGCCGGAGTGCATGCCACCGGGCAGGTGGTGCATTTCGAAACCGCCGCACTGCGCAAAGACGCCGCCTGGACGATGGGGGTGAACAGCCATTTGCCACCGGATATCGCGGTACGCTGGGTGAAAGAGGTCAGCAGCGATTTTCATGCTCGCTTCAGCGCCACCGCGCGGCGTTATCGCTACATTATTTATAATCACCGCTATCGCCCGGCGGTCTTGCAGCAAGGGGTGACGCACTTTTATCATCCGCTGGACGCCGATCGCATGCATCGTGCCGCACAGGCCCTGCTGGGGGAAAACGACTTTACCTCCTTCCGGGCGGTGCAATGCCAGTCACGCACGCCGTGGCGAAACGTAAAACACGTTAAGGTTTCGCGCTATGGCGAATATATCGTGGTAGATATAAAGGCCAACGCCTTTGTCCATCATATGGTGCGCAACATTGTTGGCAGCCTGATGGAGATTGGCTGTGGCAATCAGGATGAGAACTGGATGGGCGAACTGTTGGCGCTCAAAGATCGCAGCCTGGCGGCCGCTACCGCACGGGCCGAAGGACTGTACCTGGTTGCGGTTGATTATCCCGAGTCGTTTGCCTTACCCCGGCCGCCGATGGGGCCGCTGTTTTTAGCCGACGATTAACTGGCAGGCTGGCAGATTAATACGTTATTTACTGGTGCCAACGCCGGGTGAGAGAGACACCTGGTCAATTGAGAGAGTTTATGGACATCATCAAGTTTCTGATTGATTTTATTTTGCATATTGATGTGCACCTGGCAGAACTGGTCGCGCAATACGGTATGTGGGTTTACGGTATTCTGTTCCTGATCCTGTTTTGTGAAACCGGGCTGGTGGTTACGCCGTTCCTGCCGGGGGATTCTCTGCTGTTTGTCGCTGGTGCGCTGGCCGCGTTACCTTCGAACGATCTCAACGTACATACCATGGTGGCATTGATGGTGATTGCAGCGGTGATTGGCGATGCCGTCAACTACACTATTGGTCGGCTGTTCGGCGAAAAGCTGTTCAGCAACCCGAACTCGAAAATTTTCCGTCGTAGCTATCTGGACAAAACCCACCAGTTCTACGAAAAACACGGCGGAAAAACCATTATTCTGGCGCGATTTGTGCCGATCGTGCGCACCTTTGCGCCGTTCGTGGCCGGCATGGGGCATATGTCCTATCGCCACTTTGCTGCCTATAACGTGATTGGTGCGCTACTTTGGGTGCTGCTGTTCACTTATGCTGGCTACCTGTTTGGCGACTTGCCGATCGTGCAGGAAAACTTGAAGTTGTTGATTGTTGGCATCATCCTGGTTTCAATTCTGCCGGGCATTATTGAAATCTGGCGCCATAAACGTGCGGCTGCCCGCCAACAAAAACAGTAAAAACACCGCTTAACCTGTCGGTTCGACCAGTTTTTTGTCCACACAATCGGGCCGATATGGTTTAATGAGCGACATTTATGGTCTGTTCCCGCGAACGACCCTGAAGCCAATGCCTTGGTAGCGCACCTGTTGCGCTGAGCTCGGCATTTTTGCATTGGGTGTGTTCCGGGAGGATTGTTAAGGCATGAACAGCGGACTAGGGTCTGCCAGGTTCAAACAGAAAGGTCATCGATGAGCTGGATTGAACGAATTCTCAACAAAAGCAATGTTACGCAAACCCGTAAGGTGAGCATTCCTGAAGGGGTCTGGACCAAATGCGATAGCTGTGGTCAGGTTCTTTACCGTGCCGAACTGGAGCGTAACCTTGAGGTCTGCCCCAAGTGCGACCACCACATGCGCATGTCAGCCCGTATGCGTCTGCATACCTTGCTGGATGAAGGCAGTGAAGTGGAACTGGGCAGCGAACTGGAGCCGAAAGACGTTCTGAAGTTCAAGGATTCCAAAAAGTACAAAGATCGTCTGGTTGCCGCACAGAAAGCAACCGGCGAGAAAGACGCGCTGGTGGTGATGAAGGGCACGCTGTATGGCATGCCGATCGTCGCGGCCTCCTTCGAATTCGCCTTTATCGGTGGTTCGATGTCTTCCGTGGTCGGTGCGCGCTTTGTGCGTGCGGTTGAGCAGGCGTTGGAAGATAACTGCCCGCTGGTGTGCTTCTCTGCCAGTGGCGGTGCGCGTATGCAGGAAGCGCTGATGTCGCTGATGCAGATGGCGAAAACCAGCGCCGCGTTGGCCAAGCTGCAAGAGCGTGGCCTGCCGTATATTTCGGTACTGACCGATCCAACCATGGGTGGCGTATCCGCCAGCCTGGCGATGCTGGGCGATATCAACATTGCCGAGCCAAAAGCGCTGATCGGCTTTGCCGGGCCACGGGTTATCGAACAAACCGTACGTGAAAAACTGCCGCCGGGCTTCCAGCGCAGCGAGTTCCTGATTGAAAAGGGCGCTATCGACATGATCGTGCGCCGCCCGGTGATGCGTCAGACCCTGGCCAGCATTCTTTCCAAGCTGACTAACCAGCCGCAGCCGCATTTCGATGAGGCGGCGCCGGTCATCGCTCAGGAAAATCAGGCCGACGCCTGAGGCGCAGACAAAGACCCGGTATAGGTGCAAGCCTGCGCCGGGTTCCGCCGCCATTTTGTGGCTAAGTTGCGGCGGGAAACGAAGAGCATCGCTTTTGACGTCGTCAGGGCGATGCGTCTTACGGATTTATGAACCCAAAGTCAGTGATGGGACTCATGCAAAACCACCAAATTCCCCAAGCCACGTCGCCATTGAGCTCGTGGCTTTACTATCTGGAACGTCTGCATAGCCAGGCGATCGAACTCGGCCTGGAGCGTGTGCAACACGTTGCGGCGCACCTCGACCTTCTCACTCCTGCTCCTACCGTATTTACCGTTGCCGGTACTAACGGCAAAGGCACCACCTGCCGCACGTTAGAGGCCATTTTGCTGGCTACCGGGCTGCGGGTCGGGGTTTACAGTTCACCGCATTTGGTGCGTTACACCGAACGGGTTCGCATTCAGGGTGAAGAGCTGAGTGAGGCTGAACACAGCCGCTCTTTTGCCGCGATTGAAGCTGGCAGGGGGGAAACCTCGCTGACCTATTTCGAATTTGGCACCCTGTCGGCATTGCAGCTGTTTAAACAGGCTAAGCTTGACGTGGTGATCCTGGAAGTGGGGCTAGGTGGGCGTCTGGACGCGACCAATATCGTCGAGCCAAGCGTCGCCGTGGTGACCAGCATTGCGCTGGATCACACCGACTGGCTAGGCCACGATCGTGAAAGCATCGGCCGCGAGAAGGCGGGGATTTTCCGTGGCGGCAAGCCTGCCGTGGTCGGTGAGCCGGATATGCCACATAGCATCCAGCAGGTAGCGGAAGATCTCAACGCTCAACTGTACCGCCGTGATGAAGCCTGGTCGTTCAGTGAACAGGGCGAACGCTGGCAATGGGAAGGGGGCGGCACACGCCTGACCGATCTCCCTATGCCTAACGTCCCCTTGGCCAATGCGGCGACGGCATTGGCTGCGCTGCACTATTCAGCGCTGGAAATCGACGAGAAGGTGATTTTTGCCGGTCTACAGCAGGCCGCTTTGCCAGGGCGTTTTCAGACCGTGCAGCAGAACCCGCAGCTGATCCTGGACGTTGCCCACAACCCCCATGCTGCGGCCTATCTGGCTGGGCGACTGGCGAAACTTCCCCGCAATGGCGGCGTAGTACGCGCGGTGGTGGGGATGCTGTCAGACAAGGATATTGCCGGTACGCTGGCCTGCCTGAGCGAGCAGGTGGACGAGTGGTATTGTGCGCCGCTGGAAGGCCCGCGCGGAGCCAGCGTTGAGCTGCTGGCACAGTATTTAACGGAACCACGCAAGTTTGCCGATGTCGAAACTGCCTGGCGTCAGGCTATGCAGGACGCGGATATTCAGGATATTGTGATCGTCTGTGGGTCTTTCCACACTGTTGCCCACGTGATGGCGGCGTTAGACGAGAGGCGGGGAGTGTGAGTGGCAAGTAAATTTCAGAATCGACTGGTCGGAACCGTGATTTTGGTTGCCCTGGGGGTGATTGTCCTGCCGGGGCTGCTTGACGGCAAAAAGAAGCATTATGAGGATGAGTTTGCGGCGATCCCGTTGGTGCCCAAGCCTGGGGATGCTCATGAAATCGACGTGATCCCACCGGCCAATCAGGCGCTACCTTCAGTGCCGCCTGAAGGGGCTGGTGCTTTGGTTGAACAACAGCAGGCCGCCGCCGAGGCTTCCGCCCAGCAGGCGGCTAATCAAACGACTCAACCACAGCAGCCTGCGGTTGTTGCTCCGCCACCTATCGAAACCAAACCGGTTCAGCCAACTAAACCTAAGCCTGTGGAACCTAAACCGGTAGAGGTGAAGCCAGTGGAAGTGAAACCTAAGCCGGTGCCAACACCGCCAAAGGTAGAGCCAAAACCGGAAGTGAAACCAGAGCCGAAGCCTGAAACCAAACCTGCGGTTGAAGAAAAGGCACCGGCTGGCCAGGCTTATGTGGTGCAGTTGGGGGCGTTGAAGAATGCTGCCAAGGTCAATGAGATCGTCGCTTCGCTGCGCCTGTCTGGGCACCGGGCTTATACCGTGCCCTCCACGCCGGTGCAGGGGGAAATCACCCGCATCTACGTTGGCCCAGATGCCTCGAAGCAGAAACTGCAGGCTTCGCTGGCGGAGCTGAATGGGATCAGTGGGTTAAGCGGGCAGGTGAAGGCGTATAGCGCGCGTTGATATACCCGTCGTCTTTCAAGCTGCAGCGTTGTTACCTGCGCTATCTCACCCCAGTCACTTACTAAAGTAAGCTCCTGGGGATGAGATAGCTTGTCGCCTAGCTGCAACTCGAAATCCATAGGGTATAAGCCAGTAGTTTTTCCTATGCTCTTGTTAAATATCAAGAGGGAACTGAGTAGTGTCACAGCTGCTAACAGCGACTCGGACGATCCCCTCTCCCTGTGGGAGAGGGTTAGGGTGAGGGGCCACTGTGCTCAAGGAGGAGGATTGCCAAATCACCACTAAAAATGTGCCTTTCACAGGCCTGATGACCTAAGTAGGCGCGGCGATTAGCAATTTTAATACCCGTCGTCTTTCAAGCTGCAGCGTTGTTACCTGCGCTATCTCACCCCAGTCACTTACTAAACGTAAGCTCCTGAGGATGAGATAGCTTGTCGCCTGGCTGCAGCTTGAAATCCATAGGGTAACATCGCCGTTTTTTATTTGTTACGTGGTGGGAAATCCGCTACGCAAACGTTTTCTTTTTCTGTTAGAATTCGCCGCGATTGGATGCAGGGGCGATTCATCATTGGAATAGTTCATGGTCTGGATTGATTACGTCATTATAGCGTTGATTGGATTTTCGGCTCTGGTGAGCCTGATCCGAGGTTTTGTTCGCGAAGCATTGTCACTTGTGACATGGGGATGTGCGTTCTTTGTTGCCAGCCATTTCTACCCATACCTTGCAGCCTACTTCACCCGTTTTGAAGATGAGCTGGTACGTAACGGCATTGCGATTGCCATTTTGTTTATTGCAACGCTGATTGTGGGCGCTATCGTTAACTATGTGATTGGGTCACTGGTAGAGAAAACCGGATTATCGGGCACCGATCGGGTGCTGGGCGTGTGTTTCGGCGCACTGCGCGGCGTGTTGATCGTAGCGGCGATACTGTTCTTCCTGGATACCTTTACCACCCTGTCGCAAAGTGCGGACTGGAAACAGTCACAGTTGATCCCCCAGTTCAGTTACATCATCAGATGGTTCTTTGACTATCTGCAAAGCACGTCGAGTTTCTTACCAACCCAATTACCGGGGCGGTAGCGGCTTAGAGGAAAAGACAACATGTGCGGTATTGTCGGTATCGCCGGTTTTATGCCGGTAAACCAGTCGATTTATGATGCATTGATGGTGCTCCAGCATCGTGGACAGGATGCCGCTGGCATCGTCACTATTGATGCCCATAATGGGTTCCGCCTGCGCAAGGCAAATGGTCTGGTGAAAGATGTTTTTGAAGCCCGCCATATGCTGCGCCTGCAGGGCAACATGGGCATTGGCCATGTACGTTACCCAACGGCTGGCAGCTCCAGCGCTTCAGAAGCTCAACCTTTCTATGTCAACTCGCCGTTCGGCATTACGCTGGCACACAACGGCAACCTGACCAACGCCCACGAACTGCGCCAACAGCTGTTTGAACGTGGCCGTCGTCATGTCAACACCACTTCCGATTCCGAGATCCTGCTGAACGTGCTGGCCACCGAGCTTGACCGTTTCCCGCATTATCCACTGGAGTCCGACAACATTTTTACCGCCGTTGCCGCGATGCATCAGCAACTGCGTGGCGCTTATGCCTGCGTGGCCATGATTATCGGCCACGGTCTGGTGGCGTTCCGCGATCCCAACGGCATTCGCCCGCTGGTGATCGGCAAACGTGAGCTGGAAGATGGCCGCTGTGAGTACATGGTGGCCTCTGAGAGCGTGGCGCTGGATACCTTGGGCTTCGACTTCCTGCGCGATGTGGCGCCGGGCGAAGCGGTGTATATCACCGAAAAAGGCCAGCTGTTCACTCGCCAGTGCGCGGAGAACCCAAAAACCAATCCTTGCCTGTTCGAGTATGTCTATTTTGCCCGTCCTGACTCCTTTATGGACAAGATCTCCGTCTACAGCGCCCGCGTGCGTATGGGGCAGAAATTGGGTGAGAAGATTGCGCGCGAATGGGAAGATCTGGATATCGACGTGGTGATCCCGATCCCGGAAACCTCTTGCGATATCGCGCTGGAAATTGCCCGTATTCTGGATAAGCCGTATCGCCAGGGCTTCGTCAAAAACCGCTATGTTGGCCGTACTTTCATCATGCCGGGCCAGCAGGCTCGTCGTAAGTCGGTACGCCGCAAGCTGAACGCCAATCGTGCCGAATTCCGCGATAAGAACGTGCTGCTGGTTGATGACTCCATCGTCCGTGGTACCACTTCAGAGCAGATTGTGGAGATGGCGCGTGACGCCGGTGCCAAACGGGTTTATCTGGCTTCTGCCGCCCCGGAGATCCGCTTCCCTAACGTGTACGGTATCGATATGCCGAGCGCCACGGAGTTGATTGCCCATGGGCGTGAAGTGGACGAAATCCGCCAGATTATTGGTGCCGACGGCCTGATTTTCCAGGATCTGGATGACCTGATCGCCGCAGTACGCGAAGAGAACCCGGACATTGCCCAGTTCGAATGCTCGGTGTTTAACGGCATCTACGTGACCAAAGACGTTGACCAGAGCTATCTGGAGTATCTGGAAACGCTGCGTAATGACGATGCCAAAGCGTTGCGCGGCCAGACAGAAGCAGAAAATCTGGAAATGCATAACGAGGGCTAACGCGCCCACGTGCTTCACCAAAACGGTGCACCGTAGCGTTGGTTACGGTGCATTGTCTTATTCCCACCTCGAATCTACGAAGGTTGCTGCCAAACCTGCCCCTATTCGGCTATCCTTACGGCATATTTCCCGACAAAGGCCAGCTTGATGAAAAGACTCATTATCGGTATTTCCGGCGCCAGCGGCGCTATCTACGGCGTGCGCTTATTGCAGGTGCTGCGTGGGGTAGAAGAGGTGGAAACCCACCTGTTAATGAGCAACGCGGCACGCCAGACGCTGGCCCTGGAAACTTCTCTGAGCCTGCGTGACGTTCAGGCCTTGGCCGATGTGGTGCACGATGCGCGTGATATTGCCGCCAGTATTTCCTCCGGATCGTTCAAAACCATGGGGATGGTGATTTTGCCATGCTCAATCAAAACGTTATCTGGCATCGTCAACAGTTACAGCGATGGGTTGTTGACTCGCGCCGCCGATGTGGTGCTCAAAGAGCGTCGGCCACTGGTGCTCTGCGTGCGCGAAACGCCGTTGCACCTGGGCCATCTGCGGCTGATGACCCAGGCAGCGGAGATGGGGGCGGTGATTATGCCGCCGGTACCGGCTTTCTACCATCGTCCGCAAACCGTTGACGATATTATCGATCAGACCGTTAATCGGGTCATCGACCAGTTTGACATCGAACTGCCGCAAGATCTCTTCACGCGTTGGCAAGGCGTTAATTAACTAACTCACCCTCAAATTTATACATTTGTGCAACATCGCACTGATTTAGTGCGATTGATGCATCATAATGATCCTGCTTCCCCATGCACTCTGTTTCAGTATCTTGCTGGTTTTCCGTGGCGAAGCCCGAGTTTGCCGTTCATTTTGTCGTTGATTGTCTCTGGGAAGAGCTTTGAACAGAGCGTGGCCGTTCCCCGCGCTCGCTAATGACAAAGTGGCATGATTACTGCAGATCCTGTGTGTGATGAAAGTAATGCCCGTAGTGGCATCGGCAAAAATATCCATTTGAGGGTAATTATGAAAAAGCTTGTTAAAGTTCTCCCTTTAGTTTTGGCTTTGAGCGCGGTTAGCAGTGCATTCGCCGCATTACCTTCCACGCTGAAAATCGGTACCGATCCCACCTATGCGCCGTTTGAGTCGAAAAATGCGCAGGGTCAACTGGTTGGCTTCGATATCGATCTGGCCACCGAGCTGTGCAAACGCATAAATACCAAGTGTATCTTTGTGGAAAGCGATTTTGATGCGCTGATCCCCTCCCTGAAAGCGAAGAAAATCGACGCAATCATCTCTTCTCTGTCCATTACCGAAAAACGCCAGCAGGAAATTGCCTTTACCGACAAGCTGTTTGCGGCCAACTCACGCCTGATCGCACCCAAAGGCTCCAAGATCCTGCCAACCGTCGATGCGCTGAAGGGCAAAAGCATCGGCGTATTGCAGGGTACCACCCAGGAAGCCTTTGCTAACGCCAATTGGCAGCCAAAAGGCGTGACCGTGGTGCCTTACCAGAATCAGGATCTGGTGTACGCGGATCTGGCTTCCGGGCGTATTGACGCAGCGTTTCAGGATGAAGTCGCAGCGAGCGAAGGTTTCCTGAAACAGCCTCCAGGCAAGGAGTACGCGTTTGCCGGTGAGTCGGTGAAGGACGATAAATTCTTTGGTGTCGGCACCGGTATGGGCCTGCGCAAGGATGAAACCGAGCTGAAAGCGGCGTTAGACAAAGCCTTTGCCGAAATGCGCAAAGACGGCACCTACGATAAGTTCGCGAAAAAATACTTCGACTTTGACGTTTACGGCGGCTAATTCCTGTCGGGTACTCTCTATGGCAACAGGCCCGGTTCTCCGGGCCTGTTCTGGCTGGAGTGTCATGACGTGCTCAATGACGACAGGGTGACGTAAATGCTACAAGGTTACTCCCAACTGATATTTGAGGGGGCTCTGGTGACGCTGGAGCTGGCCCTCAGCTCCGTATTGCTGGCGGTGGTGATTGGTTTGATCGGCGCTGGCGGTAAACTTTCGCAAAACCCTGTTATTTCCACGATCTTTGGTGCCTATACCACCTTGATCCGTGGCGTGCCGGACCTGGTGTTGATGCTGTTGATTTTCTACGGTCTGCAAATTGCCCTCAACAGCGTGACGGAGTTTTTTGGCTTCTCACAGATTGATATCGATCCGCTGGGGGCGGGCATTATTACCCTGGGCTTTATCTACGGAGCCTATTTTACCGAAACCTTTCGGGGAGCCTACCTGGCGGTGCCTCGTGGTCAGATCGAGGCGGCTACCGCCTTCGGTTTTTCCAACGCGCAGATTTTCCGTCGCATTCTGTTCCCGGCCATGATGCGCTTTGCGTTACCCGGCATCGGTAATAACTGGCAGGTGATCCTCAAGGCGACGGCCTTGGTCTCCATTCTTGGACTCAACGATCTGGTAAAGGCCACGCAGCTGGCAGGAAAGGGCACCTATCAGCCTTTCTTCTATGCCATTGTCGCAGGCTTGGTGTATCTGTTATTCACCACGATTTCCAACGGCGTGTTGCTGTGGCTTGAGCGGCGTTATTCATTGGGCGTCAAAAGGGCCGAACTATGATCGATATCCTGCATCAGTATTGGCAGCAACTGCTGTGGACCGATGGCTATCGCTATACCGGTGTGGCGGTGACCCTGTGGCTGCTGATCTCCTCGGTGGTCATGGGCGGGCTGCTGGCCATTCCGATGGCGGTAGCTCGGGTTTCTTCCACCCGTTGGGTGCGTTATCCGGTATGGTTGTATACCTATGTTTTCCGCGGTACGCCGCTGTACGTACAATTGCTGGTGTTTTATTCCGGTATGTACAGCCTGGAAATCGTGCGGGGCACTGAACTGCTCAATGCGTTTTTCCGCAGCGGATTAAACTGCACCATTTTGGCACTAACGCTGAATACCTGTGCCTATACCACGGAGATTTTCGCCGGGGCCATTCGTTCGGTGCCGCACGGAGAAATTGAAGCGGCCAGGGCCTATGGGTTTTCCAGCTTTAAGCTGTATCGTTGCATTATTTTGCCTTCGGCGCTGCGTTCGGCACTACCGGCGTACAGCAATGAAGTTATTCTGATGCTGCATTCGACCGCGCTGGCCTTTACCGCCACGGTGCCGGACCTGTTGAAGGTAGCCCGTGATATCAACGCGGCGACCTACCAGCCGTTTTATGCCTTTGGCATTGCGGCCGTGCTGTATCTGATTATCTCCTACACGTTGATCAGCCTGTTCCGCAGGGCAGAAAAACGCTGGATGGCGCACGTAACTCATCGATGAATGACGGGGATCCACCATGCCTGAACAAAAATTAGCCGTCACCGAACTGCACAAGCGTTATGGTGACCATGAAGTACTGAAAGGGGTCTCCCTGGCGGCCAATGCGGGCGATGTGATTAGCATTATCGGTTCTTCCGGCTCCGGTAAAAGTACCTTTCTGCGTTGCATCAACTTCCTGGAGAAGCCCAGCGAAGGCACCATCAGCCTGAATAATGAAAATATTCGCATGGTGCGCGACAAGGATGGCCAGCTTAGAGTCTTTGACAAGAAACAGCTGCAGCTGCTGCGTACCCGCCTGACGATGGTGTTCCAGCATTTCAACCTGTGGAGCCACATGACGGTGCTGGAGAACGTGATGGAAGCTCCAATCCAGGTACTGGGGCTGAGCAAGGCCGAGGCGCGGGAACGGGCGGTGCGCTATCTGGATAAGGTCGGCATTGATGCGCGGGCACAAATCAAATACCCGGTTCACCTCTCCGGCGGGCAACAGCAACGGGTTTCTATTGCCCGGGCGTTGGCAATGGAGCCGGAAGTGCTGCTGTTCGACGAACCGACTTCGGCGCTCGATCCTGAACTGGTGGGCGAAGTGCTGCGCATTATGCAGAAATTGGCAGAAGAGGGGAAAACCATGGTGGTAGTGACGCACGAAATGGAGTTTGCGCGCCATGTCTCCAGCCACGTCATTTTCCTGCATCAGGGGCTGATTGAAGAGCAGGGGCCGCCTGCGGAGTTGTTTGGTAACCCTAAGAGCACACGTTTGCAGCAGTTCCTTTCCGGAGCGCTGAAGTAGATATTTTGCCCCTCACCCTAACCCTCTCCCACAGGGAGAGGGGACCGATCGAGTGGGCTGAAAATGCCGTGATTGATTTGGCTTAATGATCTTGGGCACCAACTTAGGGTGATAAATTTTCCCTCTACAAAAGAGGTGTCAAACGGGAGATGTATTTTGGAGAAAGGGTCGATCGAGTATGCTGTAATGACCTCTTTACTTTCAACAAAGCAGGGGCTGACAGCGCCCTCTCCCTGTGGGAGAGGTCATCAAGCCTGCTGATTGATCACATCATCCAGCGCCTGCTCCAGCTCAAAGAAACGGAAAACAAACCCCGCCTCTTCCAACCTCCTCGGCACCGCCCGTTGCCCACCTAATACCAACACCGCCGCTTCACCCATCAGTAAGCGCATGGCAAAGGCGGGCGCACGAAGAAACGCCGGGCGATCCAGCACCTTGGCCAGAGTGGCGGTGAACTGTTCGTTATGCACTGGATAAGGTGCCACCATATTGAAGGGCCCACGCAGCGGAGGATTGTCCAACAGGTAAATGATGGCATTGACCATATCGTCGATATGGATCCAGGGCAGATACTGGCGGCCATTGCCGATCGGCCCGCCTAAGCCCATACGGAATGGCGGTAGCATTTTCGCCAGTGCTCCCCCTTTGGGCGACAAGACAACGCCGGTACGCAGCAGGCAGACGCGTGTGTAGCTACTTTGTGCCCGAAGGGCCAAAGCTTCCCAGCGTTGACACAGCTGGTGGGTAAATTCATCGTGCGGAGGTTCTTCTTCCGTTACCACCGCCTGGCCCTGATCGCCGTAATAACCGACCGCCGAGCCCGAAATCAGTACCGAAGGTGGGGTATTGCTGGCGGCGATCAGCGTAGCTAATCGTTCGGTCAAGTCCCAACGGCTGCGGCACAGCAGTTCTTTCTGCGCCTTGCTCCAGCGCTTGTCCGCAATTGGCTCACCCGCCAGGTTGATCACAGCATCAAAACCGTCCAGAGAGCGTTGTTCATCAAGCGAAGCCCAGTAGCTGAGCCGATCGCCGAACTTATCCCGTGCTTTGGCGACGTTGCGCGTCAACAGGGTGAGCTCATGCGAAAGGTGCAGCAGTTGCCTGGTCAGGCTACTGCCGATCAACCCAGTTGCGCCGGTAATCAGGATCTTCATGGTCGGCCTCCCTGGTAGGGGTGAGTGCTAAGCGGTTTCTCGTCGGTAACTCATGGTCATGGAAACCGAGTCGGCATAACGTAGGGCCAGCAATTTATCTATCTCTACTTCAGCATAGGTTACCCATGGATGTTGTTTCACTATGTCGAGCACATCCTGAGTTAATTTTTCCAACAGCGCGAAGCGATTGTCTTCAATATGGCGAATGATCGCCTTGGTGATGGTGCGATAGTTGAGGGCGTCGCTAATGTCTTCGCTATTACGCGCCTTGTCCGCCGGGTAGTGGATCGCCACGTTGATCAGAACATCCTGACGGTTGTTGATTTCTTCTTCCTTGATACCGATGAAGGTGCGTAACCGCAGGTTTTTAATACGGATAATGGCATCGGGTTGCTGGCATGGCATCAGAGATTCTCCGGAGGTCTGATTGTTTGTACTCAGAATACACGGAAAGTGAAGAAAAGATAATGTAGCCAGACGCTTAAAGAGAGCAACGCGGGGGAGATCACACCGGTTTCCCCTCTCCGATGAGTACACGATGTAAGAGAGGGGGGAGGGCCGCGTTAGGCTTGATCTGCCAATTTATAGGCACGTTCCGTTGCCGGGCGGTTACGGATGCGTTCAAACCAGTTGCGCACCGCCGGATAATCCGCCAGATCGATGCGCTGGCGCGGATGAGACACAACCCAGGGATAAGTCGCAATATCGGCAATGCTGTAGTTGTCGCCGCCCAGGTAAGGGTGCCGTTGCAACTCGGTTTCCAGTACGCCATACAGGCGTTTGGTTTCCTGCTGGTAGCGTTCTATCGCGTAGGGGACAGGTTGGGGGGCATAGTGGTTGAAGTGATGATTTTGCCCAAGCATCGGCCCAAATCCGGCGACCTGCCAAAATAACCACTGTAGCGTTGCTGCCCGTTCGCGAACCCCTTTGCTGAGCAGCTTGCCGGTTTTCTCTGCCAGATAGAGCAGGATCTCACCCGATTCAAACAGGCTGATGGGAGCCCCACCGTCAACGGGTTGTTGATCGACGATTGCCGGGATTTTGTTGTTGGGAGAAATGGCTAAAAACGCTGGTGTGAATTGATCGCCAGCACTGATATTTACGCGATGGATACGATAAGGTAAACCAACCTCCTCCAAAAGCAGGGTAATTTTGTGCCCATTGGGAGTCGGTGCGTAATACAGATCAATCATATGATAATACTCCTTATAAATTACCATTACAAAAATGATTTAAGGCAGTGTTTATAACGAATTTCGGTGTTCAATTTGCTGTTTTATAAATATTTTTGTATGTGCGTATTGTTTCTTGTTGTCTCATCAAATCCCACTGAAAACCACTGAATCCTACACTTTAATGTAGGTCAAAATGTAGCTTGCCAGTTTACCTGTGTTATAATGTACGCCATACAGTAGTAACCACGCATGGAGCTAACTAAGTGGAAAAAACAGAGAAAAAACCACTGTCAACTAAAGCCATTGAAGCAATGAAACCCGGTTGCTCTGACAAAGCTGATACTAGTGAAAATCGTGGGTTGAGGATCACCTGCGGCGCCACCGGCATTAAAACTTTCTTTTACCGCTACACCAGCCCCATCACTCATAAACTTACCCAAGTCAAAATCGGCCATTTCCCCAATATCACCCTAGCTCAGGCTCGTGCTGAATTGCAAATGCTCAAGCTGGTAAAAAATGAAGGCCGATGCCCTGCGAGCGAACTGAAAGCTGAAAAAAGTCACAAACAGCAAGTCGAGTTGGCTGCGCAGCAGGCTGTCTTCACCGTAAAAGATTTAGTCGAATTGTACTTGACCGAACGCATTGAAGATCGTCATGGGAAAGATGGGAAGATTATCTTGGGAGCTAGGAACTCAAGAAGCCAGTATGCTACGAGAAGAACCCTGACGAAAGATGTTGTTGAGAAGATCGGTGATCGGGCTGCTCAGGATGTGACGCGTAAAGATGTGATTGAACTTGTTATGGCTGCGGTTCAACGCGGGGCAAACGTGCTGGCTGGTAGCATACTGAGGGAATTGTGTGCTGCCTATGAATTTGCTCTCGGCCTCGGTAAATTAGACGAGAACTTTGCCAACCCCGCATTGCTGGCAAAAGCAAGCATTGCCCAAGCGAAAGTAAAGCTCACAGCTAAACCTGGCAAGCGCGTTTTAGCAGAAAGTGAATTGGCGCAGATGCTCGATTGGTTACCTAATTCTAGTTTTCCACCTAATGTTAAAAATGTTTTATGGCTAACACTATTGACCGGCTGCCGCACGGGTGAGATTTGTGCATTGGCCTGGGAAAATGTTGATCTCCAAAAAGGCACCATTCACCTGAAAGAGACTAAAACAGGTAGTGAAAGACATGTTCAGCTATCAAAGCAAGCAATCGACTTTCTTAAATCACTTCGAGATTCTTCGACTCATTACCTTTTTACCTCGCGGAGAACCAATAAACCGATTACACAGTATTTTCTTAATAAAGACTCACACCGCTTACGCGAACTTAATAGAATGATCGATATCCCGCCTTGGACACCGCATGACTTACGCCGAACCGTACGTACTGGCTTAGCTCGTCTTGGATGCCCTAGCGAAGTGGCAGAGGCTGTTTTAGGCCACTCCCGCAAAGGTATCGAAGGCACTTATGATCTTTATAGCTACGAGCCTGAGTGTAAGGTCTGGCTGCAAAAATGGGCGGATCACCTTGATACTTTGAAAGCATGATTTTTCATTCTTTTGCATCCTCAACTTGTGTCCTGGCATAGAAATTATTCATCGTTTGCTTGTTGACTTGAACATGGCGACGGCTGCGCTGCCATGCTATCCAAGCTACCAATTCCTCGTACCCTTGTTGCTGCATCGTCAACGCGAAGCTATCTCTCCAGCGGTTGAGTAGTAACATCTGTACCCCCAGTTGGCGTTGAATATCCGAAATGGTATCTCCCCGAACCAGGCAATCGACATAAGATGACCAGAGTGGCATATGGTAGTGCTTTCTCAGCGGTGTATTGGCTAGCAGGTTGAAGCCTTGCTGACAGCCTGTGCAATAGAACTGCGGGCGGGTATGGATACGGTAGCAAGACTGTCCACACACTGCACAGTTTGCCGTTTGACTGAACTCAAGATCATGCAACCAGGCCTTGAACTGCTCACATTGCTGGCTCACTTTTTCGGGTAGTTCGACAAACTCTCGTTGCTGACGTGGGAACCACCAAGCATACAACGCGGGATAGTCCACGCGCATAATCTCGGCGATGACATTATCACGGTGATAAACGCCTGCTATCGAAATATTCAGGCGTTCGCTAATCTTGGCAGTGGTCATCCCTGAAAGGCGGTAAGCTGCAATGTGGGGCCATAACGGAATAAACTCTTGTCGACATCTTGCCAGGGGCGTTCCATACAAGCGATTGAATCCTCCATCACAGCTTTTACACCGATAGTTTTTGATGGTTTTGTCTCGTTTGCTCGCCCGGTTGTCTACCCGAAACGACTTGTGGCCGCACTTGGGGCAACACTCTGGCGTTTCAAACGGGAAATGCTTCAGATAGTGGATCAAGCGATCGGCCTCTTGATGTAGAGACTCTGGTAGATAAAGGTAATAGTTGATCTCAGTTTCATGAATCACGTTACAAATCTCGTTTATTCTCTACAGCTATGGCCTACCGAAGGGATAGCTACGGGAGCGTAATACTCCCGTTATCCCGAATGAGTTGTGCCATGGCGGCTAGCTATCAAACGTGCACCACAACTGGTTTGGTCTCCTTCACGAGCGACATTTTTACCACTAACGCTAAATCCTTGAGCATGGCCAACAATCACTGTAGAACCATGTTGTGGGCATACGACTGTATCCCCTTCACAGGCGACCATCGCGCCCTGATTTTTAAAGCCTGAACAGGCAGTACTAACAACTCCGCCATGATCAGTTTTATCGCCAAGTACAATCAATGGTTTAGACATGTTAATCCTGTTCTCTGAGTGATTTTTCTACGGATAGGTATGAACCGGGTTTCCAACAAAGATAAGTACTTTCCCATCACGCTATTTGATTTGACCATTGCATGAAACATTGTTGGAGATGATAAACCCTCAAGGAGATCTCTTTTGCCGCCAAGCAGTTGTACCAACGTGGGCGTAGAGGATCATTGAAACAATAAGCCCCATCATAATATTGGGCAATGGTTAGCAGTAGGTGGGCATGAGCATCACCGTTTACTGGCAGGGCTTGAGTACTGATCTTGTGCAAAGCCTGATACATCGCAGAGAATTCTTCGAAATCAACGGGCATATAGCTTCTCCCTTCTGCGACAAAAAGTTTATTGATTGCCAGAGAAGGCTCATGCCACTGAGGTTGGTTGGTATCTGGCTGATGTTGGGGTACCACAATGCTGAGGATCAGTGACATTTGTTCCTCAAACCAATCCCGAGTCCAATCTTGTTGATACTCAATTAGATAGCCATGGATCGGATCATCATCGGCTAAGTAGAGAGCATTCAACTCTTGCAGGACAATCTGTTTTAAAGCGTGAAAACGACTATCTTGCATGAAGAAAGAACCAAAACAGAGCCTGGCTGAGCATACCCGTATTGCCAACAATTGGCTTGGGCGGCCATTGTCCTCAGTCCACTGATAACTCTGTGTGACTGCCTGTGCCAGAGCCTCCTCGGTGATGTTATGCATGGCTATCAAGGTCGAGAAGTTAGCCGAGAGATTTTCTACCCCATTGGTAACGAAATCCCGCGTTCGATTGTCATAAATAGTGTCATGCATAGCAGACGTTATTTTCATTTTTCGTTACCCCCCGGTAGCTGTTGTAAGGGTCGTTAAGTCAATTAATTAAATAAATCAGGTAAGAAAGCCAACGCTGGATTAGCTTCTTTTAATTTATCCATAACAGGCTGGAACCACTCCGGTTTCTGCCACTGGTTAAAATCGGGGCGATGATCAATAGCCATCGGGGTTTTCAACAACGGGTGATCAATTTCTGGTGTGGTTAATCCATGACGTGCGCGGAAGTTTTTTACTGCCTGATACTCGAAAGGCCACAGTAATAATACTGGCTGTTCAATCTCATGGCCTGTAATGCTACTTTGATTATTATCCAAAAATAATGATGCCCATTTCAGATGGTTATCACAAAGCTCCATTAGCCATTCTTTAACTATATTCTCATCTTTTTCATAAAGCGCTTCTTGACAGAAACGCACATAGAAAGGATCTGTTGGAATATTAACTGAGTGCCAGTCAATAGTTTGCTTATGCTCACTAGCCATCATCTCAATAGCAAGAACACCTAGCCTCTGAGGCGTTGGTGGAACAACGTTACCTTCTCCATCCCCTCCCCATGCCAATGATTTACTCATTTTACCATTTAAAAGACTTTCCTTAATCTTTGGATAGCAATGCTCGATAACATCAAATCTACCAGTGGAAAATGACATTAATAACATTTCACCTTGGTAAGCTAAGCCATGATTAAATCGTTCATTTATATCATTATAATAATCACAAAAAACACCAGTTATTGATGTCATATAGTATTTGCATAAAAACTCATTTAGTCTATTTTTCTGAGTGGTGAATATGTCAGTCAGATAAATTTTACCATAAAGATTTTTACCTAAATCTAAAGAGGTTGCCGTGAATGACAATGTTTTATTTTTTTCTGCATCCAAACTATCTTGAATATCTTCATTTATATCACTTTCAATATTAATGATGTACTCTTCTTTTTTTTTGTTCTTTATAACTTGCTCACTAACTACATATTTTTCAACTTCAATTAAACTAGGCATTACTATCCCCTTATGTTTTTACTTAATTTCGTTACAAACAATCATTGTACTATATTTTGTATTTCCTGCGAGTTTAAAACCATCTTTCAAACCAACAGTTGCAACATACCCCTGTAGTTCATTGGGGTTATTAGTGATTTCTTTAATTATTTTCCTAAACTCTTTATATTGCTCAGGTGTAAGACTATAACGGTTGGAATCACGATAGTCAGACGTCGCGTCATTTAAGTGTTTTAATAAATTTTCTAAGGGTTTTTTCTGTTCGTTACTCAGCGATGGTCCCCTTGGTGTACCGTGATCAGTGAACTTTTCTCTTAATGTTGCTTTTGCGTCCAAAGTGATCCATCGAGGTGGTGGTGGTGATGGGATAACTTCGCAGAGTAAATCTACACCGTGTCCACTTTTATTTTGTATAGCCCAAACTTTATCTTTTAGTATGGCTTTTTTTGCTGAATTTTTAAATGACTGTGCAGTAGCTCGACCTCCGACCTTAAAGAACATTTTATCATGTAATACGCCTTGGCGGGCAAAGTTCATAATGTATTGTTCCGCAATATAACCGGTATATTGATTTAGCTTAAGTGCAGCAAGGCCTTGGTAAAACTCTTTTTTCTGCACATACTCCATCAGTTCTTTACCCGACAGATTTATTTCGACATGCGCTTTTAACAGTTTTCCTTCTTGAGTCAACTCTTTAGTGTTGGCCAAAATACGCATCACCGTTGAGCCATTGGGGAGTGGACCTAAAAACTCAATCTTTGCTCCACGCACATTCTCAGTGAAAAATTTAGTGATGGCTCGCATAGAAGGGTGGTGCTGTAATCTTAACCGTTGAGCTACAGCATGGTTAGCAGCCTTCTCTTTATTCACTATTTGCATGATGACTTCAGGTGTTGATGCCATTTTCGTTATCCCTTATTAACGAGTTTCAAGCAGACTACTGCCCAGTGAAAGAGGCTTTATCTTCATAGGCCTCTACAGGTTTTTGAGTCAACATGCCGCTTTGTAATACATAGGTCATCCCTCCCCCTGCGATACCTGAACCCAGCGTTGTCAAAATTTTCGTCGACGGGCGTTTCCCGAAAGTCATCATCATGTTCAAGCCGTGAAACGTGTATTCAATCATACGGCTGTTATTACCCGTTTGTTTATCCAGCATTTTGGCGGCTTCTAACAGCGGGTTGTAACCTTTTTCGCGAACGCCTAAAAAACGTACAGCCGCATCGGTGACATTACTGCTTTCCAGAATGATCATCCCTATATAGGCAGCGCGGATCAGTTTTGCTCCCCCTGCAACGACCGCTCCGACGCCACTGACAATAGCTGCAACCGTGATGAGGATTTCAACCGCGGTTAATGTTTTGTCTGTCCACCAATCAACGGTATTGTTTAGATCCACCGTTTGATAGATTGTATCGATCAGCAAGTCGGCCAGTTCATCAAGCGTTTTCTTCGATACGGGTGAGGGCTTGCCGACATAAAGTCCGCTCATGACCGTTTCGGTGAATTCTTGTGCGACAACGATTTCAAAATTGTCATTACAAAATGTTGATCCACGCCGAAACACATTATCACCGTACTCTGGCGCGATAGGTGACCTACCGACAACATAAACAGTATGGTCAAGCCGCTGATGGAAGGTCACCTTGAACTGGGCGCTCTTCATAGGCACTTTTTTGCCATTCAGGGTCACATTCCATTTTCCCTTGTTATCTTCCGTGCGGCTAGCCAGTGAGAACAGGGCTAAAAACGTAGCAAACTCTTTTTCACCTACTTTTTGGCGCACTTTGTCAAACAACAGATCCATATTACTGATTTCTTGCGCAACCTTGTGTATTGCTTCTGGCTTCGAGGCTTGGCTATTATTCTTTATATGCGCCATCAGTGAGCTGTAGGATGCGCCCATGGGCAAGGCTTCTTCTTGCGCCAATTTAGTGGGATCCTGTGGGTCGGGGAGCTCTTCCATGACCATATCCAGTGGGCTGGCTATATTTCTGAATGCCTGCTCCGCCTCCTTCTTATCATCAATTTGCAAGATAAAATCGAGTACCTGGCACGGCGCGGTCTGAACCTGTTGGCTGACAGGCTCATCTGGGAAACTTGCGGTGGTTACCGCCGCTGGCTGCTGGTAGTTTTGCAGCCTTGGAAAGGACGGTTTTTTTACATAGGTATTGTCAATCGCAGTCTTTTGCCAAATTGGCTTTGGTTCCAGTCCCATAACGTATGCTCTCCTAGCGTGGCGTACTGACGGGCAGTAATATTGCCCGATTCATATCAAGTGCCTTGTCCCCTACTGGACTCAGATAATCACAATCTGCCTGCCATCAAGATCTTCCGCAATCACCCGAGTGAGTCCATCAGTAAACTCAATAAAGGTTTGGGCAGGTAAAAAAGGCAGCAGTGTTTTCACCGTATTGGGGGCGTAGTAGCGGAACATAAGCCAACGCGCTTGAACCTCGTCATAGACCTGATTGAATTTTCTCAAGTGGTGACTCACTACGGGTAATGGTAAGTAGCTGCGCAGAAAAATCCCCCAGTTTTTGCCCCATCCTTCAGTCAGTAACCATTGAGTGAAGTCACTTTCTGGTTCTAGGCGAACCAGATAAGGGGCATGAAAGGCAAAACGTTCTGCGCTGTCTCCCTTCCATAAGCAGCTCCATTCTGTTTCATAAGCCTCCAGCAGGACGGCAATATCTGAACGTTGCAACGCATCAATCACTGCGTAGGTATGACATGGGGCCGAGGAAGATGCACTGATCACTTCTCTACCCTGAGGAGAGAAGGGGACCACTGCTCCAAACAGTGTCTCTTTGATTATCGCTTGTGCTTCGTTGGCATCGTCAGGCAACGCTATGCGGCGCAATCGTTGATTGTTACTGACCATTTTTAGCTGCCTCTTCTGCCGCTTTCTTCGCTTTGGCACAAATCTCGCAGAATGGCGCACCTTCCTGCACCATCGCGGTAAGTGCTTCTATCTGATCCGCACCGCCAGATTTAACTTCTACATTGGGGGCAGCCAAGATAATTTGCTTCCCTTTGAGGGTAATGCCACTGGAATCAATAGTGATACTGCCTCCGGGGCCTGCCAATGTGATGGTTTGGTCGGCATGCATAATGTAAGTAGGTGAACGAGAGAAGATTTTGCTTTTCACTATCTCGTCGTAGACGCCTTCAATTTCAAGCCGGCTGTTACCCCCAATCTGCTCAATGGAATCGGCATAAATAACGTTCTTTTTCGAGCTGTTGACGACTAAAGTACGGTTGTTCTCTACTTGAATTTCCTGATCTTTCATTACCCTGAGAACAGCGTTATTACCAATGGTTTCAAAATGATCTCGCCCCACGTTAGTGCGTTTGTCCTGGCCGATTTCTTCCTGTTGGTCAACGCCGACAGATTTGGTACGGTTGTGGCCGATAGAGTGGAACTGGTCGTTGAGAATTTCTGTACGGTGATCTTTTTGCGCATGCATGTAGATCTCTTCCCGCGCTTTTTCATCTTCAAAACGCAGTTCGTTGAACCCTTCGCCTTTATGGGTTTTGGAGCGTATCGTCATCTGGGTTTTGGTTGCGGGTAAGTCACCGGGGGTCTGATTGTTGACATGATAAGTCCGCCCGATAATCACCGGTTGATCGGGATCGCCATTCAGAAACTCCACGATAACTTCATGACCAATGCGCGGAATGGCTGACATTCCCCACTTTGTGCCTGCCCAGGGATGAGACACACGAACCCAGCAGGAGCTGGTATCATCTGTTTTGCCTGAACGATCCCAAAGAAAACGCACCTTGACCCGGCCAAGCTCATCACAATAGATTTCTTCAGAGGATGGGCCCGTGACAATAGCAATCTGCGCACCATCAATGCGTGGTTTGGGTAGTGAAAGCGGACGCCACGTCTGATCGTTGGGAATAAATGCAAACTGGCTGGTTATGGTTGTACCTTGCCCTCCCGAGACCGTCTCCAGAGCCTGAGGTTGTTGCCCGGTATGGATGGCCTGGGTGATTTGCCAACGGGTATTCAGTGTGTCTAGCGGATGGTTTTCCAGGGTAAAGCGCACGCCGGGTTGCAGGGCAGGACAATTACTCGCCCCTTCGCCCTGATGGGCGTCATTGCGCAATGCCTGAATGCGCCACTGGGCAAACCTTTCCCCGCTCGGGCCGGTATTTTTATAGCGACCAGGGTAATCATAATGCAGATACTGGGTGGACTGGTGTTCATCATCTCGGGCATAGTCGCGATACTCTGCTGCCCATTCGGGATTTTTGAAGGTGTAATCTTTCAGCAACACGTCCGAAGGGCGCAGACTTTCCCGGCGCTTGAAGGTGGTGACACAAGGCTCATCGAGTGAGGTTTGTAGCTGATCTGGGTAGTAGGGGAGCGTCGGCCCATCATTCACGATGATATTATCATCAGCGAAGACCAGCGTGTGTTTGCCATTCTCATGCTCGAAGAAATAATAAATGCCTTCTTCTGCCGCCATTCGATGCAGGAAATCCAGGTCGTTTTCGTTATATTGGACACAAAACTCCCGGGCTGCGTGCGTGTAACGAAAAGCATGAGCATAGTCAATGATGTTATTTTCTTTCATCAAGGTTTCCAGAATTTCTTGAAAACCCTGTTGCTGGAAAATGCGGGAATTTTGTCTTAACCCTGCTCGCCAGAGCGCGGGGCGCACACTGAGCCGGTAACGGGTTTGATGAAGTCCGGTATCGCCTTGCTCAACGGAAGTGACAATACCATTAACGATACGCTGCACTTCTGTTTCACGCCAAATGGTCAACGTGGCGGTTTTGTCCAGAATTGAACGAAATTCCACACTGGGGCTGGCACTGGCAACCTCAAGTTCGAGCGTGAAGAGTGTGGAAAATTGCTCGTGCAACGTAAAACCTGCTACAACGAAGGTTTTAGGCGGCAGGTCCCCCACACTCAACGTAAACCGCAGGCCACTCGCATCCATGTTCACATTTCCTTATTGATGGCGTGAATAATTCCCGAACGATACAAATAAAATACTTATGATATATAAGACATTTTAATGCATGGAGAAAGCAGCAACAACCTGTATCTACGCATTCAGTGAGACCTATCTCGGTTATATCTTGTTATAACCGAGAAGATAGCGTGATTGGCAGTGACCTCTTCTACTGGTGAATGGATTTATTCTTCAAGACAATCGTCAAGAATGGATGCTGCCAATCCCTCCGATCAATTTTTGTGTAAGATACAAACCCATCGTGCTCTAACGCGCATACCTGCCCCGGATGAGTGCTGACAAACTCATAGACCGCCCGGCTTTCTAACCCTTGCAGCATATGACTGAGCAGCTTACGGCGCATTACATCACGCCTCCGCCGTGTACCCGTTGCCACGCATTTGTAAGTACAGTTGAAGGTCTGACCTACAGCATTAGTGACACATTTCCCGTAGCGGTTCGTCCGGGCTGTTGCCTCGTAGTGATCGAGTAACCTAGCCAGATCAGCTTTGAGTGGCTCTAGGTGTTCGCGCCAGCGCAACAGAATACGTTTGGCTTTGGACTGCACGAACGCCTTTCTCAGCAGGCGGACAGTCGCGCTTTTGAAGGAGAGGCTAACATATCCTGAGTTGAACACACTGGCATAGCGGAACTGCTTAACCAGCGCTTCTTCTACCTTCAGAACCTTGCAGATCACCTCTGTGTCAAGAAGCTGTAAGTTGCTGTCTGAAACGCCAATCGACTGTAGTTCACGGCGGAGGAGCTCAAGTTGGCACCCTTTAATGTCGTAGTTGTAACCTTGTGCAAGACAGGCCCACTTCATGGCGGATGGCAAGCTTTGGAAGCCAGTCCCCACCTCGAACGAACGCCCACCAATCTTGGCCGATTTGTAGGATTGGCGGTATGCGACAACCAGCGGGGTGTCTGAAATCAGCTCGACACCCACTTCTGCCAAATGAGACAGGAAAGAGCGGTAGAACATCGTATTCTTGGTTGAGTGGTGGGTATCTACGTACTGCCGGAGTGCATCAAGGTTGATATGCAGCGGTTCTAGATTGCTCCACACGGCTTTCAAAAGATTCCTGAATGGCTCGTTCGGGATATCGCGCTTTGACCATTGATGCTTCACTGTCTGGCAGCCACGGCTAATGGCCTGTCCGATCAATTCATCAAAAGAGTAGGTTTTGCGTTTATTGAAAATATTCGTCAAGTAACTTAGGCGATCAGTCCGGCGGAGATATTTGGCACGATCCTTGGTGAATAAGCTGTGTAGGAACCGCTTGGATACCGCGAACTCCCTGCATTTACGCCCAGAATGTGTATAGTCAATGATCTTGACTAACCCGGCCTCCTCAATCAACTCCAGAGCACGAGTATGCGGCAGATCTTTTGGTTGCTTAAACACACGCGGAAGCTCAGGTTTACCGAGAGTCTCTGCTGGCAAGGGTACAGAATAAGTCCAATCTTTGTCACCTTTGGAGCGAGCCTTTTTACGAGTGTTCCGGCTGACCGTAGCGCAACAAATAAGATGTTCAAGGAATCGGGCAATATCACCGTAATAGGGTCGCCGTAAATGTTTCGGACCATAAAAAGGAATGTTGAATACAGCCTTAATAAATGCTTCGAGAGTATACAGAGTTACCAGGATATTATTCCTTGTGAGATATGCTTTCATATATAAACGCCTGCTGATTGAAAAGAATGTGGTGTGCTAACGCCACTTATTTACAGTTGTAATTACGCAGGCAAAAAAAATAATATGATAGTATTGATGATGATAGATAATGGAGGCTCAGCCTCCTAACAAGCTGAGGGCTGATATAACGCTAATGCTGGATAATGGCTATAGTATGGGGAAGCCATATTCATGATATACACTGTTATATACACTTATAGAGTATGTACATGTATCTATATACCACCTAGATACAAATATCAGATAAATAACAACCAGCTTGTAGTGGGATTAGAGAACATCCCCCTTAAAACTACTTATAGATGTATCTACAATCAGAGTTAGGTAGCCTACCAAGCTTATAGAACCCCATTATTTCTGATATTTACCAATATTAAGATCGCTATTTCGCTCCAAACCGAGATTTGACACGTTTACAGAGAAAACGCTGATCTTTGGTGAGAGATAAAAAGTGATCTCCGGTTTTCCCTAGCCATTGTACGATATGCCGATTTACTGCTCATCTGATGGTTGATTTGGCAGGTCTACAGCCAGAGTAAATGCATCAACTCGCCGAGTTGAAGCACCATTTTACTCGGTCTGGTACTTTCTTGTCTGCCAGACAGAATTGAAACACGGCAGATTAGCGGTTTTCGTAGAAGGTAGAAGATGCGAGCGATGAACGCTTCAGGGGGGGATGTACGATAGTGAAATCTGGACCCACTAAAATCGCCTGTCCAACGGTTTAACAGGCGATTTGATTGTGATACTCTGCGGTTTAAACACCACATGCCCTGATCGCAAAAAGTGATTCTGAGTGGAGAGGCCGCACAATCGTATCCTGCGAACAGGCACTGGTGGTATGCGCCAATCACTCAATCACTTTTTGACTATGCCCATAATGTAACGGACAGCCAAGCAGCAAGCTCTGAGTAGTGTTGATCGCCCATTTTCATCAACCAGCAGGTTTGACGCATCTACCCGACGCGTAGAACCTTCTTCATTTGATCTCAGCTGAAACCTCGTTAACAAACCGTAAGCAGATTAACGATATACTCAGTGATAACGGGCCGGAACTCACTGCCGCAGTGTTAGCTGAATGGGCAGAACTACGCATTCAGCCTTGATCACCTATCGCCCCAACAGTCTTTTCAATAGTTGGCTAACAGTAGTGGGTCTAGCGTGCGTCAAGGAAAGTGTGGTGAAGTGGTTCTCTCTAAGTGGTTAGAAGCACGCATTGAGATGGAGCCAGCAGAAGGACTATCTTACCAATAGTATTACGATTTTTAACCGTCAAAAATATGCGGAAAAAGCACCGAGTAAGACTGAAAAAATCACAAGAAAGCATACAAGCAGAATATGAACGAAAGCTTATATGCTTTAGGAGGATTAAGTAGTTAAATAATCTACTTTTATACCTACGGCTAGAGTAATCATTCGTTAACGACGGTATGATACTAAGCCAACGGCATTACTAAAGGAATTAACCAATAGGAGAAGTACTAATACGTGTACTTCTGCATTTAGGGCAATAATCAGGTGTCCCATACCCAGCCCGACTGGTCCATTCATGCTTACAATCCAAGCACTTAGCCCTATAGATAGTTGCCATAGTCATTAACTCCCTGTTAGTAGAATAGAATGCGGTTGCAGTATACTATACAAGTGTTTTGTTTTTCACCGCTTTTTGTTCAATTCCTGCTGTTCAGCCTCCCACTCTCGATCTTTTTCCCTACGTTCAGTCAAGCGTCGTTCTGCAGCAGCAATGTTTTCACGAGCCTCTGCTTTCTTCTCTTCGGTCGTACCTTTATGTTCTAAAATTGCTTTTCCAGTAGATTTAGTAAACTGGTCAAGACCTTCTGTAACCACAAATCGAGCAACGTTAAACAATCCCTTTCCTGCAAGCGATAGAGACGCTAAACCAGTATCTGCAACACCATCAGCTTTACGAACATCATCAACGGCTTTGCCTAAATCAAAAAAACCACGCTTTGCCATATAGTCCCTCACTAATAAAATAGATATCCACATACAACGTATAGTACAGCGCTGTAAGCGATTTTCACACAAAAATGGACAAACGACTACCTTATTGCCTAAAAATGGGGGAAGCTAAGTAGAACGTAAACTGATTTTAATCCGTATTTCTTTGCGCTGAAGATTAACATCTAATTTATAAAATCTTCGCACTTTTGATGATTAAATCTTCCCGCCAAACTTTAATTTATACGTATCAAAAATGATGGAGTAGCTTGTCTACTCCATCGGTCTGACGTATTAATCGTTAATTGTTCAACAAATCTACCAATTTGCTTTGGACGAAACAATAACGGCGGTCAATTACCTCTCCTTCATAACTGATTTGTACTGTACTGTATTCCTTTTGGTTGTCAGACAGCAAAATACCTTGTTCAGTCAGTTTTTTTAACACGAACTTACGTGAGTTAAGCTTCATGGTATCATTAATCGATTTTGCATCAACGGCGAGTACTGTTTTCCCTTTCACTTTACAGAGTACCACTGATACACCTTTAATCAGATCATGGCTTAAGCCGCCATTCTTGATCAAGTTCATCTGTGCCCCTGATTTCAAAATGGTAATAACATCTGGGTGCAACAGCATTGAAAGAGTCGGTTCTGGCGAACATGGCATATTCAATGAATCACGGTAACACTTTGAGATACCGTGCATCACATCACTCCTCTCAAAAGGTAAGATCTTATATTTGATAGCCAAACAACCGCTAACATACGCCAGAGCAAAGCGTTTGGCGATGCGCACATCGATGCCTGAGTTACGGTTTACCTTATGCTGATCCAAAAAGTACTTGATACCTTTTTCAAGAAACACTTTAAGCCCCTCGCGATCATCCTGAATATCAGCAACCAGACGCTTCAAGAATGCCGGTTTAGCTGACCCGTAATAGCGGTAAGTGACATCTTTAACGATGTGCGCAAGCTCATTACTGGAACTGACGCCTTCAGGCAGTGACTCGAAGATCCCCATACCATGGCCAGCATCAGCAGGAACATCAATCATACGCACATTCTCACCTTCCAAGCGCTCAATCTTACCGGCCTCAGCATGTTGAGCAAGGCTAAGTTCCCCCGTACTGAAAACAGTCAATTGCCATTCTGCAACATTGTTCTCGTAGAGCGCCGAACGCGCTTTACCTTTACCACCTGCCAGTGTGTAAACACGATTTGTGATGGTTTTAGCCGTCATTGCTGGATCTTTATCCAGCAACTTGCTTTCATCAAGAATCAACGTGCTGTCATTGTGGGCCACTGCAATTTCTTCAAGACCTTTATCAGTGTTGTTCCACAAAGTGACAATTGTGTTTGGATCACCCGCAACAGAAGCAAGAATATAAGCAGACGAACTTTTCCCCATGCTACTTGTGCCCCAAAGGTGGAAACCGCCCCCCTCCATATCTAAAATTTTAAGCAAGGCCCCTGAAATTGCACTGCAAATAGCCAGCAAAATGCGAGAACTGTATAGTGCAAGAGCTGCTACATTAATTTTCCATTCTTTTAATGTTCCTTGCGTCGCTTCGATCGGTAAGTGCTTTTTAGCACTAGGGTGCAATACGGGCCTATCGCCCTTAACTTCACCAATCACCTTATCATTGACACACAAGTAAACATTGCCGCAATGACCAGGTTTATAGCGCAAAAGGATAACGTTTTCAGTTTGCTTGCTAACCTCCTCATATGCCATATCCCAGTATTCCTTCAACATATCAGCACGGTGCCCAGCTTTGAGCAAGTATTTCTTAACCTCATTTTTACTTGCCAGTAAAAACGAAGGAATAAGGATAAGAATATACTTCCCACTGTTTTCGCTAAAAACTTTGACTTGGCGATAGGCCACATCAGACGGAAACAACATTTTTGTATTAGCCATCAATTTAACAAAAAGCTTCTGTTCATTCTTATTCAATTTCTTTTCTACTAGTTTCATGATTGATTCCATTATCGTTAGGTAATCACGCACCCACTCAATCACTTTTAATTTTGTAAGTGCGTGAAAGGTCATCTACGCAGTTAATCTGAGTAGTGTTGTATAGCTATTTCAATCAAACAGTAGGTTTAACGCGTCGGCATAACGTTTGTTACTGCCTATGAAGGATTCTTGCGTTTAGCTCATTAAAAAATGGTCACCATACCTCCTTACTTTATACATAAAGGTTAACTCAGCCATTCCGATTGTATCCAACATAATCAGAGAGTCAGTATGTTGCTTGCTCAATAATCTGTATTTCCTAGTCCACCGTTTTCTTTTCCTCTCATTCCCATCCAGCATATAGACGTCATTATATTGGATAGATTCAACCCGCCACCAAATAGCTTTAAATCGATAGCTTATTTGTCTTTTCGGCACTTTCAATTTACTTGATAGTAGCGGTCGATTTTTCACTCCCTCTCGTGTATTCATGTTCCTCTTGTTTTTCATCTTATTGCGCAGTTTCTTGATGGCTTCTTTATCATTGGTAATAATCAAGTGGAAATGAGGTAGCCATTTCTGAATCCCTGTATGGAAATCCATTTCAAATCCGCCAATCACCACTCCTTCGAAGCCACACTCTTTTAGCCAGCGCCGGAGTCGTGCTTTTAAAGTGCTAGGCTTCCACTCAAGAAATTCCTCATCACTAATCGCATCTTGATAGAAGATTAAAGTTAATCCTCGCCATTTCTTTCTCTTCTTACATAACTTCATTACCTCCTTGATCATTATAAGCCGATGAAGTCTGAAACATTCAGGACATGCGGCACTGCCACAAGGATAACGTGGTTCACACTCCCATAGTTTCTTAAACAAAGTTTGATATATTTTGTCTTTACGTTTCTGTAATGCTTTCTCTCTTATAAGCCTCTCGGCACGTACCTCCTTTACTGTTTCGAATTTTGGGAGTGTCTTGGCGAACTCTTCAAGTTCATCATTCAATTTTGCCAATGGCATTATTCGACGTATATTCATCCAGTTCCTTATTTACTAAGAGTTGGCCGCTCCTCAATCCAGCGTTGTACATCTTCTTCCCTCCAGGCTATCGCCCGACTTCCTGTCAATGACACTTGATAAGGGAAGCGTTTTGCCTCGATAAGACGGTACAAAGTCGCCCTTGAGATGGCACAACGGTTTAAAACTTCCTTTATTTTTAGTAACTTGCTCTCTTTCATGCTTTCCCTCCCGTTCAACATGTCTGCATCATAACCGATCTAAAAAAATCGTGTTTTTGAGAAGCGGCTCTCAAAACTTACAAATCTGTTGGATTTCAGTGTCTAAAGCAGGGATAGTGAAAAGTAGAGAGCCGCTTCTTGAAAACATTGGTTCTAGAATCCTAAATCGAACATAAAATGCACATTAAATGATGTTGACTGGAGGTCGCACATGGATAAAAACGGGTTAATTAATCAATTAACAGCGGATTATGTATATGAAATGGATTCAAAGGAGATAAAACGCCAAAGGGATGCCGCAAACAAGCGTAAGAGAGAGGAAAAAAGCAAAGAGGCTGGATTTTCTAGGTTAAAGATATACTTAGGTAGAGATACCTATGAAACCCTTGCTGAGATCTATGAAGACCAGCGGGGTAATTCTTTGAACATCGACGGGCGTAAAGACATAGACTCGCTTAGCCAGGTCATCAGCTTCTGCATCAACAAGGTCTACGAGCAGATGTACATAGAAAAGGAAGATAGAGGGGTAAGCAAAGCTCTCCCAGCGAAAAATGCCAGAAGCCAAGAACTATACGACTTACACCAAGCAGCTATTTTTTTGCAAGGCAATGGCCTTAGTTACACTGAGATCAAGAACAAGTTAAACAAAGCAGGTCACCGGCCACCCAACATGATACCTGGCTTTGATCCGAAGAATCGGTCGCCTTTGTGGACGGTTCAACAAGTCAAAGATGTGCTGGATTTTGAGATTCTGAATAAAGATCTTCGTGCCTTAAACGGGTGAATATCAGCTGTAACTCAAGGCAGCAACAGGCGCTCAATAAATGTTGTTATGTAGCAGACAAGGAGGTCGATGATGAGAAAAGCGTCAAGAGCCAAGATCATTCAGGTTTGCGATAACAAGATCGCTGCGAAGGGCAACAACGTTGGGCTTTCTTTCTATGCGTTTTTGCCAACAAGAATGATGATCCTGAATTGTTGATGGAAGCTGCCAGTTAGTGGATTCAAGAAATTAAGTGGGATCACTTTGAGAAGGCGGTAAGGATCAAAGCGTTGGTTGAGTCTATCCGTGATTGACTCGTGATCTGATGATTGGGGTGAGAAGTAGTGACTCCTTATGAACCAAGGGCTGCCGAGGCATTTGCTATTTCCCTGCAAGTTGAGTTTGGGGAGGTACCGCGTAGACTCTTTTCCTAGGGTAGCACTTGCGCAGGCCTCAGCCATACTGAGGTTGCTGGGGTTTGGTGGCGTGGTTGGACTGCCATAAGGGGTTATCTTGGTGGAACCAGAACTAACAGTCGGTTCAGTGCCAAAAGCGGAAGTTGCTTAATTTTCACTGAATTAAACATAAGGGAGCAGGTCATAGTGGCTAATGTTGAGGTTTCACGCTTAGGCGCTTATAGCATGGCGATAGCTATGTAAATTCTGAGAATAATGACTGTTTACAGAAGAACTAGGATATTGTTTTGGAATGAACACTTAGAAAATGTTATAAAACGTGGTATAAGAAATTTTATAACAAAAAATGTGACGCATATCAAATATTCATCGTAGTGGTTTATTAATAAAGATTTAATGGACTTAAAAATATCTGAAATCTGTGGAGATAGTAAATGAGCGTAGAAGTTCCAGAATCAATAGTCTCTAGGTTACGAGATTGTCAAAACGATAGTATTAATACTATATCAAATTATTTAGACGAACCTTCAGAAGGTGCTTGCCTTATTAGTTTGCCTACTGGTTCAGGTAAGAGTGGTGTTATATGCTGTGTGGCTCATTATAGTAAAATTGATAAAGTTTTGGTCGTAAGCCATAGACGTGCTGTATGTAATCAATTATACAGACAGCTAAAGGGCGGTTTTTTTGAGAAAATATTGCAAGATGAATATGAACCATCATTGGTAAAAAAGAATGTTATCAATGGTATCTCGTTAGATGTTCTTAATGGTGTCTATTGTACTACATTCCAAAAGCTTACAAGTTTACCAGAAGAGGATGTAAATAAACTAAAGGATTCTTTTCAATTAATACTTATAGATGAAGGTCATGCTGAACCATCACCACAATGGGGTTCTGTTATAAGAAAATTTGAATCAAAAAAAGTAATCATAACAGCAACTCCTTATAGAAATGATCTATTTAGTTTTGATATAGATGTAAAGCACGCCTTTATATATACATATAAGAAAGCTATAAGTGATAAGGTTATAGTTAAACCAACCTTTGAGGAGATTAGTCATGAGCAATTGATACATAAAATATTAGACTTTAGGGCAAAATATCCAGATGTTGTTTGTATTGTAAAATGCAGAAACTTCGATGATATTTGTAAGTATTATTCCTTTCTTAAGGACACATTTAAAACACTTGCAATTCACGATCGTTTCAAAGATGAACCGCTAGATGATAACTTACACTATGTCCCAGCTAAAATTGACGAGCTTGAATATGAAGTTTATATCCATCAACGTAAGCTTGATGAGGGAATAGATCTCCCGCAGGCGAAGATACTAATTCTTACCTATTCTGTTGGTAGTGGTAAGGAGTTAGTTCAAACAATTGGTCGGGTTGTGAGAGTGTTTCGTGATTATTACCCAATTGTATTTGAGTTAGGTAATAGTAAAAATATTAGACTTTGGGGTAACTATATTGAGTTCGATGAGTATATATCAGATAAAACTTCGTCCGAAAAATTCTTAAATACACTAAATACAGCTGCATTGCTAGAAAAATATTTGGATGCTTTTCCTGAACATAGTTATTTTGAATCTTCGTATAAAAAGAAATTCAATTTCGCAGAGTTTGAACCTGAAAAATCCTTAGTTATTCCTTTAGCTTCGGTGTGTTTTATTAATAAACTTCCTAACTTTGATTTAGCTGATTTTATAGATAAGATATATTGGGAGTTTACTAGAGAGGGAGCTTTGTCAAAATATGATAAAGAAACGGGAGTGATAACTTCTGTTTGTTTTAAAAATTCTAAGTTTTTAATTGATAGATTGTTCTTTGAACCTTCCTTAGAAGTTGTAATAGTAAAAGATCTTGGGACGTTAGTTGCTATATTTGATAGTAGTGGTCGTCGATTTAATCATAGGATTGACCTCAATCTAGGTAGAGCGGTCAATTCAGACACTCTTTATAAAGTTTTAGCTCAAACAGAAAAATCCAGAACAACACAAGCAACCTCTCGTGCATTATTGGGAAGTTCATTAAAAGCTGAAGGGATTGCCTACATAGGTGAGAACCTAGAAAGTATAAATCATCCACAATCTAATTCAAGTTATGCTGTGACTACGGCGAAGGGTTCTAATTTGAATATAGATGATAAAATTGCATCCTCATATTATTTAGGCATGGGTTCTGGTAGGGTCAGTGATCAAAAATTTCGAAATTTTGACTACGATAGTTTTTGTACATGGATTGATGAGATCAAGTATACATTCGATAGTAATAATAAACTAAAAAGTAACTTTTTGAGTTCTTTCTCTCAACCTATTGACGGGACTCCAGATGAGGAACCTATATCATGTGTAATTGACTTTAGTGATATACCGGGTGTCCTTGAGTTGGAGCATTCTAATTGTAGGGTTATGATTAAGAATACATTTTTATTTAAGATGTATAATAGAGGCGTTTCTTTTTTTAAACTTGAAGATATCAACATGAGGATAATTAAAAGAATATCGTCGCCATTTATATTTAGACTATCTGACTATAGACAGTATATTTCATCTGGTTTAAAAAATAAAATAGTTTTTAATTTTGAAAATAATGAATTTAAAGTTAATAGCAATGGGATTAATACATACTTAAATGGATCTATTGTATCATCTGAAAATATTTTTAATGCCAATACAGTTAAATTATTATTTAACAAAGGTGTGACTTTCTTGAATGGGGTGTTTTATAAGTTTCAACTACCTTCTGAAAACGGAGAAATAAGTCAAGCAGTACTTGATAAAATTTATCCATTAAAATGCCTTTCTAAACCTGAATTAAGTGAAAAGGATCTTCCGAATTTAACATCAACCGCATTCGGGGTGAACTCAGTATTTAGTCTGATTGATAATATATCAAATGTGAAAAATTATAATCCGACAATCTCTGAACTTGGAGATTTTTATGAGCATATTCCGGATGTTGATATAATCTTATGTACAGACATGGATACCGAACCTGCAGATTTTGTAATTTCTTCGAAAAGTAAATTGGTATATGTTCATGTGAAATGCGGTAAAACTATAAATCCAGAATCCTCTGCTGGAGCTATCACTGAAGTTGGAAGTCAAGCATTAAAGAATATACATTTCTTGATCTCTCAAAATTCATCCCTTGAGTTTGCAAATCTTTCAAGATTAAAAAAATGCTGGCCAAGTGATAATGGAAATGACAACGGTGTAAAACTTAATAGCCGCATTCGGTTATATAATAAAACGTTTGATGTTAATCATTCATTAGAGGATGTTCTTGACTTAATTAAACATCGGCGCGCCATGATATCAGTTCGAAAAGAAATATGGATTGTTATTGGCAATGCTTTTTCGAAGAAACATTTTGAAAGCCAATTTTCTGGGGTCAGGAAAGTATCCCCTGAATCATTGCAAGCATATCAGCTTATAGACACATGGCTTTTGCAAGCATCAAGTTATGATATCGATGTTAAATTTTTTGTTTCGGATTAAATGAAAGCCTCAATAGCTGCGTCTAAAATAGATCACTTGAAGGGAACTCAGCCCGGATTGTGCGATCCGAACAATCCGGGCTGAGTGATGCCGATCATAAGCACGAGCTCCCCGTACTGACCGACGCTTGATGCAGAAGGGTATTCATAAAACGTACGATAAAAATTATGCCCGCAGACTGGCTGCTATGCTCATGCTAAATCATGCCGAGCATATTAGTGACGAAGCTGGTGAATCCGTTACGGTAATGGTTCAGAGCTTGCCTGCTAGTGCGAGAACCTGAAAAACGGGTTTAAAAAGTCAGGCAATGTAACAGGTGGAATTTTCCATTTCATTTGACGTGCAGCTTGGACTTTTGCGACTGTGTTTCATATTCTTATCATTCATTACTTCCGCTTCTCGCTCATAGCTGCCCTATGACTGTCTCAAACGAAGTGGCCTTACATTGTGGTATGTTAGACAACACTGAGCAGTTTGATTTAAAAAAAACAGGATGTCCTCCCAGTGGAAACTAACAACTGCCTGACATGCGGTCAGCCAATGAGCAAAATACCAGAGACTCTCAATCTTGATTGTGGAGGCGATTGTTTAAATTGCATGGCCTGGCATGGTGACCCAGACGCAATTGAGGTTATTGAGAGACTTACTGGCGATGAAGTTGACGTTAAAGGAAGCTCATATCGTTCATAGTGATAGTCAGTTGGCCGATTCACAAGTGCTGAGGTAATAGGCTTATCCATTGTTTAATCGCTCTTTCGGCGTTTTCCACTTCAACAGCCGCTCAACTGCCGTATCATCCGACAGGAACTGGCGGGCCAGTTGCAGACGTTCCATAACCATTACCTTCTGCTGCTCATCAAATGTTGCCGCATCTGACTCTGCTTGGTCAAAAAACTGTTCCAGTCGTTTGTCTTCATTCCACTGGGCCATAATTGATTTCAGTTCGGTGCGGCTGGCGCTGTACGCTTCCTCTTCCTGCTCTATTCGCTTCTTTTCCAGATATATGGCGTGTTTCCGCTCATACTGAATACGCCACTCCTCAGCTTCGATTCTGGCCTCTTCTAACTGCTTTGAAATTAGCGGAACAGCCTCCTGTATCGCCGAAATCATCTTAGGGATCTGGCTAATCAATCCACACTGCTTTGTCTGCCGGAACTGAAGTAACCATTTGGCGGAAGAATAAGGCGAGTAAAGCTGCAACAGAAATCGCCCGGTAGGAAGAGTATGTTTCGATACGTGAGGAAAAAAACTGCTATTTCCCCGCATCCAGCGCCCCATCTTTTCATCACGTACATAGCGATTTTTGACTTTTTTCGCTGGGACATACTCCGTCATTTCAGCAAGATTAAACGCAAAGTACATATCCCCAATACAAATGATACTTGGCGTATAAGGCCGCCATAAATTGGCCCAGCGATATCCTCCCTCTTTCGGATCTTCCTTAATATCAATATCTGCACGATGTAGCCTTTCTCCCTGCGAATCCAGAGTTACACGATACCCCTTTTTCCCAAGGGCATCAAAGAACCGACTCAGGAACTCTATTGCGCTATCAAATCCCGTATCAGAAACGTTGAGATCCAGTAATTTCTTTTTCGTAGGCTTGTAATAGCCATCTTCTGTAACCGAGGAGGCTGGTAGATACGTTTTGAGATCGTTTATCAATCTATAGGCATTCCCCATAACGGGAGCTTGCTTTCGGGTTACTAAAGACACTGGCTTTGATGCCATAATGGTGGAAGGTTGCACTGATGGAGTGTTATTCTTCAGCACCTTTACCACCTTTACCACCTTTTCCTTTTTCAGAGCAGGCAGAGTTGGAATTGCAGGGGCAGCTCCTTTCACCAGCGCCTTCCAGTAACCGGCAAGTGGTCTGGGGATACGCATTTCGCTGCATCGTTTCGCTAGTAACTCAGTACTGATGCCATACAGCTCAGTGATACGCTCCGCAGGCTCGCTCCAGACCAAGTGATACAGCGTTTCCCGATCCTGAGGTAAGGCCCGTGCGGCATCGTGTAAATTAATCTCTGACATTACGCCTCCCTTCTTTAGCTAACATTATCAGAAATCTTTACCTGTTGGTAATTGTAAGAAGTTTGGTCAGTTCCCCATTGATTAACGCACCGTAGCGTTAGAAATGTCTGCTTTTGGCTGTGAGTTCAACGTTTCGATGCAACGCTAACCTTAACCAAGGTGGCCATTCACCATTCGTAGTTATACAGCAGTTGCGCTAAAATCGTGGGCAAAAAACTAAGGCTGCTCAAGGAGCAGCAGGCCGGAGAACCATGCATATTTCCAAATTGACCCTGGTCAACTACAAGAACTTCAAGAACACGTCTCTGCAGTTTCACAAGGGAGTAAACACCATTATCGGGGAAAACGGCTCCGGTAAATCTAACATCCTGCGAGCTATCCGCCTCCTGCTTGACGACACCATGGTGCGTGCTGCCTATCGCCTAGATGAGTCTGATTTCAGCCGCTCACTCGGCCAATGGCAGGGCCACTGGATTATCATCAGCATGGAGTTTGAGGAGATCACCACCGATGAATCCGTTCAGGCACTCTTCCTCCATGGAACAGCTCCAGTGGATGATGGGCCGATTCATAAGGCCACCTATAACCTGATCTTCCGGCCTAAAAAAGAAATCAGGTTGAAGCTGGCAGCCTTGGGAGCGTTTGAGTATGAACAACTCTCGGAGATCCGTGACGCAATCACGATCGATGATTACGAAACGATTTTCACAGGACGGAGCTGGGCCGACTTCGGCAATCCTGCGGTATACAAAAGCATCGTTGGCGATTTCGATATTTGTGACTTCTCATCAGAGACGGAGTTTCCAGAAATCGGGGCAAAGGTGCCCGGCTTCCTTTCCGTTACGAAAGAGGTATCGCTGACTTTCATCCAGGCCTTGCGCGATGTTGTTTCTGAGTTCCACAACAACCGCACCAACCCTTTACTCACCCTGCTCAAAAGCAAGAGTGGAGAGATCAATCCAGCGACGATGGAGCCAATCACCGAGATGGTCCGCGAACTCAACACCTCGATCGAAGGCCTAGAGGACGTCCAGTCAGTTCGCAATCACATTCGTGAGACCATCAAGGACGCCGCAGGTGAAACCTACTCGCCAGCCTCACTCTCGATCAAATCCGATCTTCCCGAAGAAGCCGATAAGCTTTTCCAGTCTCTCCGACTTTTCGTGGGTGAATCAGAGGAAGGGTACGAAGGCGCAATTCATGAGCTGAGCCTAGGTGGAGCCAACCTCATCTATCTGACGCTCAAACTACTGGAGTTCAAGTACCAGCGCGAAAAGCTGGCCATGGCCAATTTCCTCCTGATCGAGGAGCCGGAAGCGCACATCCATACACACATTCAAAAAACCC
Organism: Serratia sp. J2; assembly: GCF_046269175.1. Lineage (NCBI taxonomy): Bacteria > Pseudomonadati > Pseudomonadota > Gammaproteobacteria > Enterobacterales > Yersiniaceae > Serratia > Serratia sp. J2. The sequence continues at coordinate 61,723 of NZ_JBKABN010000021.1, forward strand.
TGTTCGATCGCATCGCATACAGCGACGCGCAGATCATCTACACTACTCACTCCACTCACATCTCTGAAGTCAGCAATGTAAGCAATGTCAACATCTTGGGCCGTCATGGATCGTTCTGCGAGGCCTATCAGCCTGCCAGAGGTCTTGAGCCCTCTCAGATCAACAGTATCCAGCGTTACCTGGATGCGGTGCGTAGCAATCTGCTCTTCGCCAAAAGCGTGATACTCGTCGAAGGTGATGTGGAGGAAATTCTGATACCAATCCTAATTAAGCTAGTACTGGGAGTAAGCGTTGACGAGTTGGGCATCAGTGTCATCAACATTCGCAGCACAGGCTTTAAGAATGTTGCGGTTCTCTTCCATAACCTCCGCATTAAGAAACGATGCGCCATCATCACTGATTTGGACCAGGCCTTCTTTGACATCACCGTACAGACAACTGATACGGAAGGTGTGGCTAAGATAAAGGCCAAAGCCGCTGGGTCCCAGAAAGCCGGTTTAGAACGGCAGGCCGATCTGACTGAGTTCACTGCAGAAAATCCATGGATTGTAACCTTCTACGCCAAACACACCTTTGAGGTCGACTTTGTCGCAGCCGGTAACCATGAGGCCGTTGTCCAAACCATTCCAAAAGTCTACAAGGACGAGGGAACCAGGGACGAGGCAAAGCAGCAACTCCAATCCCGAGACCTGCGACAAATGGGCCGTCGTACGCTGACGATGGCCAAGCAAGAGGGCAAGGGGTGGTTCGCTATCTTGCTCGCTGAGTACCTCACTCCCCAAGTCCAGATCCCAGCCTACATCATGCAGGCCATTCATTTTGCACATGGCACATTTCCTCTCCCCCTTCTTGCCAGAATTCTCCAACATCGCGCCGAATACCGATACGGTTCCGATGTGTTGAATTCGCCAGCGAAGCAGGCATTTCTTCTGGAAGTTGAGCGTTTTGCGCAAGGGGATATTGGCTTGGCTGAACTCAGGATAGCAATCGGACACATGCTACCGGGAGACGCTATTGATGCATTCTTAGCGGAGATGCAGTGATGTTCGCTTGGGACCCAAGGGACCTCAATCCTGAGCAGGCGGCGGCAGTGATCGAGCCATCAAGCATCTTTCTGATCGCTTGCCCTGGCAGCGGTAAAACCCGCACCCTGACCTACAAAATTGCCTACGAACTATCTCGTCGTACTGACAAGCGGATCGTTGTAGCCATTACCTACACCCACCGCGCTGCAGATGAGATTCAAGAGCGTATTGAGGACCTAGGAGTCGACACTTCGGGTCTATGGATTGGTACGATCCATGCATTCTGTCTAGAGTGGATACTCAAGCCATACGGCATCTATTCCCCTGAACTTGCTCACGGTTACCGCGTGATCGACCCGCATGATCGCGAACGCCTATTGGAGAGGCTATGCGCTCCGTATAAAGGTGTCACTCATTGGGATTGCGATTACTACGTTACTGAGACGGGGTATCAGCTTGGCTGTGTAGACGTGGGAAAACACCATATCATACATGAGGTTTTGAAGGCGTACTTCGACGAGCTTTCAGCGAACCGACAGATCGACTTCGAACTTATCCTTTGGCATGCCTACAGCTTGATGCGGGACAGAGCCCAAATCGCAGTGCTGCTCTCGCGTGTGTTTTCCCACATCCTTGTGGATGAGTATCAGGACACCAAACAGATCCAGTACACTATTGTGACGTCCATACTTCGCGCAGGCAGCGGACAGACCAAAATACTCATCGTTGGCGATCCGAATCAAGCTATCTATGGCTCACTGGGTGGCTACGCTATGCCAGTAGATGAATTCCGTACCCGCGCCGGGATCTCGATTAAGGAGTTTGCGCTCAGCCTAAACTACCGCTCCAGTGAGCGAATTATCAGCTACTTTTCGAACTACAGCGTACACGCAACAAAAATCAACGGCGCTGGGAAACATGCTAAGTTTCCCAGCCGGGTGACCTACAATCAAAACGTAACACGCAGCGATGTGCATGATGAGATTGTAAGGTTGATTCGGGCGAGTCTCGCCAACGGCCACTCTCCCGAAAACATCTGCGTTCTCGCTCCACAGTGGGTTTTGCTTGCATCCACGACACGAAAACTAGTGGCGATGTTGCCTGACCAGCAATTTGATGGCCCAGGTCTCGTCCCTTTCAGTAACAACTTCGATAATTTCTGGTTCAAGGTCTCCAAGGTTTTACTAACGGACTCCTCCCCCAGACTGCTCGTCAGGCGAATGCGTTGGGCAAACGACGTAATCAAAGACCTCGATAGTTTCGGCGTTGACACCAAAACACTGACTCCGCGCATCTTGCTGCGGGAAATTAACGCACTCACAATCGATGAAACGGACGGACTCCGCTACCTGGACCAGGCCTTCAACGATCTGCTCAAGAGGCTCGATATCTCCCAGGAAATCCATCCTGCGCTCTTGACCCACCGAGAGGCATTTTTCAGCAGTTCGGCAGCGCGAATAGAGCGGCTGCAGAAGGAAGGGGCGACGTACATCAATCAAGTATCATTCTTCAAAAAAGTTTTTCGCGAGCGAACCGGCATCACAGTCTCCACCATCCATGGTGTCAAGGGCGCCGAGTTCGATGTCGTCATCGCCTTTGGCTTACTGGAGGGCATGGTACCGCACTTCAATGAAGCGAATGGACATGTCGCCGCAAGCAAGCTCCTCTATGTATTGAGCTCCCGTGCTCGTAAAAATCTTCACTTGATCTCGGAGTCAGGACGACAGAGAGGAAGATACGGTGTCTATGCCTCGACCGAGTTACTCGCGGCTTGTCACTTCAGTTATGACCCGGACTAAAAATTTTAGTCGGATTGACCGCTGAGACAGTCGGATGTATTACTTCTTGAGGCATGCTTAGCTTAATGAGCTCACTTGGAAGAAAGATGTTACCAGCAGAGATATGTGACCTTATGATTTAAAGGTGCTGGGCCTAATTTCGGGACGCCAGATTTGAACGTTGCTCCCCGAAGGTCGATGCCAGCGTGCAGCAGTCTTTCTGCTGCACGCTTCAGTTTTAAGCGGCTTGTCGCAAAAGTCCGCTACCCGAGATGACATGCTCCCCATTGATTAAAACAGCGTGATGTTTGCAATGTCCGAACTTGGCACTTAGCTGACGCTCAGAGCTAATCCGCTGGGGCTAATTGAAGTAGGGTTGCTTACAGCAGCCCACGCTCCGCCATTGAGACGGTTTGAGTACCAGCAATAATGAAGTGGTCGAGCACCCGCACATCAACCAATCCCAATGCAGATACCAGCCTTTTGGTGATTGCCAAGTCTGCCTGACTGGGTTCCGGCTCACCGCTGGGGTGGTTGTGGACAAGGATCAACGCCGCTGCGTTATGGTGCAGGCTTAGCTTCACCACTTCGCGAGGGTAGACGTTGACGCCGTTGATAGTGCCTCTGAACAGTTCCTGGTAAGCGAGAATGCGTTGCTGGTTATCTAACAATAGACAGCCAAACACTTCGTGTTCCAACGGTGCCAGTTTGAGCATGAGATAGTCCCGTACCTCTTGTACTGATAGCAGTTGCTGGCCCCGGATATAGCGGTTCTCGATGATGGTTTGTGCCTGCTTTAGGATCAAATCTTCATTGCAGCGATCAATCATGTCAGAACTCCCGTTCAACAAAGTAAATACTGTCGGGAAAAAGTTGGTGTGAGCTGCTACCGGGCTTGAGTGACCAACTATTGCGTGATGATTTTCGTCGGCCGCTGCTATCGAAGAAGTAGAGGTATGGGTTGTCTATGCGGGTGATGACTGACCAGTGATGTTGATCGCTAATTAGGATGAGGCGGGAAAAGTCACTGTGGTTGAGGTATTCGGCCATCTCGGTGAGGATACGCTGGGTGGTTAATCTCTTAAGTTCTCGGAAGGGCTGGCTGATTTGAGTGGGGAAGTGCTTGTGGTAGTATCCTTGCCGCAATACCCGGTCAATCAAGTAATCCATTCGGGGTTCATCAAGACCGTGGGTCAGCCACTCCTCTAAAGGCCATTCATAGCTATATTCTCGCAACAAGGCGCGCATCAGTGGCTTTCTCTTCACTTTGCCATCAAACAGGTAGCCCATCATATTCACCAAGCTGTACGCCCCGCACAGACAATCCAGGTCGCCCTGTTGGGACGCACTGATCCCTCTATCCTTGACCACAATAGATACCCCAAATGGATTTAATTTAGATTTCCCAAAGGAACTGGACGGTATAAACGTCTAGGTCGTAATACTGAATAAAGTTGGATTGCCATAATTCAAATAGCTCGCACCCAGCTTTATGCCCGAGGTCGCCTAATCCAGCATGAAATGTATATTGTTGTGACCAGCTAAAATCAATTTCCTTTTCCAATTCAGGATAAGCCCGGCCCATATAGGCAAAGTCAGTCACGTAATCGAAATGCCATTGTTCGTCCTTTCTGATTAGCCGGATTTCCACTGGATGATAGCCACCACACTCGGCACTGTATTCGGGGTCTCTAAAAATAAATGACACAGCTTTCAATCTTTGATTTATAGGCGGAGCCTTGTCCATTTCTTTAAATAATATCGCAATCAATTTTTGATTGACGGGAAGCCTATAACCTTCCTGATGGATGATATTCATAACGTTTCCATTTAAGTTAAAATAGTCAACAAGTCGAATTTGAAATACAGTTGTACCTCCCGTTAAGGATTAATTAAATATTACTGGATTGAGTGGCTGTAAATATTCACTTTACCACAATGACATTTTATCAAAAAATACATGTCATGGCAAATGATTTCATTGAGAAACTATTAACTAGATAATGGTTTGTAAATGCAAACAACATTTTAGAAATACCTATGGCATAGTAGTTATTGATAATATCCAAGGTATTTCAATTCATTGGGATTAAGTAGTTAAAGAGTCAAGAAGCACAACAAATGCACGACGTTGTTCTAAACTCAATCGAGGCCATAAATAGTCAAGCTGTGCTTTTAACTCATCGTCTTTCACTTCTGAACTTTTATGACCATGTTCGCTAATACCTGAATTGGCATCAGAGCTAAAATCCATGAAAAACCAGCTTATTGGCGTATCTAGGCGAGTCGCAATATCAATCAAATGGGTAACATTAATTTTGTTGGTCCCACGTTCATAACGTGAGAGTTGTTGCTGTGAAACATCGATCTCCTCAGAAAGCTTTGCAGCCGTTAGCCCTTGCTCCTTACGACGCTGTTGAATGCGTTGCCCAATTAGTTTATCTGCTTCTGTAACCGTCAATTTAGACATGACTCCACTTACCCTAAGTTTTTTTTTACCTAATAAGTGGAATTTTCAGTGTATTTTACTCTTGCATAAACATCATTATTGGTGTGTAATTAACTATGTTACTCACTAATAGACATTTGTGCTAAGGAGAGGAAGATGAGGAAGAGTATATGGGCATTGATGGCGCTAGTTAGCACCTCTGCGCTGGCAGGTGAATACGTAAAACCTAACGGCTTGCTAACACTGCAACCAAGACATGACGGTGCCGAGTTCAGCATCAATGCTGCATATGATGCTTCTGGCGTCTGCAACATGGAGGGGAACGCTGAACCTATCCCACCGAACAAAAAGCAACGTAATCGCTGGGTATTTGATGATCAAAGCAGCCAATGCATGGCAGTTTTTAGCGAAAACATGGATAGAACTATCAATGTGACTACTAAAGGCTGTGAAGCTTACTGTGGGATGTCAGCGATTGGCGCTATGGATGGCCTCTATAAAAATAAATAACCTTCGCTAAACCCTCGAGATCCTAATATGAATTTCTTAACTGGCTCTATTATCGGTATTGTCCTTGTAAGTGCATGGCACTTAATAAAATTGACTCGTCGCGTTGAAAGCCTTGAGGGTACACTTAATAATATTAATCAAAAAAATAAAGATAGCTAGTAGGTACTAATCATGATTATTCTGAAATCAGAAATGAAAAAATCCATTGATGCTAATTCGATATTATCAGTAGATCCACTTTATGTCCAAACTCTTAATATGCTCGTCAGTGGTGAACTAAACAATAGTGTCACTGCCGTTCAACATCATTTCAGGATTGGTTATAACCGGGCGGCTAACCTTCTTGAACAGATAAGAACGACAATTAATAAGGAAGTTATTTAATGAAACTAAAAAAATTATTGATATGTGCTGCCATTATTATTCTTTCTGGCTGTGATTCTGGCACACCAAAATGCAACAGTGATGAGGCTAAAAACCTGGTTGTTGATATTGCCAGTAAACCCTATGCTGATAGACCCGCCACACGCTATACAGCAGCACAGAAAGTAGATCCCGTGTATGTGCCATCAATCACAGTTAGCAATGTGAGAACTCAACAGCATAATTCCAATCTTGACATTTATTTATGTGCGGCGGATGTTAATTTTACATATAGTAAACACATAGAACTTAACTCATCTCGACCGATCACCTACCGCATTCAAAAGACCGATGACAATAACGGTCAATTCTATATTAACGTATTTGGATTGTAATTTATAGGCGGTTATCCATTGGATAGCCGTCAGAAAATTTATACCCACCTGGATTTTACTCCCCCCCTCATTACATTGAGAACGCCATATGAAAACCTATTATATAGAAGGCAATGTTTGCTATTTGGACTTTTCAGTGCCTCCATTACTCGAAATGCCAGAGCACGATCTCGAAGTTAATATATTCACATGTAACTCAGAAGCAATAGATGAAAGTAAGCTACCCGGTTTCGAACGTGATGTTTTATATAAAAAAATATCCTCCGCAGAAGAGCATGAATTTCCTGATCATTACGTGGATTTAAATGTCATTATCATCGACAGCCAAGAAAGTGAAGGGTTTATTGATATTGCCAGCACACTAAAAGCCATCAATTTTGTTCTGGTGCATCCAGGCTATCATTTAAAGAGAGATATTCCAGGCGCGTATTTCATCCCATGCTGGGATAATCCATCGCGTGTATTGTATCATGCGATCTGTGCTGCATTTTATACCGGTGTGCTTCATAACATTTTCAATGCTAATTAAGGTGGTACATAATGCCCCAATAAAATTAAAGACAATCATCACAGCTATTATCACGTTCATCATTGCTGTTCTTATCTGGTTGTTTACGCCCGAAGAGAGGATACCAGAAACACCATCCAAAGCTAATACCCTTTACGTTCAATCGAGTTCACCGGGTGAATGCCGGGCTGTCATTACCACCATATTGGATGGTAAAAAACCGGCACCCAGTGAAATCTCTTGCAAAGTGCAACTGCAATCAAAGAAGTAAACTAATTCGTTTGAAAATGGAATAGGTAGCTTTTAACGACTACCTATCCCTCTTTTTATTTACCTCTGTCAGATCTGTATTTTTTATCTTAAAGAGAAGCATTTCTCTTGCATCGAATGTAATTATCAAGTGAAAAGTAATATTGAAAAGAATAGCAGCAAAAAACAAAAGTATTACACTTAACAAGCCAAATGCCCATCTTTGTTTTGCTACTAAGGTATCGATGTATTCTAATGACCTTTGGCTATTAAAAGATTCACAGATTATATCTATAGTTTGAGGCGGTAGTTTTATGACTATGTCAGTTTTCTTCTCGCATTCTTGTGGTGTTATAACCCAAGAGTTTTCCCTGCCACCTAAAACGTTATACTCTATTGCCTCTTTTTTATTAAACCAAAACCAACCTGTATTATTGATGTTTATTAATCCTGCTGGTTTAATAGCTACAACCAGTGCTGCAAAGAAAAGAAAGAGGGGGAGGAACAGAGATAAAAAAGTTAGTATTGGTATTACTTTGTTGATTTTCTTTATCTTCAATGTATCGATTATAAGATTTCGTTTAAGTTTTGCGATGATTCTGAAGTTTAACTCATACTTTTTAATCCAACCCTCGAACTTTTTCTTTTGTTTTATCGATACAGCATCAGTATTGTAGTGGTAATTAAATTTTTCAATTTCAATTATGTCATTAATGAAGTCATGTTTGCTTTCTTTTTTATAACCAAGCCAAAAGGCCCAAAATCTATTTACAATGGAAAAACCTGATTTCGCTTTACGCTTAATGTAATAAAGAGATGACATCATCATTATAAAGATGAATGAAAATAGGATGAACTTGTTATCTATAATTGATAATAAAAGGGAGATAAACGTATCGAACTGTGTATTCACAATGCTATATCCTTATATAATATGAGATGTGACAATATTCTAACTCCTCTTGGTTCCAAAACTGGGTAGTGTTGATCGCCCATTCTCCTCAACCAACAGAGTTAACCCTTCGAGATGCCATACAGATGTTATCTTGCCCCGATCTCTGCTACAACCTCGTTGACACATGGACAACATTAAGGCGTGAGTGTCACGACATTCCCCAACCATTCGGTGGTTAGACTATTGGCTGTCATCGCATCCACGACGATCTGCGTATCCCCAACAACCTTAAATGTAAGTGGTGTGACCAACTGGCCCTCACTGGTGAAAGCTGATTGCAGTGCTGCCTTAATCACATACATCGCAGGAGCAACGTCATCCAGCGCCTCTGAATCCCATTCAGCAGGAGTGACCAACTCGTTACGCCACCCCAGTACTTTGAGGCTTTCCAGCGTGTAGGTCAGCCTAAAAAGGTCACTTTGTTGCTGTATTTCACCGCTGCATGAGCGCCAGACATACTCAAGATGAGATTTAAGCTTGGCCCCGATACCTTGCTTACGGCCCTTATCCAACAGCAGTTGGATATCAATCGCGATTGTCTTGGGAAAACGCTTCTGCTTTTGGGCGGTAGCCAGCCAGCGAACAATAAAAAAATGCTCTGCCATTGGGGAAGTCACAGCACCGTCCTGAACAGCGGTCTGTAACGCAACAAGAGCACAGAAAGCGAGATGGGCAAGGTCGCGGGTAGTTTGATCGGGATGTGTAGCCATTGATGCCACTAAGCTGATTAAAATTGATGCTGATGGTATCTAGGCTTGCTGGCAGTGGCAATCTTAAAAGGGTGAGTAGGGGGAAAGCATTGTTCATCTGCTGATAGCTGCTACAGCTAGTAAATTTAATGAAAATCAGATGATTTTTAAAATGTAGGCTGAAATTAAACTTTTAAAGTTTAATTATAAAAAATCAATTAAAATCATAACTATAATGGTTTTTATAAAACATCAAGATAAGATGAGCATAGATCGGTTGGTTCGCTTGAGGCTATGCGAGCATCCGCTTGGGCTTTATCGGTGGCCCTATCGCGGATGCAGAGGGTACTGTTACAGCTTATACGATTGCGTGATGTTGGATCCAGGCTTTGGTCACGCGGAGTACCGCAGATGGGGAGGACAATAATGGGCAAAATGCTTTACCGTAGCCAGCAGAGTTAGCCACGCTAGACTGGTTCAACAACCGTTGATGACGGGAGCGTGCATCCGCTTGAAGTCAGCACGGTGTAGTTCAATGCCTCCTCCCATTTGTGAAAGAATTAAAGCCCGACTACTCTAACAGATATCCCGTTGGAGTTTTCCTCCGTGGCATTCAAACCTCTTGTTGTGTGGGTTAATGTTACCTTTCAACTGTTATTGCCGTTGAGCCTTTCCTTTGTCCCAGTAATAGCAAAAATGCTTGCCCCCGCTCCACTAACCAAGCCTGTTACGCTGTATGAAACCGAGCCATACACCTTGGGGGTGGGTGAAACCGTCTATAGTGTGGCTAAAAAACAGCATATTACGCTGGAGGAGCTAAAAAGGGCTAATCAGTTTCGCTCATTTTCAAAACCGTTCAATCAACTGGGGAGCGGCGATGAAATTGATATCCCGACCGCAGCCTCATTGAGCGTAAAAAACCAGCAAACAGAAGCTTCCCCAGCGGTACCCCCTCCTCAACATAATGAGAGGTTGGCACATGGCCTGTTAAAGGGGACCACACTGTTAGCTGCTGATAACACCCCGTTGGCAGCGGCTGGCATGGCGCGTTCGATGGTGGTGGGTGAATTCAATGATTCGGCACAACATTGGCTGAGCTCGTATGGGACTGCGCGCGTTCAACTTAATCTTAATGATGACTTCAGCCTGGAAGGGAGCTCGGTTGACCTGCTGGTACCGCTTTATGATAACAAAAAATCGCTTTTATTCAGCCAGTTAGGACTTAGAAACCAAGACAGCCGCAACACCGTCAATCTCGGGGCGGGTGTTCGGACTGTGCAACATAATTGGATGTATGGTGTTAACGCCTTTTTTGATCGTGACATGACCAGTAAGAACGACCGCGTCGGCTTTGGGGTTGAAGCCTGGACGGATTACCTGAAGCTATCGGCTAACAGCTATCTGGCTCTCACCGATTGGCATCAATCCCGGGATTTTGCTGATTACAATGAACGTCCTGCCAACGGTTATGACCTGCGGGCAGAAGCGTATTTGCCCGCTTATCCTCAGTTGGGTGGAAAGTTGATGTTTGAGCAGTACCGGGGTGACGAAGTGGCATTGTTTGGTAAGGATGACCGGCAGAAAAATCCTTATGCGATCACTGCGGGGATCAACTATACGCCGATCCCCCTGATCACTATCGGAGCAGAGCACCGTGCTGGCAAAGGTAGCCGTAACGATAGCAACATCAGTGTGCAACTGAACTACCGTTTGGGCGAATCATGGCAGGCGCAAATAGATCCCTCTGCGGTGGCAGCAAGCCGTACGCTGGCAGGTAGCCGTTATGATCTGGTGGAACGTAATAACCAGATTGTGCTGGAGTACCAGAAACAGACGTTAATCCAATTGGCATTGCCGGATCAAATGACCGGAAGTGCCTTTGAAACGATCAAAGTGGATGCACAGGTGACGGCGAAATATGGGCTTGAACGAATCGATTGGGATAGCGCATCGTTGGTGGCAGCCGGGGGGATGGTTATACAAACCTCTTCACAAAGCATTTCGATAAAATTACCCCCTTATAGGGCAGGCAATAATAACTACACGTTAGGTGCCGTGGCTTACGATAATCAGGGCAATGCCTCAAACCGCAGTACCACACAGATCGTTGTGACACAACAAAATGTCAGCACGGTCAATTCCAGCATTCAGGCTTCCCCGGCTGAAATACCTGCTGATGGCGTTGCCAAGAGCTTGATTACCTTGAATTTAAAAGATGTTAACAACTTGCCGGTTAAGGGAATGGGAGACCAACTGACTGCGGATTTGCATTTTACACCGAATACGGGGGCAGCTCAGCCTATCAGTAACCCGCTGTTGAGTGCCGTTACCGAGACCGCACCGGGGGTCTACACCTATCAGTTAACGGCAGGGTTCTCCCAGGGAGAAGCTATTATTGCTCCAACCATTAATGATATCTCTCTGGCTTCAGCTAAAGTTAATTTAATCGCGAGTAGTCAGGTACTGAGCCCGGAAAACTCCCTTTTTAGCGTAGAACCGGCAGAAATTATTGCTGATGGTTTACAGACCAGTACGTTGGACTTTACTGCCCAGGATATCAATCACCAGCCTATTAAAGGGTTAACGGTGGCCTTTGAGGTTACGGGTATTCCCGAGGTTACGCTGAGCGCGGTAACGGAAAATAACGGCGTGTACAGCGGCAAACTGAGTGGAACAGTCGCAGGCACGGTAACCGTAGTTCCTACAGTAAATGGTGCCGCCGTGGAGATGAAGTCGCACGACGTGGTGCTCACCGCCGATCGCGGTACTGCGACCATTGAGCTGATGGTGATTAGCGATCATGCATACGCTAATGGCGTTGATGTTAATAAGGTTGAAGCAAGGGTAACCGATAGCCATGGCAATCCTATCAATGCTACTGCAGTGGAGTTTGAGGTAGACAATGGTGCGACGGTCCTGTCCCCTGCGGCCAGGACAGATAATGAGGGGCAGGTGACGGTGAAGCTAGCCAATGTTAATGCCGGAGTCACCACGGTGACCGCCACCATCGGTGATCATCTGGCCAGTACAGAGCTCTCTTTTGTGCCAGAAACACCGGTCAAATTGTTGATATACAGCAACGGTACCGAGCTGACTGGGCATCCTGTCGTTGGGGATAACCTCCTGGCCGTTGCAATGTGTTCAATTGCTTTGTGTAACGGAATACCAATGAATTATCAGTGGGAAGTCGAGTCATCTGCAGGTTCGGGGGTCTTTGTCGCAATTCCTGGTGCAACCTCTGAAACATTGACGGTGACGGCAAACTTACAGAAACGGGCTATTCGAGTGGTATCGCATTAAGACCGGGGTTTTATCATTATTTCAGGCTGGCCTGGAAGGTGATTCAAACATTGATTTTGAGTACAGCAGAGGAAAGAAACAATGGACAACAAGATTGGCTCACGCAGAGGGCTGGTGTCCCTGCTAGCGGGGATGTTACTCAGCATGCTGATAGTCGGTTCTGCCTGGTCTGCAGTGACCTCCAGCCCGACTTCCACCGTCAGGGGGCGCGCCCCGGTAGTGACGCAGAGTACCATTGTTTCCGACAATGCCAGTGGTAACGGCTTGATCGATATCGGCGATACCTTGAGTATCGGTACCGCTGGGGCGTTCAGCGACGCGGATGGTGATACGGCGATACCGGAAACCTATCAATGGCAGGCTAATGGTGCAGATATTGCGGGAGCTACTGGCAATACCTACACCATTGTTGCCGGAGATCTGGGCAAAACCATTACCGTGTTAGTCACTCCGCATACCGACCCTGCCATTACCGACCCGGCTTCTGGTATAGCCGTTGCCTCCAATGCCTTGACCGTTATTGCGGGTGGGACAGTCACCGGCGTGACGGTGACTGGTGAAGTTGGTGGCTATCCACAGGTTGATTCTACTCTGACTGCGACAGCAACCTGTGCGGGGGGGACCTGTACCGGCGTGACCTACCAGTGGCAGCTTGAAACTGGCCAGGGCACAAATACTTACAGCAACATAAGCGGGGCAACCAGCAGCACCTATACTCCAGTGCGTACAGACCAGAGACTGAGAGTTCAGGTAGTTGTCAGCAACTCTGCGGCTCAGTAATAAAGAGTCAGCCCAGGCATGCTTCAGGCGTGCCTGGGCCAGTTGATTTAACAAATCAGTATGATGGATACGCTGGATGTTGCATCGCAATAATCTCTTTAAGGTTTTTGTATTCAGGATATTACTGGTTCTGATCGTCGTGATGAGCCAGGTGGTGCAGGCTGTCCAGCAATCTACCCAACCAGTCCACGGACGGCCACCGACCACCACGCTCTCGGTAGACAACCTCAAGCCGCGGGCCGGGGAGGTGATTACCGTGACATCCTCCTTCAATGATGTGGATGGTGATGCGGAACAGGGAACGACCTACCAGTGGACGTTGGACGGTGCTGCCATTAATGGGGCAACCAGCCCCAGTTATACTCTGGAGCTCAGTAACATCCTGGCGGGCAGTGCGTTGAACGTGATCGTAACCCCTCAAACCAATCCCGATATTACCATTCCAAGTGAGGGGCTGCCGGTTCAGCTACCTAACCCTATCAATATCAAGTGGCAGCGGATGCTTTCCAGCCTGGTATGGGCCGAGTCTCCCCTGGGAGCGGTTGCCGATGGGCTGGCGGTGAACACCGTACATGCTACCGTTCAGTATCTGGACGGTACACCTGTTGTGGGCGCAACGGTGCTTTTCGATGCCGATAATATGGGCGCAATTTCGGCCAGTGCGCAAACTGGAGTTGAGGGCGAGGCAACGGCGTATGTGACGAATGTGATTGCAGGTACCACTCAGGTAACGGCCAGGATTGATGATGATGCTCAGACGGTCAATACGCTGTTTGTTGCCGGCCCAGTGGAGGTTGTGCATGCGGAAGTCACCCAGGACAATGCGCTGGCCAACGGCATTGACGATAATAATGTGGTGGTTTATGTCGAAGACCGCCATGGCAACAGTATTGAGGGTGAAACGGTAAACTTCACTGCGACCAACGGCGTAACGCTGCTGGCGACCAGTGGCGTTACGGACAGCAACGGTGAGGTGAAAATAGCCCTGACCAGTGACACGGCTGTCAATAGTGACGTCACGGCCACCACTGCTAACGGTGTTTCTGCTACCGTCAACGTTGCGTTTTTTGATGATGTGCAGATGACACATATCTTGGCCAACGGCGCCTCTTTCTCGGCTGATGATGGCTTCCCTAAAACAGGATTTACCGGTGCGGAATTTCAGTTGGTGGTTGGCGAGGATCCTGCCGGGAACAGTTCCTATAGCTGGAGTAGCGATCAGAGTTGGGCCAGCGTGGATGGCAGCGGTAATGTGAGGTTTAATCAAGAACCTACATCGGCTAATAATCGGGTCACCATTACGGCCGAACATACAGGCAATGGCTCAACGTTAACCTATCAATTTACCGTCAACCGCTGGTTCAGGAATAATAGCCACTTCCTTATGGAACCCAGTGAGGCTGCCGCGTGGTGCAGTTCCCAAGGGGGAGGCTACGCGGTGCCGAGCTATAGTGAGATGACAGACCGAACCCCGATAGCCCAGACCGGGGCCAACCGGGATGCCAATGCCAGATTATGGAATGAATGGGGCAGCATGAGTCGATACTCTAACGGTTGGTTTGGGGGGAACTACTGGGGGAGGGAACTTACCGCTGCCGGTAACGAACGGCATTATGTTTACCTGGGGAACGGTAATTTATTCAGTTTCCCGTTAGACGGCGTAACCTATGTGACTTGCTCAACCTCTCTATAGGCGAATGTGGCAAAGGCAGCAGGACCCGATAGGAATCTTAAAAAGGGTAGGACAGCCATCGATAGCTATGATAGCGTGTACTTCTAAACTAGCTAGGGAGTACAAGGGTGCATTTTTCTACTATCGAAGACGTAAGAAAGGCCATAGATGGCATCGACTCCCAACTTGTTTCACTCATTGCCGAACGTGGTCGGTTTGTGAAAGCAGCTGCTGGATTCAAAAAAGATCAGGATGCTGTTCGTGCGCCCGACAGGGTTCAGAGGGTCATTGATAAGGTCAGGGCAGAAGCCGCTGTGGTCGGACTCCCCGAAGACATTATTGAAAAAGTTTACCGTACGATGATTAACGCATTTATTGATTATGAGATGGAACAGCACCGAAGTTTGGTACAAAAGTAGTTTCGGCCAACCTCTGCCGAATAGGGTGGGAGCAACAAGGGTGCGCGGGTATATTTCCATACAAACGATTGAATCCCGCATCACAGTTATAGCATCGATAGTTTTTGATGGTTTTGTCTCGCTTGCTGGCCCGGTTGTCCCGCTGAAACGACTTGTGGCCGCACTTGGGGCAACAACTCGTTTCAAACGGGGAATGCTTCAGGTAGCGGATAAAACGATCGGCCTCTTGCTGCAGGGACTCTGGCAGATAAAGGTAATAGTTGGTCTCAGGTTCATGAATCATAGTCCGACTACCCAATGTTAACGCTACCTCCACCAATCAGTACACCGCCACAATTAACCGCATCACCTGTACGAGCAGCAGGTTGCCCATCAATAAATACGCTGGATGATCCGCCACTGATAGTTCGATTATGCCCATGAGAAGCTAAAGCATCACCCTGTCGAGCCAATGGAGAACCATCAACATTAACGGTTGAAGAACCTGTTACGACTGGAGTCGGTGGATGACTACCGTGGCCGGTATCTTGATCACCAAGTTTAACTGCATTGCCCATGGTGTTAGTTTCCTCTTTACTTATAAAAAGAAGAGTAGGTATTAATAACTAACACCCACTCTACGGATTAAATCACTTGCACAAATTTACCATTTATTAAGGAAAATATCGGTGATAGCGTGTTCATGAAAATAGTGCCATCACTATCGATATAATATGAAAGTGGTGAGTATGATGGATCTGATTTATTAACCAACTGCACCATTCGACCTTTATTCATTATTTTTACATCATAATCCCGCCAGTTAATTTGGATCATTTTGAACTTGGAGTTATTCGTATCCTCACCTATTCCACTATCAGAAAAAATACTATCCTCTGTTTCTCCCGTGGACCAGGCCCAAGCTGCTAAAGCTATTTTCTGTTGTTGATGAAGAGTGGCAAGATCTTTATTATCCATCGCCAGCCAGGCCTGAAGATAAGCCTGCTCTAACAGCTTTCGCTGCTCTGGGGTACCGGTATAGGGTGTGGCGTTGACCCAAGGCCACATTGGTAACCCACTGACCTTGACCTGACGACTAAAACGATACAGCTCCATATTATGTGGATACTCAACTAAGCTAAAATATTTGCTATCCTTATGCCCTGGCACCACTTGCTCAGCCAGTATTTTGTCCCGAACCACTGGGCTGCTGATAGCTTTATACTTCGGTTCGTCCGAAGACACTTTGGCTTCTGGCAGGCCATCCTTACCGATACCTACTTCAATCGCGCTCAGCACTTCACTGTTACTGCCACGCATTTTCGTCAGTTCCAGCTTGCAACCCGCCTGTGGATAAAACTGTGCGCGTTCAGGTTCCGGCAGCTCTTTCTTATTAAACCAGCCCAACGCACCGATCTCTAAACTGATCTCGTTTTCACCATTTTCCATCAGCATCATCGCAGCGGTACTCGAGGTACCAAAACCGCGTCCCTCACGCGCCGAATTGCGATTGTCCATACCCACCACCTGATTGGTTTTGATGGCGCAAAAGGCATATTGAATATCAAACAGACTGCGGATATATAACCGTGGCTCTTCGGCATAGGTAGTAAATGTCATCATCACTCCTGATAATAGTAATGCTAATTTAGGTAATCTCATCTTATTCTCATTTGGCTAAACACGGTTTTGCAGTTTATTTATTCCATTTGGGATTGGAGCCCATTGCCCAAGGCTCGTTATTCGGTTTGGGTGGTGTGTTTCCTTTGGGGTTAGAACCCATTGCCCAGGGTTCACCTGGGATGGCTTTGGGCCTGACGATCGGCCGCTCTTTACCGATCAAGTTCACCCGTAGAGCGGACTCACTCTCTTTCAACGGAGCTGCTATGACCCATCGCTTTTTTGCGCTCAGTGTATTGGTATTTTCTTCTGGTGCTCCTGACTTCTTTCTCTTAATATCTGCATTAAACTCCACCTCCGCCACAATCCCATCATGGTAGCCCACCAAATCGATACCATCATCATGCTGATCCAGCTTAAACCCTGCGGCGGTTTTGATCGCTCCACTGGCATTGAGTGCAACCTCCATAATCATCACCTTGGTTTTAAAGGCCGCATTTACCTTACCTTCCAGACTAAATTTCAGATCATTATCTCTACCGGCGGAGAACGTCCATATTTCTTGTTTTAATGCTGCACCAAAACGAAAAGATAGGCTGCATTTCAGCAATATGGAACATTCAATTTCAAGATAGTTTTTATCCCCGGCATTTTTACGAGCCAGTGCCTGACGGCATTTTTTTGCTAGCGCATCAATTTTACAGTAAGCAGCTGCAAATTGTATAAGATCTAGCTTGCCTGTCAGGGCCAGAAAGGGGGCTGCATTGAAACCAATAAAATGTGTACTGCTAGCGACTGTATCCAATCTTGAATAGGCGTAGGCAACCCCCACGTTCATCGGTTCTACTTTCAGTTCGGCGATAGTATAGCTTTGTGCTCCGATTGATTCCGGTGCAGGAAGAAGATATTTTTGGCTATTACTCAACAATTTGTCAATGCGAGAGATAGCATCCAGCGTTTTGGTTGTGGTGTTTTTCTTATATTTGTCAGCATACTTTTTTGAGTAATCCATACCTTGAACTTTTAGTCCGTAGGTAAACTCTAACGATGTAGTTTGTGTCAAACTGAATTTATCAGTATGCGTCTTCCAACCGGAGCGGAGTTTGTTACCATTTTTCGGTTTAACATTCTCCATGGCTTGACGTGCCTTTATCTGTTCATCGCGGCGCTCTTTAATCGTACGTTCCTTATGAGAGAAGGCATACGTAAAAGCAACCGAGTAGGTAAACTCCACTGAAGGGAAAACACGGAGCGTTGCGTAATTACGTCTCCCTTCGCAGCCATTAACGACTAAATCATAGCGTTTACC
Source organism: Serratia sp. J2 (assembly GCF_046269175.1). Lineage (NCBI taxonomy): Bacteria > Pseudomonadati > Pseudomonadota > Gammaproteobacteria > Enterobacterales > Yersiniaceae > Serratia > Serratia sp. J2. The sequence goes on from NZ_JBKABN010000021.1 coordinate 79,723, forward strand.
GTCATTGAACAAATCAGTTGGATTGGCAATATTAGATAAATATGACCAGATTGAAGGCATGGTTGCTACCAGCGACTGATTCTGATCCTTATAAAACAAAGTGACTGCCTGACTCGCGTTGAGTGGGATCTTTTCTGAAAATTTCACGCTCTCAAGTGTAGCAGTATGAGAAGTTGCCTTTTTACACTTTGTTGTTATATTAATACTGCCGGATGCCCCCTTACCTTTATCCAGAAGATCCATCGAGAGCATCTGCTTGACTGGCCAGACTTGATGCTGTTTATCAAAATCCAGCGCAACCTCATGAATACATGGGTCCGGGTTATTACAGGTTGCGCAGGCTGTTCCTGCATCGACAGAACGGGCCATATTATCTTCCTTTGATTAAATGCGCCACATCAGGGATTTCACCTAATTCCCTGAGCATTAAAGATTCTACCCGGTAATATCCTGGTGCTTGACTTTCTGTAAGTTTATTTTTCCATGCATCAGGCATCATATCGATAGTAGAGATGTTTTTTTTGAGAAGAAGGTGAACCATTGCCCTTATTGAATGATCATCAGTAATAGTATTTTCCTTGCAGAAATAAAAGCACTTGGTAGCAAAGGAATAAGCATCCCTTTTTTCATTGCATGCCGTTTTTTTCGATATGAAAATAGTAGGGCTCTCATCTATTATATCGAAGTAAGTGCCATTATGTATCCTTTTAAAGATGTCATCGTCCTCATCTTCAGCGATATCCTCTTGACCTGACAGCCAATACGCCTCAACATCTGAAGCCAGAACGTTAATATATCTCTTCTCCGCAAATGCATTGATTTCCCCGTACTGCGCCTCGGTTATTTTCAGCATTTTCCTTCCCGACTTTGCATCATTGGGAAATGGTTCGCGTATCGCCGAAAAGTCATCTTCACGTTCAACCGCTTTGTATAATGTCCTGACTTTAGTAATAGGTCCCAAGAAGGTATGTACATCCCAGTCAGATAATACTTTAAGAAAATCCCAGATATTACGTGGATCATAAAAACGGAAATAGACTGGTTTTTCCTGATCAGGGAGCAATACGTGTAAATATTTGCGTAAATGTTGACGCAACGATTTTATATTGGCCTTTGAATAGATATAAATTCCCCATGGCGTTTCGCGAGTCCCCAGCCAGGCTTCAACCTGCTGATCGACCATAACCAACCAGGGAGCAAGCTCAAGGAGTTCCGGTTGCACCGGCTCGGCATACAGACAACAGTGCGGGGGATTATAACGCTCGAGCATAAGCTGGAGATCGGCTTCTAACGCACCGTCAATAATAGCGTACAGTTTATGTTCTTCCATACCTTAGCTATCCTTCAGTGGGCAATGTGCGACAAACATTGAACCTGCAAGCGCCGCTGCTTTTAAAACTGCCGGGCTGGCTGGGGTCAGTAAATCACCAGGGCTACCACCAGAATTCAGATTAATTGAGGGGGCCTTGATATCCACGCCACCGGCATGAATAACAACAAAACTTCCACCCACTTTCAGCGTCAGTTTGCTATTGCTTTGTAGCGTCAGATCGCCGTTGCTGTCCACACTGAACACGCCGCTAACTTTCTGTGCCAGATCGCCCTTGACCTGTATACCTCGGTCGCCTTCCGTCATCACCAGATTGTTACCGGTGATTTTCTGATCCTGATTACCTTCAACTGTCACTTTTCGATCGTTGGCAACCACCAGTTCTTCATCATGCCCGATACTGCTGCTACGGTTGTAGTTCACCCGTTCGTCTTTCGAATTGAGCACCCGTATTGCCATGTTTTTTTGTGCGTGAACGAAGACTTCTTCATTATCTTTTTCATCTTCAAAACGCAGTTCGTTAAATCCTTCGCCTTTATGGGTTTTTGAACGGATCGACATCTGGGTTTTGCTGCCTGGCAAATTACCAGGAGGCAGATGGTTGGCATGATAGGTGCGGCCGATTATCACCGGCTGATCAGGATCACCGTTTAAAAATTCAACAATCACTTCATGACCAATGCGCGGAATGGCCGACATCCCCCAACGAGGCCCCGCCCAGGGATGCGATACCCGTATCCAACAGGAGCTGGTATCATCGTCTTTCCCTGAACGATCCCAAAGAAAACGCACCTTGACCCGACCATAAGGATCACAATAAATCTCTTCTGAGGGTGGACCAGTGACAATCGCAATCTGGGCTCCGTCAATGCGTGGTTTTGGCCGTGAAAGTGGGCGCCATGTCTGATTATTGGGAATAAACGCAAACTGAGTGGTTATGGTTGTGCCTTGCCCTCCCGATACAGTTTCCAGAGCTTGGGGTTGTTGCCCGCTATGGATAGCCTGGGTGACTTGCCAGCTTGTATTCAGTGTGTCCAGTGGATGGTTTTCTAGGGTAAAGCGCACACCGGGTTGTAGAGCAGGACAATTACTAGCCCCTTCGCCCTGATGGGCATCATTACGTAGTGCCTGAATGCGCCATTGGGAAAACTTTTCCCCGCTTGGACCGGTGTCTTTATAGCGGCCAGGATAATCATAATGCAGATATTCCGCTGACTGATGTTCATCATCTCGAGCGCGATCGCGATATTCAGCGGCCCACAAGGGGTTTTTAAAGGTGTAATCTTTCAGCAATACCTCTGAAGGGCGCAGACTTTCCCGGCGCTTGAAGGTGGTAATGCAAGGTTCATCGAGTGAGGTTTGTTGTTGATTTGGGTAGTAGGATAGCGTCGGCCCTTCATTCACGATGATGTTATCGTCGGCAAAGACCAGCGTGTGCCTGTCATTCTCATGCTCGAGGAAATAATAGATGCCTTCTTCTGCCGCCATTCGATGAAGGAAATCCAGATCGCTTTCATTATACTGAACACAAAACTCTCTGGGTGCATGCTTGTAGCGAAAAGCATGGGCATAGTCACTGATCTTATTTTCTTTCATCAAGGTTTCAAGAATTTCCAGAAAACCCTGTTGCTGAAAAATGCGGGAGTTTTGTCTTAATCCTGCTCGCCAGAGGGCGGGGTGCACACTGAGTCGGTAACGTGTTTGATGAAGTCCTGAATCGCCTTGCTCGACGGAAGTAACAATGCCATTCACGATACGCTGTACTTCTGTCTCACGCCAAATGGTCAGCGTGGCGGTATTGTCTAGAATTGAACGGAACTCCACATTGGGGCTGGCACTGGCAACCTCCAGTTCAAGCGTGAAAGGGGCAGAAAATTGCTCGTGCAACGTAAAACCTGATACCACGAAGGTTTTAGATGGCAGGTTCCCCACACTTAACGTAAACCGCAGGCCACTCGCATCCATGTTCATATTTCCTTATTGATGGCGTGAATGCATCCCAATCTATGCAAATAAAATATTTATAATATATAAGATACTTTAATGTATATGGAAAATGGCAACAACCTGAATTTGTTCATTTAGTGAGAGCTAGCACGGTTATGCCTCATAGAGATCGGGAAATTTCTCTGATAGGAAATGTTCACTTCAGGCTGTGAACAGCTTCATTTTTCAACAAAGCGTTCAAGAATGAGATAGCCAATTTCCCTTCTTATCGGCCTCCTTCCAAGCCTGGTAGGCGGGGCAATCTGTTGAATCGTGTCGAGCGCCTAATCCCATCAAACTAATAGGCTTAATTCATATGAATGGCTTACAGACACAAGTTTGCCCAAGAACCACCGGAAGTCCTATCCAACGCCACTAGAACCCTATTTAGTCGGTGTTCTCTGCTGTGGCTAGTTATGACTGAGGAAACAGTTCTGATGCGTTGGATAAGTTCGTTTGAGTCTGGAACAGGAAAGCATATTGGTGTTATATGCTTCCCATTGATTGACGCGACGTAGTGTTTGCAAAGCCCGCTTCAGGAACTTAGCAGTCCACAGGGCGGAACCGCGTCAGCTAAGAGCGAGTAGCAGACATTGTGCATTTAGAGACTAGTGTAACACCAGGACTCTCTGTGGCTGTTTAATGTAGTCTTAGGTTGCTAAGGATGTATTGCTCAAATTCTGCTGTATGTAATCAATGAGCGCTCGCGTTTTAGCTGGCAAATAACGCCTGTCAGAATAAAGTGCGAACAATTGAAGTGGGGCTGGCGGTTGTTCAAACTTAATCTCGATCAGCCGTCCATCGTCGATGTAGGGTTGGCAGGCCTGTTTCGAAAGAATGGCGAAACCAACACCCGCTACCGCCGCGCATCCTGCCATCTCTCCGCTGTTTACCCTGTAATGGCCTTTAACCTTAATCGTCTCGAATCCCCCCTTTTTATTCATAAACTGCCAGGGAGCACCTTTAAGTGCATTTACCGTGGTAATACAGGGTAATTCTTCAAATTGCTGTATACGAGAAGGGATGCCATAACGCTGAATGATGGAGGGGGCTGCAACGATAGTGCAAGGGATTGTCACCAGATGACGGGCTATGTAATCACTGTCATCCAGTTGGCCACGGCTCACAATGATGGCTAAATCCAGGTCGTCTCGCAGGGATTCAAAACCAGACAAATTTGTGACACAGCTAATTTCCAGATCCGGGTGCTGGCAGGCAAAATCGGCAACCACAGAACCCAGCAGTGCAGGACCTATTTCATTGGGAATACAGATACGTAGTGGCCCCTTGAGCTGCATTTGCCGCAACGTTAATTCTGTTTCAGTCTGCTCAAGCGCTTCCAGTAATGGCTTCGCCCGGGTATAGAGCAGGTGTCCCGCCTGGGTGAGTTTCATATGTCGGGTGTTGCGCTCAATAAGCTGAAGATTCAGTCTGTCTTCTAACTGAGAAATACAACGACTCACGTTTGATGTCGGCATTTCAAGGATTTTCGATGCCCCAACAAAACTGTCTCTTTCAACCACCGCAATGAAAACTTTCAGGGTATTAAAATCAAGAGCTGGCCGCATAAACTATCCCATAAATGATAACAATAAGTGTCAGTTTTACCATCTAATGAGCCGCATTGATAGCAGTTAAACTCAGATATCTTTCATCCACAGGTCGCTTGCTATGTCACTGGTCACAACAACGTTTAATCATAAAGCCCTCATCCGGATGGCGGTTGTCATGGCTTTTATCCAGTTCACGAATGCACTGGAATATATGATGTTCAACCCTGTTTTTGCTTTTATGGCAGCAGACTTCGTCGTTCCCGTATCATTCTCAGGCTACGTATCCGGCATGTACACCTCCGGGGCAGTCCTCTCGGGAATTATCGCCTTTTACTGGATTGGTCGTTTCAATAATAAACGTTTTCTCTTTGTCAATATGGCACTCCTGGGGATGCTGACATTTTTGACGACATTCACCTCCAGTTTTAGTCTTCTGCTTGCATTACGATTCTGCGCAGGACTGGTAGGAGGCACAACAATGGGGGTGGGTATCAGTATATTGATAAATCTCGCACCGGCTAACTTGCGCGGAAAAATGTTGGCGACGGTCATTGCATCATTTTCGATGGTAAGCATTGTCGGAATGCCCGCGATACTATTTTTGTGTGCTCATTACGGCTGGCATGTCGCTTTGTGGTTTATCAGTACGCTGTGTTTGTTGGCATTGCCACTGATTGTTTCCATCATCCCTCCGGATCCACTCTCTTTCGACACACCCCACGCACTGCCACTCGACGTTAATACTTTGCTGTTCGCTTCCAGTAATGCGCTGGTACAATTTAGCCCGATGCTGATCATTCCTGTTCTGGTACCATTAATGACCCAACTGCTGGGCGCCTCTCAAGACCTGCTGCCATGGCTGTTTTTCGCCGGGGGCATTGCAGGATACCTGTCAACAAAAATGACAGGCGCGTTAACTTCCCGTTTCTCTGCTTTGGTTCTGGCTACAGGGTCAACCATCGTCTTTATAGTGAGTTTGCTAATACCCATTCTGGGCTATCCGCATGCGGGGCTATTTATTACTGTATTTCTCGGTGCATCATACAGTCGTCTGGTTTCCTCCTCGGCGCTGACCATTCAGTTTCCTGATGACAGGCAACGAGCAGGATTCTCTTCATTGCAGTCATCAATAATGTACATGATCACAACGGTCGCATTTTTTCTGTCAGCTTTTCTATTACCTGGGCACGCCATAGCACCACAAAATATGAACACGTTGCTGGGGGTATGTGCAATTTCCGCATCAGGGTTCCCAATCATGGTTATCATTCTGAAAAAGAAACTGGCTAAGCGTACGCTCCAACCGAATCATCTCATCAATGATTAGCATAACGTCCGCTGTTGGCACTGAGCAGACTTTCAGATCTGGTTGGGCATAGAAGTCACAAGGGGTTCAGATAAAGATGGATGCCGAGACAGCCTATATGATCTCGTGATGTTGGCTCCCGGCTTTCGTCGTGGCGGAGTACCCCGAACAAGGTGAAACCGCCGCCGATGAAGGGGGAACTAACCTAGCGAACAGGCCGTTATGCGTATGCATCCAACGTTCTTTTGCTACAAATCTTTTTCATCGCCCGGTTTTTATAGCAGTTGATGGTTTTTAGCCTGAGCTTGAGCTTTTTGGCGATCTCATAAGGCTGTGCACCGCTGTAGATTTCGTTGATGACGATCAGCTCTCGGCCGGTCAGATACTGCCGGCTTGTGGCTTCCTCTACCTCGGCATCAAACTCATCCTGCACCGTTTGGCGAGGGAATATCGCTAGCAAGATATCCTCTACGCAGGCATTTTTATCCAGAGTGATAAAATGGTTGTACATATCCGGGTTGGTCAGGCACAGGCTGTTTTCATACATCAAGATGATCCTGGCCTCCAGCGTGCCCTGCTCAAGGGCTGCATAGAGCGCGGAACAGGCGCCGTGATAATTAATAAAGCCGCAACTGCAATCCAAAATCAGAAAATCACAGGCGCTATTTTTCAGCTTCGGCAGCGTGTGAGCCTCAAATGTCTCTTTCTCGAAGGGTAATTCATGCAACGCTATTTTATTGTGGGGCAAGGTTTCACCGTGCCTAAGCAGCGCGTGTAAGCCAGCGGAGAAATAGCGGTCATTACTCACCGTGTAGATATGAATATCAGGCATAGTTGATCATCCTAATCAGTAATAATCCTATCTGGTGCGCGGGTTGGCGGATGAGCCGCAATCTTGTCGATGGCGTGCACGGTTTTTTGCCGACTTTCTGAAAATCAGGATGAGTTTCTTGCTGCACATCCAACAGCAGCCCGCCCCCTCAACGTAGGGAGGAACGTTCCCTGTCAGCTCTATGGAAATATCACAATGTGGGCAATAGGCGACATACTCGCAGTAAGCCATGATATTTACTCATTCCATTGATTTATATTGAAAATTTATATTACATAGGATAGCAGAGATGTTTTTAATGATCAATAAAATAGATCGATATGACAAAAACAATTGATTTTATCGATAAGTTACTAATTATTTCAATGAAATCAAAAGATAAGAACAATCCTTAACTTATCGGTCAATTACTGAGAATGACTCATATATATTCACTGAATGTATGTATGAGTGTTTAATTGTTTGAAATATGAATTATTGATATTTCTCGTCTGTGGTCGGTTTGGCGGCAGGCATATTGATGGTGTGGGCAAGGGGAACAGGGCAATTTTATGCAAGAGGAGGGGGGGAATTGCTACAGCTTATTGGGGGTCAAATGCTCCCGGCATGATGGCCGGGAGCACATGAGATTACTTCAGGAAATCTTCACGCTGTGGAGTGAAGGTATCCAGTAAGGTTCCGGCCTCCAGGCAGACGCAGCCATGCACCACGTCGGGTTTTTTGTACAAGGTATCTCCGGCAGCCACTTCCTTGGTGACGCCATCGATGGTGAAGCTGAAGCGGCCGGAAAGTACGTAGGTCAGTTGCTCGTGCGGGTGGCTGTGCAACGGGCCGACAGCACCTTGGCTAAAGTTGACCTCCACCGCCATCATGGTGCCGCCATGGGCGAGAATACGGCGTGTCACGCCGCTCCCTAAATCTTCTAACGCACAATCCTGTTTGTAGATAAACATGGTTGTTCCTCAATCAAATAGTGCCATCAAGCAAAGAGATCTTCCGGCAAGCGGGCTAGATACAGCGCAGGTTCACCCTCAAAATCGGAGGTGAAGAGCACTTGCCGGTTGTCCGGGGTAAAGGATGGGTGCGGATGCGTTACCTGACGGTCGCCATTCAGCACGCGCCATGAGCTGTTATGCGCGGCCAGGCGTGCCTGACGTTTTTGTTTGGCGTCGAACACGTAAAGCCACGGGTCGTTCTCAATGGTGTAGCCTTGAGAATCCTTGATATCGACCGGCGTAGCCGAACCGTCACCCACTAACAGGCTGCCGTCGTAGTTGCTCATCAGGTGCGAACAGGCTGGCATGGTCATCACGATCTCGTCCTGCCCGGTTTGTGGATCGTAACGGCAGATGTTGCGCTCTTGCTGGCCTTTCAAATAAGAGACGTACATCAGGGCCGAACCGTCCGGCACCCAGAATTCGTGGGTGCAGCTTTCGCCTGGGGCATGAGTTTTTACCTTGCGCATATTGCTGCCGTCTTCGTTGATCAGCCACATGCGGGCATCTACCAGATCGTGCGGCCCTTCGTGGCAGAAGGCGACGCAGTCGCTATGGTATGGGCGATAGATTGGGTGGCCCAGCCAGAGGCGGTCTTCATAGATCACACGTGATTCACCGCTGGCCAAATCGACACGCAGCAGGCGGCAATGCGGGTTTTTGGTGAAGAAGCTGTGGAAAATTTTCCAGTCGGTCAGAGGTTGCCAATCCTGGCGATCGATTTCGATGCCCACCAGGCTGGTGCATTCACTGTTGGCAACCCAGGTACCGTAGCCAACCCACTCTTCAGGCACTCGATACACGGTTTGTTCATTGCAGTTGCTCAGTTCTACCCGGCGCAACTCACGCTCATTCTTCACGTAATACAGGAAACGATCGTCCGGGGATAAAAAACCGCCGAAGGTATTGTCGCCCGGGCCTTCGGTCAGTTGCACCGCTTGCTGCAGTTGCAGATCCAGCAGGTAGTAGTTGCGGTTACCGTCAAACTCACCAGCAAACAACAGTTTACTGCCGTCGTTGGTGAAACATTTCTGGTAGAAATAATTGCGGTGGCACAGCACTTCAGGCGGTGTCAGGCGAGTGAGTTGTGCGCCGGTACCGGCATCGGTTGTACGATGGAAATTGAACTGGTGGATTGAACCTTTAGCCACGATGGCCTCCCTTAACCTTATCGATAAACCGCCGCTGTTCGGGCGATCATTTAATTAAATAAAACATTGTTTCATAAATTTAGAAAAATGATATCAAAGTGACGAATTAGGCCAACCCGAACGGGTGATTTATGAGAGCTGCATCGCATAAATCGTTGCGCTTTGCCCGATTGATGGCGGATCGCGGTTTTGCTCATAGCCAACCAGCATGACGCCGTTGCATGCTCGCCATTATAGAAAGATAACGCATGGGCAATCCCTGATGCTGGGGCTGCGGCCAGATGCTGCCCGCGTTTTAAAAATGGCTAAATGAGATCCCCTTATTTTTTATGTGACTTTCATCACAACATTATAACTCGCCTAAAAGTATAAAACGCTATTCCTGTAAAAATGAAATTGCAGTTCATTATTTTTGTTTGCGAGAAGAAACGATGACAACTAATGGTATTAACGCTCTGGGTAAGGGAAGAACGGTCAGGCTCGGGCATCAGCTGGCTTATGGCGGGGGGAACCTGCTGGGCAGCGGCGCGCTGGCAATCAGCGGTGCCTGGCTGCTCTATTTTTACACCACGTTCTGTGGGCTGACGCTGCTGGAGGCGTCATTCATCTTCTCGGTTGCGAGCGTCATCGATGCTATCAGCAACCCGGTGATGGGCTATCTGACCGATAACTTTGGCAATACCTGGCTCGGTAAGCGCTTTGGTCGGCGCCGTTTCTTCTTGCTGATTGGTGCGCCATTGATGGTCTTTTACCCGCTGCTGTGGGTTGAGGGCTTTGGTTTTTGGTACTACCTCGCCACCTACGTCATTTTCGAACTGATTTATACCTCGGTAATGGTGCCTTACGAGACGCTGGCGACCGAAATGACCGATGATTTCGCCATGCGCTCCAAGCTGACCGGCTATAAAGCGATTTTTGGCAAGATGGCCAACTTTCTGGCGGCGTTTATTCCTGGGCAATTTATTCTGCTCTACGGCAAAGAGTCGGCCCAGCCTTTTCTGTATACCGGTATCACCTATGGGGTGATCCTGTTTATTGCCATCACCGTGCTGTATCTGTTCTCCTGGGAACGCAAGGATGAAGCGATAGCGGAGGTTAAGCATAAGAAATCGCTGCTCAAAACGTTGGCTTCATTGGCGCGGGATATGCAATCGACCTTCTACCTGCGGGTATTTCGCAAGCATCTGGGCATGTATCTGTTCGGCTTTGGTGCGGAATGGCTGTTTGCCTCGGTATTCACCTATTTCGTGATCTTCGTGCTGCAATACGATCCCGCCATTCTGGCCGGATTGAACAGCCTGAATGCCATCTTACAGCTGATATCGACCGCCATCTTTATTGGTCTGTGCGTGAAAAAAGGCTTCAGTAAACCTTATTCCTGGGCGCTCGGTATCGTGATGTTTGCGGTCTGTTGCTATTCCCTGCTGCACTTCTTTAACTTGCCTGCGCATATTGCCACTGCTGCCATCATCGGTATCACCGTGATCTTCGGCCTGGGCACCGGCGGCGTGTATTACATTCCCTGGACGGTATATACCTTCCTGGCGGACGTGGATGAGGTCTTTACCGGTCGCCGTCGCGAAGGGATCTATGCTGGGGCGATGACCTTCTCCGGCAAGATTATGCGTTCGATTATCGTCTTCACCATGGGGGCGATCCTCAGTTACTACGGCTTCCAGTCCAAGTCTCATACTCAGCCGGAAACCGCCATTACCGCGATCTCCTGGGTGTTCTTTGCTGGTGTGATCTTGTTGGCGCTGATGGCGATTGTCTTTAGTAGCCAGATGACGCTTAACCGCCAAACTCACCAGGTGGTGCTGTACGAAGTGGCCCGCATCAAGGCTGGCGGCAAGATCGGCGATATCAAACCCGACGTTCGCCTGGTCATCGAGAAACTGGTGGGGCTGCCCTACGAACAGTGCTGGGGCAACAGCAAGATCTGCCAGAAGATGAATATCACTCCTGAAGTTTCTGCCCCTGTGTATAAACCGGCCTAACCGGCCTGATCTCACCAAAACCCAGTAACAGGATCTTCTCGCCAACATGGCGGGGGGATCCCTACCTATTAAAAACAAGGAAAGGGAAATGAAGATCGTACCTCTGTCGTTATTAATTGCTCTGGCCAGCGTGTGTCATCACGGTGTCACCGCACCGCTGCCTGCCGCTAATGAACTGGTTTGGCAGGCCGTCGCTTTTGGCCAGTCAACGGATGTCAACTTTGCCACCAACGTGCTGCCGGAAAAAGTGGGCACCAATCAGGTGACGATGGCCAACGGTAAGCCGATGCTGGCCGGGCCGCTGAAAATGCCGTTCCACGTTGAAAGCCGTGGGGGCAAAATCGGCAATAGTCATGATGGCCTGACCTTCTACTACACGCGCGTTCCTGCCAATGCCAATGTGGTTCTGGAGGCGGAGGTGACGGTCGATCAGTTTGGCCCGGAAAATATGGCTCTGCCCGCCGGGCAGGAGGGGGCGGGGTTGCTGATCCGCGATATCCTCGGCAAACCAAGGTTGGAGAAGATCCAGCAGGGTTATGAGGAGTTTCCGGCGGCATCCAACATGGTGATGAATGCCATCATGACGCAGGATAAAAAGGATCATCAGCGGGTCAAAATGACGCTGATTTCCCGCAATGGCGTGCTCAACTCCTGGGGCAACGCGGGTGTCGAGATCAAACGTGAGAGCTATCAGCCCGAGGTCGATCTGCAAAAAACGCCAAGCTTCCGGCTGCGTCTGGCTCGCACGGATCAGGGGTTTACCGCGGCCTACGCCCCGCTAGGTAGCGACAATTGGGTCAGTAAAACGACCAACGATCCGCACCGCGTCACCAAGCTGGATCCTGAAGGTTACTACGTGGGCTTCTTTGCTTCACGTAACGCACGCATTACCGTCAAACAGGCCAGCCTGACGCTCAGCGAAAGTCAGCTTCCGGCGGCACAAGAGTTCGCGGTTAAAGCGATGCCGCTGCAGATCGAGATCGGTTCTGCGCCAATATCCGCCACGGATGATTACGTCTTCCAGCTCCGCAGTAATGAGAGTGGCACTCTGTCGCTAAGCCAGGACGGCGTGGTCATTGCCGCAGAGCGTAAGGTACAGGCCGGAGAGATGCTGGCGGTGAAGGTTGTGTTGAAGAAGGCCGAAACCGCGCTGGATTACCGTTTCACCACGGTAAAAGGCAACGCTCAGAGTGACAAGTTGCTGGTGCGCAAAGCGCGCTATGCCGACGCCGCTAATCTGTATGCTGCGCCACAGGGCAAAGCCGAAAATGATGGCAGCCAGCAGCACCCGCTGGATTTTGCCACCGCCGTGCAATCATTAATGCCGGGCGGCACGCTTTGGCTGGCGGCGGGGGATTATCCCTTGGCTGTCATACCTGCCGTAGCCAGTGGCACTGCCAAGCATGCCAAAAAGCTCCGGCCGCTTGGGGATGAAGTGGTGCTGCACGGGATGGAACTGGAAGCCAGCCATTGGGATATTCAGGGCATCACGGTAACGGAAAAAAGCCTGCGTATTACGGGCAGCCATAACCACCTTGATCGGGTGGTGGCACACCATGCGGATGATACCGGAATTGTCATTTCCTCCCCGGCCAACGCCGATCGACCACTATGGGCCAGCCACAACCTGATCACCCATTCCGAATCATACGCCAACAAGGATCCAGGTCTGATCAATGCGGATGGGTTTGCCGTCAAAATGCGTGTGGGTGAGGGAAATCGGCTAGTCGCCTGCTTCTCCCATGACAACGTAGATGACGGTTTTGATCTGTTTAACAAGATTGAGGATGGCCCGAACGGTAAGGTGATCATTGAGAACAGCGTCGCGCTGCGTAATGTCAATAATGGTTTCAAACTGGGGGGAGAAGGGTTGCCAGTGGCCCATCAGGTGACTAACAGCCTCGCCATTGAAAACGGCATGGATGGGTTTACCGACAACTTCAACCCTGGCGCACTGCAAGTGACCAACAATATGGCGATTGATAACCAGAGGTTTAACTACATTTTCCGCCCGGGCCCATATACCACGCAGGATAAACAGGGTGTATTCAGCGGCAACGTCTCGCTGCGCAGCAAGCCGGGAGAATATGCCGATGCGGTGGTGGGGAACATCGCCGACAACAATGCCTTTATGTTATCAGCAATGAAATGACCCTCTTTAGAGACGCCGCATGTGATGAACCTGCGGCGTCGTCTTTTCCCTGGTGAAAACGGCACACATCACACAATCAAAAATTACTTTCATTTAAATTAAAACATTGTTTCAATTTTATTGATCGCGTCAGGGATAAGCGTTAGACTTGCGCCATCATGATGACAGGGGCGGGCAATATCGCTCCCCCTGTATGGCAGCAAGCTGCGGACACTGGCGGGATTGCAACGCTATCCCCACTTTTGACAAGGGCCGCTGATGCCCTGAGTACTAAGGACAAGAGCATGATTCTCGATAATTTTTCATTACAGGGTAAAGTGGCGATTGTGACCGGTTGTGACACCGGGTTGGGACAGGGGATGGCCATAGGGCTGGCTCAAGCGGGTTGTGATATCGTTGGCGTTAACGTGGTTGAGCCGGAAGAAACCATCGCCAAAGTCACCGCGCTGGGGCGTCGTTTCCTGAGCCTGAAAGCCGACCTGAGCAAACTGGAAGTGCTGCCTGAGCTGCTGGAGCGCGCGGTGGCCGAATTCGGCCATATTGATATTCTGGTTAATAACGCGGGCATCATTCGCCGCCAGGATGCGCTGCAGTTTAGCGAAAAAGATTGGGATGACGTGATGAACCTGAACATCAAGACGGTGTTCTTCATGTCTCAGGCGGTGGCCCGCCAGTTTATTGCCCAAGGCACCGGCGGCAAGATCATCAATATCGCCTCCATGCTGTCTTACCAAGGCGGCATCCGTGTGCCGTCTTATACCGCGTCCAAGAGCGCCGTGATGGGGGTTACTCGTCTGTTGGCCAACGAATGGGCCAGCCACGGTATCAACGTGAACGCGTTGGCTCCTGGCTATATGGCGACGAACAATACTCGCCAACTGCGCGACGATCAGGCTCGTAGTGAGGAAATCCTCGAGCGTATCCCGGCTGGCCGTTGGGGCCTGCCAGAAGATCTGATGGGGCCGGTGGTATTCCTGGCGTCACCAGCGTCGGATTACATCAATGGCTACACCGTAGCGGTAGATGGCGGCTGGTTGGCTCGCTAACCAGACAAAGAATAACCGATTGATTTTATTTGCGGAGAGCGAAAGATGAATATTGCACTGATGATGGAAAACAGCCAGGCGGGTAAAAATGCGCTGGTTCTCGAACAATTGCAGGCGGTTGCGGCTGGCAATCATGATGCGGTGTTCAACGTGGGTATGAGCGATGAGCAGGATCACCATCTGACCTATATTCATTTAGGGATTATGGCCAGCATTCTGTTGAACGCCGAAGCGGTCGACTTTGTGGTCACCGGCTGTGGTACCGGGCAGGGCGCCTTGATGTCACTGAACATTCATCCTGGCGTAGTGTGCGGCTATTGTATCGATCCTGCGGATGCTTTCCTGTTCGCTCAGATCAACAACGGTAATGCGCTGTCTCTGCCGTTTGCCAAAGGCTTTGGCTGGGGGGCAGAGTTGAACGTGCGCTATATCTTTGAGAAGGCCTTTACCGGGCGTAAAGGTGAAGGTTATCCGGTAGAACGTAAGGAACCTCAGGTTCGTAACGCCGGTATCCTCAATCAGGTTAAGCAGGCAGTGATCAAAGACAACTACCTTGATACGCTGCGTGCCATCGATCCAGAGCTGGTGAAGACCGCCGTTAGCGGCCCTCGCTTCCAGGAATGCCTGTTCTCCAACGGCAAAAAGCCGGAGATTGTGGCGTTTGTCAAAGAACTGCTGGCCCGCGCCTGATGTTCTTCAGGTGGCCGAATATCGGCCACCGGTTTTACCCACAGCTTGTTGTCTACCCCAGCTACGTTAAAATGGTTTCATATTCCGTGTTAAAGGAAAGCTTATGAAGCTGATGTTCGCCTCGGACCTGCATGGTTCACTCTCTGCCACCGACAAAATCCTCGAATTGTTTGCTCAAAGCCAGGCCGATTGGTTGATACTGTTGGGGGATTTGCTTAATCACGGTCCGCGTAACGCCTTGCCAGATAATTATCAGCCCGCGCAGGTGGCCGAACGATTGAATCACGTTAGTGACAAGATCGTTGCCGTTCGCGGTAATTGCGACAGTGAAGTCGATCAGATGCTGCTTTCCTTCCCGATGATGGCCCCTTACCAACAGGTGCTATTAGCCAAAAGACGATTGTTTTTAACCCACGGGCACCTTTATCATCCCAACACATTACCGCCTTTAACGCGCGGAGACGTGCTGGTGTATGGCCATACGCATTTGCCCCAGGCACAAAGGCAAGGGGATATCTACTGCTTTAATCCGGGCTCGGTCAGCATCCCGAAAGGGGGTTTTCCAGCCAGCTATGGCATACTGGCAGACGACGTCTTGAGCGTGCTCGAGTTGCACAACGGCAAGGTTGTTGCAGAGGTGGCGTTAACGCACTAATTTTATAGACCCGATAGCTCGAAAATGGCAGCCAGGGTTGTTCCTTGGCAGAGCTGGGACACATGCCAAAAATAATTGAAGCATAACCCGTGCGCGGCATGCATCGCGCCCAAAAAAGAAGGTTTTACAGGATGGCGGAACAGGATCAGGCTGCAGATACCGAGTGGGTTGATATCGTCAACGAGCAAAACGAAGTGATTGCTCAGTCCAGTCGTCAACAGATGCGTGCCCAACGGCTGCGTCATCGTGCGACCTATATTGTGGTGCATGATGGCATGGGGAAAATTCTGGTGCAGCGGCGCACTGACACCAAAGATTTTTACCCGGGTTGGATGGATGCCACCGCAGGGGGCGTGGTACAAAGCGGGGAAAACGTGTTGGACTCTGCCCGCCGTGAGGCGGAAGAAGAGCTGGGTATTGCCGGGATCCCGTTTGCCGAACATGGCCTGTTCTACTTTGAAGAGGAACAGTGCCGTATTTGGGGGGCGTTATTTAGCTGCGTCGCCAATGGCCCGTTTGCCCTGCAGGAAGAAGAAGTGGCTGAAGTGAGCTGGTTGACGCCAGAGGAGATCACCGCCCGCTGCGACGAGTTCACCCCCGATTCGCTGAAGGCATTATCTCTGTGGCTGACGCGTAATAACGGCCAGGATCACGGTAAGCCGCTGCCGCGCGAAAGCAGAGCCAACTCTGGCGAGGAAGACGCCTGATTTAACGCACGGCCTTGCTTGCTATCCATAGAGTAGCAAGGCCGTCTATTCTTCTCCCTCCCAGTTAGGCTCTCGCCCCTTGCCAATCACCTTAAATCACAAATGTAACCATCAATGACGACGTTCATACTTCCCTTCTCGACTCAAATCCGCTGATTCTACCTACCTACAATTGACTAACCGATCTCATCAACATTGCTATCCTTGTCGTTACAAATCCATCAAGAAAAAATATCATTATTTTTCATTGCCTTGCGATGTCGGTGGTGCGTGGTTTTGATAATTTTTGTTTTTAAATAAAAAAATCAAAACAACGTTTCTACTTTGGTCACACTTTTGCCATCCGCTGAATGACGTTGGAAAAATTTCAGATATAATAATTTGAAATAGTGTTTCAGTTTGTTGGTTGGTCGATGACAGGATCATCTGGGAGACCGGGAAATGGAATTATCCTACTGTAGCAAGCAACCCGAAAGCATAGTGACAATGCGAACATTGGCCGCAGATCCCTGGCTGAGATTGACCAGCGATCGCCTGAAAAAATTTATCGATTTATCACGACGGGGAGGATGCTGAACCTGGGCAGACTGCCGGGCTTGTCATTTCTAATGTTTAATCGTACTTAAATTTTACTTAACTAATTTCATTTCTTTTTCTATTTAAATGGCTATGGGTAACAACCATGAATGAAAACAGAATGCTGGGGTTAGCCTATATATCACCTTATATAATAGGGTTGATCATATTTACGGCGTTCCCCTTTGTGTCATCATTCTTGCTGAGTTTTACGGAATATGACCTGATGAATCCCCCGGTGTTTAACGGGGTAGAAAACTATCGTTATATGCTGATGGAAGACCATCTTTTTTGGAAATCGATGGGCGTCACCTTTGCATATGTGTTTCTGACTATCCCGTTAAAATTGGCCTTTGCGTTAGGTATCGCTTTTGTTCTTAATTTCAAACTACGCGGCATCGGCTTTTTCCGTACCGCATATTACGTTCCTTCTATTCTGGGCAGCAGCGTGGCTATCGCCGTGCTATGGCGTGCTTTGTTTGCCATCGACGGGCTGCTAAACAGCTTTATCGGTGTCTTTGGGATGGATCCGGTCAACTGGTTGGGAGAGCCTTCACTGGCATTAATGTCGGTCACGTTGCTGCGTGTATGGCAGTTCGGCTCTGCGATGGTGATCTTCCTGGCGGCGCTGCAAAACGTGCCACAGTCACAATATGAAGCGGCCATGATTGATGGTGCTTCCAAGTGGCAGATGTTTATGAAGGTCACGGTACCGCTGATCACGCCGGTGATTTTCTTCAACTTTATTATGCAGACCACGCAGGCGTTCCAGGAGTTTACGGCTCCGTATGTGATTACCGGGGGCGGGCCAACCCATTACACCTATCTATTCTCACTGTATATCTACGATACCGCCTTTAAATATTTTGATATGGGTTACGGTGCCGCATTGGCGTGGATCCTGTTCCTGGTTGTGGCCCTGTTCGCCTCAATCGCCTTTAAATCATCGAAGTATTGGGTCTTCTACTCGGCAGATAAGGGTGGCAAAAATGGCTGACATGCAACAGAACCAATTACCCATGTCCAGCGCGCAGGAAATCGCTGAGCGTGAAGTTCAGCGCACATTGCGCCGGGAAAAAATCAGCGCCGCTATTCGTTACGTTGTGCTGCTGCTGGTGGGATTGTTGATGCTGTATCCGCTGGTGTGGATGTTCTCGGCCTCGTTTAAACCCAACCAGGAGATCTTCACCACTCTGGGCCTGTGGCCAGACAATGCGACCTCGGACGGTTTCGTCAACGGTTGGAAAACCGGCACGGAATATAACTTTGGTCACTACATGCTTAATACCTTTAAGTTTGTGATCCCCAAGGTGTTATTAACCATTATCTCTTCAACCATTGTGGCCTACGGCTTTGCCCGCTTTGAGATCCCGTGGAAGAAATTCTGGTTTGCCACGCTGATCACCACCATGTTGCTGCCAAGCACGGTGTTATTGATCCCGCAATACATCATGTTCCGTGAAATGGGCATGTTGGACAGCTATCTGCCGCTCTATTTACCGCTGGCATTTGCGACCCAAGGGTTCTTCGTCTTTATGTTGATCCAGTTCTTGCGCGGTGTGCCACGGGATATGGAAGAGGCGGCCCAGATTGATGGTTGCAACTCGTTCCAGGTGCTGTGGTATGTGGTGGTGCCGATCCTGAAACCGGCGATTATCTCCGTCGCCCTGTTCCAGTTTATGTGGTCGATGAATGACTTTATTGGCCCGTTGATCTACGTCTACAGCGTCGATAAGTACCCGATTGCGCTGGCGTTGAAAATGTCTATCGACGTGACAGAAGGTGCGCCGTGGAACGAAATCTTGGCTATGGCAAGCATCTCTATTCTGCCGTCCATCATCGTGTTCTTCCTGGCCCAACGCTACTTTGTGCAGGGCGTTACCAGCAGCGGAATTAAAGGTTAATTGAGGATCTATCATGGCTGAAGTCATTTTTAACAATCTGCAGAAAGTGTATAGCAACGGTTATAAGGCGGTGCATGGCATCAATCTGACCATTGCCGATGGCGAGTTTATGGTGATTGTCGGCCCTTCCGGCTGTGCCAAATCGACCACGCTGCGGATGCTGGCAGGGCTGGAGACCATCAGCGGCGGCGAAGTGCGCATTGGCGACCGCGTGGTGAATAACCTGGCCCCTAAATCCCGTGGTATTGCCATGGTGTTTCAGAACTATGCGCTGTATCCGCATATGACGGTAAAAGACAATCTGGCGTTTGGTTTGAAGCTGAGCAAGCTGCCTAAAGAGCAGATTGAAGAGCAGGTTAACGAAGCCGCCAAGATCCTGGAGCTGGAAGAACTGTTGGATCGTTTGCCACGCCAACTCTCTGGTGGGCAGGCGCAGCGTGTGGCCGTGGGCCGCGCAATTGTGAAAAAACCAGACGTGTTCCTGTTCGATGAACCGTTGTCTAACCTGGATGCCAAGCTGCGTGCTTCGATGCGTATCCGTATTTCCGACTTGCACAAGCAGCTGAAAAAGAGCGGCAAACCGGCAACCACCGTCTATGTCACCCACGATCAGACCGAAGCCATGACCATGGGCGACCGTATCTGCGTGATGAAGCTGGGCCATATCATGCAGGTGGATACGCCAGATAACCTGTACCACTTCCCGAAAAACATGTTTGTCGCCGGCTTTATCGGCGCGCCAGAAATGAACATCAAGCCGAGCAAGCTGGTAGAGAAGGACGGCAAAATCGGCCTTACCGTCGGTAATTACACCTTGACCCTCAGCCAGTATCAGCAGGATAAGGTCGCCAGCTTTGTCGGGCAGGACGTGTTCTTTGGCGTGCGGCCTGAGTTTGTGTCGATTTCAGAGTCGCCGTTTGAGGGCAACCACTCCGAAGGAGAACTGGTCCGCGTCGAGAATATGGGCCATGAGTTCTTTGTTTACCTGAAGGTGAATGATTTTGAACTGACCTGCCGTATTCCTTCCGATGACGTTAAACCGATCCTGAAAAATGGGCTGCATCGTCCGGTTTACTTCAAATTCGATATGGATAAATGCCACATTTTTGATGCGCAAACAGAAAAGAATATTTCTCTTTAACAGGAGTAGTAAATAATGAAAAAAATAGTCTTACGTACTCTGGTAGCCTCGTCCATGGCGATATTTGCCCATCAGGCTTTTGCCGCTGAACAGGTTGACTTACGTATGTCCTGGTGGGGAGGCAATGGCCGCCATCAGGTTACGTTGAAAGCGATCGAAGCGTTCGAGAAACAGAACCCGAATATCAAGGTGAAATCGGAATATACCGGCTGGGACGGCCACCTTTCACGTCTGACCACCCAGATTGCCGGGGGCACCGAGCCGGACGTGATGCAAACCAACTGGAACTGGCTGCCGATCTTTTCAAAAACCGGCACCGGGTTCTATGACCTGAACAAGGTGAGTGAGTATCTGGATCTGACCCAGTTTGATCCCAAAGAGCTGCAAACTACCACGATTGACGGCAAGCTGAACGGCATTCCGATTTCAGTGACCGCGCGCGTTTTCTATTATAACGATGTCACCTGGAAAGACGCGGGCGTGCAATATCCCAATAACTGGGATGAGTTGCTCGCCGCCGGTAAAACTTTCAACGAAAAACTGGGCGAGAAATATTATCCGGTGGTGTTAGAGCATCAGGATACCTTTGCCTTGTTGCGCTCGTATATGATCCAAAAATATAACGTTGATATTATCGACGAGTCTAAGAAAAAGTTTGCTTACAGCGAAGCGCAATGGGTCGACTTTTTCCAGATGTATAAAGACATGGTGGATAGCCACGTCATGCCGTCATCGAAATACTATGCTTCGTTCGGCAAAAGCAATATGTATGAGATGAAACCCTGGATTGCGGGGGAGTGGGGCGGAACCTATATGTGGAACTCCACCATCAACAAATATTCCGACAACCTGAAGGCACCGGCCAAGCTTGAACTGGGGCCATACCCGATGCTGCCAGGAGCCAAGGATGCCGGATTGTTCTTCAAACCGTCGCAAATGTTCTCGATTGGTAAAAGCAGCAAGCATCCAAAAGAAGCGGCAATGTTGATTAACTTCCTGTTAAACAGTAAGGAAGGCGTCGAGGCACTGAAGCTGGAGCGTGGCGTACCGCTGAGCAAAGTGGCCGTCAACCAGTTGCGCGAAAGTGGTGCGATCCAGGATAACGATCCAGCAGTTTCCGGGTTGAAACTGGCGCTGTCACTGCCGCATGCCATCACTGCGTCGCCGTATTTTGATGACCCGCAGATCGTCGTGCTGTTCCAGGATGCCATTCAGAATATCGATTATGGTAAGAAAACGGTTCAGGAAGTCGCGACAGATTTCCAGCGCCAGGGCGACCGTATTCTGAAACGCGCAATGAGATAAGGCTTACTTAAATAGCTGTTAGTTTTAGTGATACAGCTGGGAGCTATGCAGAACGCCGGCACGCCGTGAACCCGTCCTTGGGGGCTCGAATCGCGCATCCATGCGCTCAACGGTCGGCTAACCTGCATAGCGCCCATCTGTCAGAGGCTTAAGGTGGCGCGGTATCACGTACGACTATTTATGTTGGGTAATCTTTATTCATCAAAAAAGATAAAGTTTGTTTTAAGTTAAATGTTCGCTATTTCCATTATTGAGTAATACGTATTTTAAATAACACTATAACCCCCTTAAATAGAGTGGGGATGTCTTTTCTATAATTAATGATAAGGGTAGTAATAATGAAATTTAAATTATTGACTCTGGTGTTAGCCTCTGTAGCAAACTTTAGTGCAATGGCCATGTCGCTCGATTTGCGCCATGAATGGCAGGATACCGGCAAAGGCGATCATAAAAATCGTATGTTGGTCTCGCATCGTTTCGATAACGGCCTGGGATTCTCTCTGGAAGCAAAATGGCGTCAGGATCCTTCAGACTCAACGCCTGATAAACCTTTCCACGAGCAGGTCAGTAATGGGACAGAAGCCGTCGTCAGCTATCAGCATAAATTTGATGCAATCACTCTACAGCCTGGCTTCTCGCTAGAGTCCAACAGTAATAATAACGGCTATCGCCCTTATCTGCGCGCGCAGTATAACTTTACTAAAGACATTTATGTGGCGGGCAGATATCGCTACGAATATAAGCGCACCACCTCAAAAGGTTCAGAGGGGGATGAGAAAACCAACCGTGGTGATTTTTGGTTAGGTTATAACTTCTACAAAGACTGGTCGGCCGAATATAACTACGTGTATAAGAGCAGCAACAAGGTTATTTTTGACGACGGTAAAACCGATTACGAACATAACGTCAAACTGGCTTACAAATGGGATAAAAACTGGAAGCCTTATGTTGAAGTCGGGAACGTGAAGCAAGATAGCAAAAATGATAACCGCCAGACGCGCTACCGTGTTGGGGTCTCTTATAGCTGGTAAGTGTGGTTAAGTTACCGGGAATACCGCCTTATTGGCGGGTTCCCGGTATCGTCATCGTTAACAGCTGCTACGACGGCACAGGGTTGAAGGGATCGAACCTTCTGGTTGCCAGGGCTGATCGTTCAAGCGTGCCAACAATGCCTTACCTGCCTGGATACCAATCTCCTTATGCGGCACGGTCATGGTCGTCAGCGGTGGCTGGCAGACCTGGCTGACCTCGCTGTTGCCAAACCCCACGATAGCCAACTGCTCCGGCACCTTGATCCTCCGCCGCTGGCATTCATACAGCGCGCCACAGGCCAGTTCATCAGACGCACAGACCAAGGCATCCAACTCCGGCCAGGCCAGTAAAAACTCCGGCAATTGCTGAGCGCCGAGGCTGAAGCTGGCGGGTTGCGCGGCATTAATCACCCGATGAGGGGACATGTGGTTTTGCAGTAGCGCTTTGTGCCAGCCTTGCAGATGCTGTTGGAAAATCCACTGCTCCTGATTGGCGCACAGCAGGCCAATATTTTGATACCCGCTGGCAATTAAGGTTTGAGTGAGTTGATACATGGCTGCGACGTAATCAATGCCGATATTGATGTCGATCGGGTCGGTGCGGATTGCCCCAATCTCCACCACCGGAATATTGGCGGCGGTTAATGCCTGACGGGTATTTTCAGAATGTTCAATGCTTAACAGCACGGCCGCCGCCAGGTTGTAAGAGAGCAGGGTTTCCAGCAACGTTTCTTCACGCTCGATATGATGTTGGGACTCGGCCAGCATGATCTGGTAACCCGCCGGTTGCAATACCCGCTGTAACCCGGCAAACATATCCGCACAGCCGGACTCGGAAAAACTCGGCACCACCATGGCGATGGTATAAGAAGACGCCGAGGCTAACGAACTGGCCGCCAGGTTGGGGAGGTAACCCAGTTCACTGACCGCCGACTCAATTTTTTCTCTCAGCTTATCTGAAACCTGCTCCGGCGTGCGTAGCGCCCGCGAGACGGTCATGGTGCCCACGCCTGCCAATTGGGCCACGTCGGCCAGGGTAACCCGGCCGGTACTGCGTCGTTTTCTACCGATCGACATTGCTGATCCTGACTGAAATGCGCGCATAACGCATAAATGAGCTCATGGGTTGAAAGCCATTACTGGGCTTCGTGGTTCCCGCTTCTGTACCCATTCTACCCCGTTCCTCAGGTGATCGATAAAAAAACTAAGCCGCCGGGTTTCGTCCCCGATAGTTTTGATAGCGCTATCACAGATCTGGATGATTGATTTTTGGTAGCGCTATCTTTGTGCGTTTAATCACAGTTTAACCCCAGCGCGTTGATTAAAGTTTTACCGTCGCCGGGCTATTGCATGACGGCCACGCGCCATCAAACGATCCATAGCCAACAGATTTCGTCCCGTTAGGGGTCGGAAACTCTGGCGGCTTAAGGGAAATACCCATAAGGAGGAGATGTGCTCAACGACTGGCTGAACGCCGACCACATTCAACTGTGCGATCAGGTTAGCGACTGGCAGGAGGCGGTCACGCTTAGCGCCCAGCCGCTGCTGCAGCGCGGAGTGATCACCGCCGATTATCTGACGGCCATATTTCGCCAACATCAGGCGCTGGGGCCCTATTTCGTGTTGGCACCTGGTATCGCGATGCCCCATGCCAGGCCGGAGGAAGGCGCCAAAGCACTCGGTCTTTCACTATTGAAGATAAATCAGGGCGTGCATTTTCAGTCAGAAGATAACGATCCGGTCTTCATCGTGGTGATGCTTTCCGCTCCGGATAGCAGTAGCCACATTGAAATGATCTCGCAACTGGCCGAATTATTTTCTGATAGCGAAGCCATGGAGAAACTGCTCCTGGCGCAAACCAAACGGCAAATTGAGGATGTTATCGCCAATTATTAAGCTCTAACCGGTTATACCAGCAACCTTTGATAATACTCAACATCCGATAGATATCGGGTGACGCTATCCTACACATAAAATTTGGCAGGTAAGAATAATGAAAATCATGGCTATTTGTGGCTCAGGATTAGGTAGCAGCTTTATGGTGGAAATGAACATCAAGAAAGTGCTGAAGAAAATGAATATTGAGGCGGAGGTTGAACACTCTGACCTTTCCTCGGCAACGCCGGGTGCGGCAGATATCTTCGTGATGGCGAAAGATATTGCCGCTAGCGCCAGCGTGCCTGCCGACCAGTTGGTGGTGATCAGCAATATCATTGATATTAATGAGCTTGAAGCCAAGCTGCGTGCTTACTTCGCAGCTCACTCCATTATTTAATCTAACCCATTGGCGAGGTGGATATGTTTATCCAGGAAACGCTCAGGTTTGTGGTTGATATATTAAAGGTCCCGGCGGTATTGGTCGGGGTGATTGCCTTGATTGGCTTATTGGCACAAAAGAAATCTTTTTCTGACGTAGTCAAAGGTACGGTTAAAACCATTCTGGGCTTTATTGTGTTGGGTGGTGGGGCGACGGTATTAGTCGGCTCGCTGAATCCATTGGGCGGCATGTTTGAGCATGCGTTCAATATTCAGGGAATTATTCCCAATAACGAAGCGATTGTCTCTATCTCACTAGAGAAATACGGTGCCTCCACCGCGTTGATCATGGCGTTTGGCATGGTGGCCAACATCATCGTGGCCCGCTTTACCCGCTTGAAATACATCTTCCTGACCGGACACCACACCTTCTACATGGCCTGTATGATCGGCATCATCCTCACCGTGGCCGGTTTTGAGGGCGTACAGCTGGTGTTCACCGGAGCGTTGACTCTGGGCTTGGTGATGGCGTTCTTCCCGGCGATCGCCCAGCGCTATATGCGCCGCATTACCGGTAACGACGACATTGCCTTTGGCCATTTCGGTACCTTGGGCTATGTCCTTTCCGGCTGGATCGGCTCCAAGGTGGGGAAAAACTCGCGTTCCACCGAGGAGATGAACTTACCTAAAAACCTCAGCTTCCTGCGTGACAGCTCGATTTCCATCTCGATGACCATGATCGTGATCTACCTGATCCTGGCTATCTGCGCGGGCCAGGATTACGTCGAAAGCCAATTGAGTGGCGGGCAGAACTACCTGGTGTACTCGATTATTCAGGCGATCACTTTTGCCGCCGGGGTATTCATCATTCTGCAAGGGGTGCGCCTGATCCTGGCCGAGATCGTCCCGGCCTTTACCGGCTTCTCGGAAAAACTGGTCCCTAATGCCCGCCCGGCGCTGGACTGCCCGGTGGTCTATCCCTACGCCCCTAATGCGGTGTTGATTGGTTTCCTGTTCAGTTTCCTGGGGGGCTTGGCCGGTCTATTTTTGCTCGGCCAAATGAAGATGGTGCTGATCCTGCCGGGCGTGGTGCCGCACTTCTTCACCGGGGCCACTGCCGGGGTGTTCGGCAATGCGACCGGCGGGCGGCGCGGTGCCATGCTGGGGGCATTTGCCAACGGTCTGTTGATTACCTTCCTGCCGGTGCTGTTGTTGCCGGTACTGGGCGCGCTGGGTTTTGCCAACACCACCTTCTCCGATACGGACTTCGGTGTGGTGGGGATCGTGTTGGGCAATATGGCGCGCTTCCTGACCAAAGAAATGATCATGGTCGCGATCGTCGCCATTTTTGGCTTGCTGGTCGCACATAACTTCTTGGGGAAACGCAAAGATGCCCCAGCCAAAAATAAGGAGGAAAGCTCATGAGCAACACCGTGACTGATTTGACGCAATTGGCCGGGGCAATCCGTCTGGAAACGCTGAAGGCACTCACTGGACTGGGATTTGGCCATTATGGTGGCTGTATGTCGGTGGTTGAAACGCTGGCGGTGCTGTACGGCGAAGTGATGCGTATCGATCCGGGTGACCCGGATTGGCCTGAGCGCGATTATTTCGTGCTGTCGAAAGGCCATGCAGGCCCGGCGCTGTATAGCGTGCTGGCGCTTAAGGGCTATTTCCCGTTGGAGCAATTGCAAACGCTCAACCAGAATGGCACCCGTTTGCCGAGCCACCCAGACCGTTTGCTCACCCGTGGGGTAGATGCCACCACCGGTTCGCTCGGGCAAGGGGTCTCTATCGCTGCCGGTATGGCGCTTGCACACCAACTGGCAAAGCGCAGCAACCGGGTATTCTGCATCCTGGGGGACGGTGAATTGAACGAAGGCCAATGCTGGGAAGCGTTCCAGTTTATCGCCCACCATAACCTGCATAATCTGACGCTGTTTATTGATTACAACAAACAGCAATTGGACGGCACGCTGGATGAGGTGATCAAACCTTTCGATCTGGCCGGTAAATTCCGCGCCTTCGGTTTTGAGGTGCAAACCGTTCGTGGGGATGACATTGCGGCGATCCGTGATGCCGTATTGCCGGAGCGCAGTGGAGAGCAACGGCCATTGGTGGTGATCCTCGATAGCCTCAAGGGGCAGGGGGTGGCTTATCTCGAGAACCTGAAAAACTCACATCATCTGCGTTTAACGCCAGATGTTCGCAGCGAAATCGAAAAGGCCATTGCCGAGCTGGAGGCCGCCTATGTTTAACCTGGAAATGCCATTCGAAAAAGACGCCGTAGAGATGCGCAAGGTGTACGCCAGCGTGATCCGTCAACAGGCCGAAGCCGATACGCCGGTGATCGCACTGGAAGCCGATCTGATGAGTTCGATGGCGATGGATGGCGTACATAAGGATCACCGAGAGCGGGTCATCAACTGCGGTATCATGGAGGCCAATGTGATTGGCGTGGCTGCCGGTTTGTCACTGACCGGACGAGTGCCATTTGTCCACACCTTCACCGCTTTTGCCAGCCGCCGCTGTTTCGATCAGCTGTTTATGTCGTTGGACTATCAGCGCAACAACGTCAAGGTGATCGCTTCCGATGCCGGGGTCAGCGCCTGCCATAACGGGGGTACGCATATGTCGTTTGAAGACATGGGGATCGTGCGCGGCCTGGCGAATTCGGTGGTGCTGGAGGTGACCGATGCCACCATGTTCCAGGATATTTTGCAGCAACTGGTGAAGTTGCAAGGCTTCTACTGGGTGCGAACCATCCGTAAGCAGGCGACACATATTTATCCCGCAGGCTATCGTTTCACTATCGGTAAGGCTAATCTGCTGCGTGACGGCAGCGATATTACGCTGATCGCCAACGGCATTATGGTCGCCGAAGCATTGCAGGCGGCGCAGGAGCTGCAACAGCGTGGCATCAGCGCGGCGGTGATAGACATGTTTACGCTCAAGCCTATCGATCGTGAAATCATTAAAACCTTTGCGGCGAAAACCGGCAGGATCGTCACCTGCGAGAACCACAGCATTCATAACGGACTTGGTTCGGCAGTGGCGGAGGTACTGGTGGAAGAGTGCCCGGTACCGATGCGGCGGGTGGGAGTGAAAGGCCGCTATGGGCAAGTGGGTACGCAGGAGTTCTTGCAGCAGGAATATGGCCTGACGGCGGCGCATATTGTGGCGGCGGCGGATGAGCTGCTGGCGCTCCCACAGGGAGAGGGAGCTGATAGGCGGCGCTCTGCTGGAAGTAAATAGGTAATCTCAACAAATTCGACCGCCCCCTCATCCAAGGTGAGCCACCGAATTTTCAGATC
>NZ_JBKABN010000022.1:0-101534 GCF_046269175.1 Serratia sp. J2
TTGCGGCGGTTAAAGTGACTTCAGCATGGTGACTTCGCAGTCGCCGTGGCCGGTATTGCCCATGGCACAATCGATATGCTCAAAACCAAGATGCTCATACAGGCCAATCGCCTGCTGCAACGTGGCGGTCGTTTCCAGATAGCAGCGGTTGAACCCTTGCTGGCGTGCAAACTCCATCGCCTGTAGCGCCAGGCGTTTTGCCAAGCCTTTGCCACGCAGCACCGGCAGGAAATACATTTTCTGTAATTCGCAGACGTCGATCTCACCGCCTTGCAGCGGCGCAACGCCACCCCCACCGGCAATCTGACCGTCTATCTCCACCACCCAGTAAGCACTGCGCGGTTGGCTATAGAGTTGGAACAAGGCGTCCAGATTGGGATCGGAAACGGTATAACCTTTATCCGCCGTCAGGCCATGTTCGGCGGAGACTTCGCGAATAACGTGAGCAATAGCGGCATTATCGTCGGCCGTGATTGGGCGTACCAGAAGACGCACTGGGGTGGCTGTTGTCATGTTTACACTCACCATCAAAGGGAACCTGAGGGGACCCGGAATTTCGTTGTTATTACGGAATGCACCGCATCAATAGTACTTTGTAATAACACTTAAGCCTGGCTTTTGGCAATGCCGATAAAAAAACAGCGGGGAAAAATCACCCGCTGTTTTTGATCGGTAGTTTGCAGAATTACAGTGCAGCGATAGTCGCCTGCTGTTCCTGTAGCTTCAGCTTGCCTTCTTTGCAGGCTGCCAGGCGTTCACGCTCTTTGGCCACTACCGCTTCCGGTGCGCGAGCCACAAAGCCTTCGTTGGACAGCTTGCCTTCGATAGAAGCAATCTCACCATCCAGCTTGCCCATCTCTTTCGACAGGCGCGCGATTTCCGCATCCTTGTCGATAAAGCCCGCCATCGGGATCAGCAGTTCGGCACCGTCCACCAGCTTGGTGACTGAAACCGGGCCTTTCTCGCCCGCAGGCAGCAGGGTAATAGAGCTCAGGCGCGCCAGGCGTTCGATAAAGCTCTGGTTTTCCTGCACACGACGTTGGGCATCACCATTGGCGTTACGCAGCAGCACTTCCAGCTGTTTGCTTGGCGCGATGTTCATCTCGGCGCGGATGTTACGCACCGCGATGATCGCCTGCTTGATCCACTCCAGATCGTTCAATGCCTGCTGGTCTTCCAGCGCGGCGTCGAAGGCCGGGAACGGCTGCAGCATGATGGTGTCTGCGGTTTCACCGGTCAGAGGCTTGACGCGCTGCCAGATGGTTTCGGTGATAAATGGAATGATTGGGTGCGCCAGGCGCAGCAACGCTTCCAGCACGGTGATCAGCGTATTGCGCGTGCCGCGCTGTTCCGCTTCGCTGCCGTTGATCACGACCGGTTTGGTCAATTCCAGATACCAGTCGCAGAACTGGTTCCAGGTGAATTCGTACAGGATGCCCGCCGCGATATCGAAGCGATAGGTGTCCAGCGCCTCACGGTAGGCTTTCACCGTGCGGTTGAATTCGGCCAGGATCCAGCGGTCGGCCAGCGACAGCTGCATTTCGCCACCGTTGAAGCCGCAGTCGTGCGCTTCGGTGTTCATCAGCACAAAGCGGCTGGCGTTCCACAGCTTGTTACAGAAGTTGCGGTAGCCTTCCAGGCGCTTCATATCCCAGTTGATGTCACGGCCAGTAGAGGCCAGTGCTGCCAGGGTAAAGCGCAGGGCGTCGGTGCCGTGCGGTTCAATGCCGTTCGGGAACTGCTTCTCGGTGCGCTTGCGGATTTTCTCTGCCAGCTGCGGCTGCATCATGTTGCCGGTACGTTTCTCCAGCAGATCTTCAAGCGAGATACCGTCAACCATATCCAGCGGATCGATGACGTTACCCTTCGATTTGGACATCTTCTGCCCTTCGTCGTCGCGGATCAGGCCGGTCATGTACACGGTTTTGAACGGAACCTGCGGCTTGCCGTTTTCATCTTTGACGAAGTGCATGGTCAGCATGATCATGCGGGCAATCCAGAAGAAGATGATGTCGAAGCCGCTGACCAGCACGCTGGTCGGGTGGAAGGTCTTCAGATCCGGGGTCTGCTCTGGCCAACCCAGGGTCGAGAAGGTCCACAGGCCGGAGGAGAACCAGGTATCCAGCACGTCTTCGTCCTGGTTCAGCGCCACGTCGGCACCCAGGTTGTTTTCGCGACGTACTTCTTCTTCGGTGCGGCCAACGTACACTTTGCCTTCGGCGTCGTACCAGGCCGGGATGCGGTGGCCCCACCACAGCTGACGGGAGATACACCAGTCCTGGATATCGCGCATCCAGCTGAAGTACATGTTTTCGTACTGCTTAGGTACGAACTGGATCTCACCTTGCTCAACCGCTTCCACCGCGACTTTCGCCAGCGGTGCGGTACGCACGTACCATTGGTCGGTCAGCATTGGCTCGATAACCACGCCGCCACGGTCGCCGTAAGGCACGGTCAGATCGTGAGGTTTGATCTCTTCCAGCAGGCCGAGTTCGTCAAAGGCGGCAACCACGGCTTTACGCGCAGCAAAGCGCTCCAGGCCACGGAACTGCGCTGGCAGCTCGCCGCTGTAGGCGGTGCTGGCTTCGCCCAGGGTGTCGAACACCTCGGCCACTTCGAGGATGTCACCGTCGAAGCTCAGGATGTTGATCATCGGCAGGCCGTGACGCTTACCCACCTCATAGTCGTTGAAGTCGTGCGCCGGGGTGATTTTCACGCAGCCGGTGCCTTTCTCCATATCGGCGTGCTCGTCACCCACGATGCGGATGCGGCGGCCCACCAACGGCAGAATGATCTCTTTGCCAATCAGATCCTTGTAGCGTGGATCTTCCGGGTTTACCGCTACGCCGGTATCACCCAGCACGGTTTCCGGACGGGTGGTGGCAACCACAAGGTAGTCTTTGCCTTCCGCCGTTTTTGCCCCATCGGCCAGCGGATAGCGCAGGTGCCACATGGAACCTTTGGACTCGCGGTTTTCCACTTCCAGATCGGAGATGGCGGTGCGCAGTTTTGGATCCCAGTTCACCAGGCGTTTGCCACGGTAGATCAGATCTTCTTTGTACAGGCGGACAAACACTTCTTTCACCGCGTTGGACAGGCCTTCATCCATGGTGAAGCGCTCGCGCTCCCAATCCACGGAGTTGCCCAGACGGCGCATCTGGCGGGTGATGGTGCCGCCGGACTCGTCCTTCCACTGCCAGATTTTATCGATGAACGCATCGCGGCCATAATCATGGCGGGTTTTATTTTCTTCTGCGGCGATCTTGCGCTCAACCACCATCTGGGTCGCGATACCGGCATGGTCGGTACCGGCTTGCCACAGGGTATTTTTACCCTGCATGCGCTGGTAGCGGGTCATGGTGTCCATGATGGTCTGCTGGAACGCGTGGCCCATATGCAGGCTGCCGGTGACGTTCGGCGGCGGGATCATGATGCAGAAACTTTCCTGGCTGGTATCGCCATTCGGTTTGAAATAGCCCTGGCTTTCCCAGTGATCGTACAGCTTCTGTTCGATCTGGGTTGGGTCATAGGCGGTATCGAGATCGGTGTTGGTCTTTTCCATTTTTATTTCAAGGTTCAGTTAGTTGGCGGCGTGGCCGTGGTCAAATGGAAGCCGACGCTGCGATAGGCTTTGTAACGTTCGCGCGCCAACTGTTTCAAGGTGTCTTCGTAAGGGACGAAGTCTACCACTTCATGGAAAGCAGTAGCAAAATCTGCAAACTGCGGCAGCAGGGCGATCAGCAGATCGCGCGGGGCATTGCCGCGTTTGCCTGGCCAGCACAGCTCGACCGGCGCGCCAAAGTTTGGCCCTTCGCCTGCGAGATTGTGCGGCACAAATTGGTGTGGTTCACGTTGCCACAGGGCTTCATCCAGCCGCTGGGCCTGCTCCTGGCTTTCACAGGCGATCAGCACCCGCTTGCCAGCGCGCCATCTTTCGGCGGCAACGGCACAGGCCACAGCCTCGTGTGCACTGAGCGCACCAGCGGGTTCTGCGTGTTCAAGAAGGTAGAACGTTGCCTGTTTCATGATTCAATTCACCGTGGCCAAAAAATGTAAGGGCACAGCGTGCTGTGCCCTCGGTGATTATACCTGAATTACCGCGCGGATTTAATCGTCGCCGTTCAAGCCGGCACGATTGAGCAGGAACTGCGCCAGCAGGGCTACCGGGCGGCCAGTGGCCCCTTTGGCCTTGCCGGAGCGCCAAGCGGTACCGGCGATATCCAGGTGCGCCCAGCTGTACTTGCGGGTAAAGCGTGAAAGGAAGCACGCGGCGGTGATAGCACCACCAGGGCGGCCGCCAATGTTGGCCATATCCGCAAAGTTGGAATCCAGCTGCTCGTAATACTCATCGCTCATCGGCAAGCGCCACGCACGGTCACCCGATTGCTCGGAAGCGCCAATCAGCTCGTGAGCCAGCGGGTTGTGGTTCGACATCAGGCCAGTGATGTGGTGGCCTAATGCGATCACGCAGGCACCGGTCAGGGTAGCGATATCAATTACCAGCTCTGGCTCGAAACGTTCCACGTAGGTAAGGGTATCGCACAGTACCAGGCGGCCTTCGGCGTCGGTGTTCAGCACTTCTACCGTCTGGCCAGACATGGTGGTCAGCACGTCACCTGGGCGATAGGCACGTCCGCCCGGCATGTTTTCACAGCCAGCCAGCACGCCAATCACGTTCAGCGGCAGGTTCAGTTCTGCTACCACACGCATGACGCCGTACACGGTTGCCGCACCGCACATGTCGTATTTCATCTCGTCCATGCCATCGGCAGGTTTGATCGAGATGCCGCCGGAGTCGAAGGTCAGCCCTTTGCCTACCAGCACGATCGGCTTAGCGTCCGGGTTAGGATTTCCCTTATATTCCATCACCGACATCAGCGATTCATTTTGCGAACCGGCACCGACCGCCAGGTAGGCATTCATCCCCAGCTCTTTCATCTGTTGTTCACCGATGACGCGGGTGGTGATGTGGGTGCTGAAGGCGTCGGCCAACTGACGAGCCTGTGAGGCCAGATAACCGGCGTTACAGATGTTTGGTGGCATATTGCCGAGATCTTTGGCGGCCTTGATGCCGGAAGCCACGGCCAGGCCGTGTTGGATGGCGCGTTCACCGCTGGTCAGTTCACGGCGGGTTGGCACGTTGAACACCATTTTACGCAGCGGGCGACGTGGCTCCACCTTGTTGCTCTTCAACTGATCGAAGGTGTAGAGCGTTTCTTTGGCCGTTTCTACCGCCTGGCGCACCTTCCAGTAAGTATTGCGGCCTTTTACGTGCAGCTCGGTCAGGAAGCAGACGGCCTCCATGGAACCGGTGTCGTTAAGGGTATTGATGGTTTTCTGGATCACCTGCTTGTACTGGCGTTCATCGAGCTCGCGCTCTTTGCCACAGCCAATCAGCAAGATGCGTTCGGAGAGAATGTTCGGCACATGGTGCAGCAGTAATGTCTGCCCGACTTTGCCTTCCAGTTCGCCCCGGCGCAGTAGTGCGCTGATATAACCATCACTGATTTTGTCGAGTTGTTCTGCGATAGGTGACAGGCGGCGTGGTTCGAAAACACCTACTACAATACAGGCGCTGCGCTGTTTTTCCGGGCTACCGCTTTTTACACTGAACTCCATGCACTCTCCTGAATCTTAAAGACAACGACGAAAGCTACGGCTAGAATGACCTGCTCCGCCAAGATCTTCCGTCATTGAGTTAACTAACTAGGTTAACCTGAACGGCGTAAACGTTCTGTTTTGGCTACTATAGGTCTGTTCCTATAGGATGGCCAAACAGCTTGATGTTCTAATACTATTTTAGCTGTGAAGGTTGCCACATGATGAGAAAAAATGGCGGATTAGCGATGAAACTATCGATTTTCCTGCAAAAAGACAAGTTTTCACAGGCGTAATAAGCGTGATCATCATTAGATATCTGGTACGGGAAACGCTGAAGAGCCAAATTGCCATCCTGTTTATCCTGCTTCTGATCTTCTTTTGTCAGAATCTGGTCAGGGTGTTAGGTGATGCGGTCGACGGCAATATCCCGACAAATTTAGTCTTATCCCTGCTTGCATTGGGTGTGCCGAAGATGGCGCAGCTAATCTTGCCCTTAAGCCTGTTTCTTGGCCTCTTGATGACGTTTGGACGGTTGTATACCGAAAGCGAAATCACCGTCATGCACGCCTGCGGTCTGGGGAAACGGACCCTGATCATTGCCGCTATGGTGTTGGCGATCTTTACCTCGGCGGTGGCTGCGGTAAACGTTTTCTGGGTCGGGCCATGGGCGGCCAGCCATCAGGATGAAGTGATTGCCGAAGCCAAAGCCAACCCCAGCATTGCCGGGCTGGCTGAAGGGCAGTTCCAGCCCTCACAGGATGGTAATGCCGTACTGTTTGTCGGCAGCGTAAAGGGCAACACCTTCAACGACGTGTTCCTGGCGCAGCTACGCCCGAGCGGCAACCAACGCCCTTCGGTGGTGGTGGCCGAGCATGGGGTGATCAACCAGGGCCGCGATGGATCGCAGGTCGTCACGCTGGACAAAGGCACCCGGTTTGAAGGCACCGCGCTGCTGCGTGATTTCCGCATTACCGACTTCAATGACTATAAAGCGGTTATCGGCCATCAGTCCGTCACTATCGATAATACCCAGTCTGAGCAGATGTCGATGCGCACGCTGTGGGAATCAAATGAACCGGATGCGCGCGCCGAATTCCACTGGCGTCTGACGCTGGTCGTTTCCGTGGTTCTGATGGCTCTGCTGGTGGTGCCGCTCAGCGTGGTCAACCCGCGCCAAGGCCGCGTGCTGAGCATGTTGCCAGCGATGCTGCTGTATCTGATCTTCTTCCTGCTGCAGACCTCGCTGCGTTCCAATGCCGGTAAGGACAAGCTGGATCCGCTGGTGTGGATGTGGCTGGTGAACCTGGCGTACTTCGCGATTGCTCTGGCACTTAACCTGTGGGATACCGTGCCGATGCGCAAACTGCGTGCACGCCTGAGAGGAGCGGCCTGATGTTTGGTGTACTGGACCGTTATATCGGTAAAACGATTTTCAACACCATCATGATGACGCTGTTCATGCTGGTTTCGCTTTCCGGCATCATCAAGTTTGTCGATCAGTTGCGTAAAGTCGGGCAGGGTGAATATTCGGCGCTGGGTGCGGGGGTGTATACCCTGCTCAGCGTACCAAAGGATATTGAGATCTTCTTCCCGATGGCGGCGCTGCTAGGGGCATTGCTCGGTTTGGGCACCCTGGCTACGCGTAGCGAACTGGTGGTGATGCAGGCTTCTGGCTTCACCCGGCTGCAGATTGCTGGGTCGGTGATGAAAACCGCCATTCCGCTGGTCTTGCTGACGATGGCAATCGGCGAATGGGTGGCACCGCAGGGCGAACAGATGGCGCGTAACTACCGTGCGCAGCAGATGTACGGTGGCTCGCTGCTCTCTACCAAGAGCGGCCTGTGGGCGAAGGACGGCAACGACTTTATCTACATCGAACGGGTGGCAGGTGAAAAAGAGTTGGCTGGCGTCAACATTTACCACTTCAACGATCAGCGCCGTTTAGAGACGGTCCGCTATGCCGGTACCGCAGATTTTGAAGACGGTGCGTGGCAGCTTTCGCAGGTGGATACCTCCGATCTGACCAATCCAAAACAGGTGACCAGTACCCAGACGTTGACCGGGGTGTGGAAAACCAACCTGACGCCGGACAAGCTGGGCGTGGTAGCGTTGGATCCGGATTCGCTTTCCATCAGCGGCTTGCACAACTATGTGAAGTACCTCAAGCAGAGTGGCCAGGAGGCCAGCCGTTATCAGCTGAATATGTGGAGCAAGATCTTCTCGCCGCTGTCGGTGGCGGTGATGATGCTGATGGCGCTGTCGTTTATCTTTGGCCCACTGCGTAGCGTGCCAATGGGTGTGCGAGTGGTGATCGGTATCAGCTTCGGCTTCCTGTTCTACGTGCTGGATCAAATTTTCGGCCCGCTGAGCATGGTGTACAGCATGCCGCCAATTCTGGGGGCCCTGTTGCCTAGCTTGCTGTTCCTGTTGATCAGCCTTGTTTTGCTGCTGAAGCGGAAATAGTCAGGCCCAATAGACTGGGCCTGTATGCAAATCAAAGCCGCGATGTGTTAAGTCACCGCAGCAGAGGAAAGACGGGTGGGAGAGATCCTACCCGTTTTTCGCTTAGAGTGCAGAGGCGCTAGAAGGGAACAGTGCAAAGGCTTCGCTGCAATCGTAAGGCTCCTCGGATCCATTACGGTTATCCAGCACGTCAAACTCTGCGGCACCGTTGTCCGCGGCTTCCAACAGCCGATCCGCCAAGGATACCGGGCCAGGTCCCATCAGGATCTGGGCATAAGAAGGCGCGGCAGGGATTGATGCCGAGGCTTTGCTAGCCAACTGTGGGGCGCTGTCAAACACGGTGTTATCGAGCACAATGTTTCTTAATGGCAGATCCTGGCCATCAGAGCTGAAGCCCCGTAAGGTGACCCGAACGTTATCTCCGTTGTAAATGGAGTCTGGCGTATCCACATAGTGGTAATTCTTGATGGTGACATCTTGAATATCGGGGTAGGCCTGGCCGGTTTTTTTGCTGTAGTAGGTATCTATGGTCAGCGCTTCCTGAGCGCGGCGGATGCAAATGCCATCATAGTTGATGTTCCTCACTTCTCCTCCAACGCTCATGTCGGTTTTGATACGCACGCCGACGGCAAAGTCAGCATCATGGCCGTCAATGCTCATATCCCGAATTTCCACGTCTTTGACCGCGCAGTCGGTTTCACTGCCGATTGACATACCATGGGTGAAGTAGAGGCGGTTATGCAGAATTTTGACGTTGCTGACGGTGTAAATAGGCAACTGCCCGGCATACTTTTCGGCAATCGGTGGGACACAGGCATTGCTGCTGTGGGCTTTGATGGCGATACCGTCATCACCGGTACTGATGTGGTTATAGGCAATCAGGACATTCTGCGATTGGCCAGGATCGATCGCATCGGTGTTCTTGGTCGTATCCGGGGTAAAGCAGGTGCTTGCTCGGGTATAGTTAGGGGAACCCGATGTCGCAGGGGTTGTCCCTTTCGGGCAATCATAGCCTGGAACCGTATAGGCCAGTGAAGGCGTTAACACCTTCACGCCCCAGACGACCACTCCATTGACCCCACTGGGGACAAAGTGGAATTTGGGCGCATTCTGTAAGGTGATCTTATACAGCGTGAAGTTCTGGCTGGTCGGCTTGGCGGAATTCTTGTTGGTGACCTGAATTAGCCGCGGGTTGTTCTGATTGGCGCCGGAAACGGTTTTGGTTAATGCGCCCACATCCCACCAGGTAAGGATATCGGCATATTTTCCGCTGGTGAGCACTGCCCCTCCTCGCCCGTCGATAATACCTTCGCCAATCACGCCGCTGTTTATTGCATCGGTGGCGGTAATCAATGCGTTACAGCCATTATCGGCACTGGCGGTTTCGCCACAGTTATTCTTACCGGCAATCTGGTAATCCACCGGGCTACGTGAGGCAAACAGGGTGATCCCTTGATCTACCCAGAGCGTTACGCCGCTTTTCAGCGTAAGTGGACCGCTCAAGAACGCATTCTCTTCGTTGCTGCCTGCGACCAATTTAACGGCACCGGTGTTGCAGGCGTCGATCGCGGCTTGAATACGCTGGGTATCGGGTTGGGAATTATTCACGTCAGCATCAATGGCTTCATCCAGTAGCCCTTTGGCATTCTGGTTCAGTTCGGCTGAGAGTGTTTGGCAGACTTCAGGCATTACCGGTTCTTTCCCGGTTAATTCTGGATCGTTAATGGCTGAGGCTGGCCAGGCACCACTGCGGTCAGCGACAGGTTTCTCAGTTTCAGGGGGAACAACGGGTTTAACTGGCTCAACAGGAGAGGCGATACTACCATCCGAGTTATCACAACCCGTCAGGGCCAGCAGAAAAATCGCCATAGCTGATAATGACTTGAAATTTCTTTGCATGATTTATCCCTAATAATGAAACAGTGTTCCGAAATTAGATATTGTCTTGCAAAATACGTGACTGCAACTATTACATATCTGGATTATGCAGTGTCGAATCATTAGCCAGCATTACTTATTGATGGCGTCAATCAGCCCCTTACCGCGCTACCTTGCCGCTGCGCTGTAAGGGGCTGAGATCTTACATCTGCGAGAAGATGTTCATAATGACGCCACCACCGATGATCAGCGCCATGGCGAATATGGCTGGGAGATCCGGTTTCTGCTTGTAGAGCAGCATCGAAACGAAGGTCACCCCGACGATGCCAAAGCCGCACCACAGCGAGTAAGCGACGCCCACCGGGATAAAGCCCATCGCCTTGGTCAGGGCGAAATAGCACAGGCAGTAAGCGCTAATCACCAGCACCGAAGGCCCCAGCTTTTTAAAGTTGTTGGTTTTTTTGATCATCGAGGTCCCGGTGATTTCCGAACCAATCGACAGTGCCAGCCACAAGAAGCCAATGTTAAACATAGTTGATACCCTTATTCTTCGGAGGAGCCCATTTTGGAGAAGAGGTTCATGATCACGATGCCGCTGGCAATCACGATCATGCCGATAATGGCTGGCATATCAGGGTGTTGGCCGTAAAACACCATGCCCAGGCTTGAGACCAGTAAAATCCCGGTGCCTGACCAGGTGGCGTAAGCCAGGCCGACAGGGATGTATTTCACCGCGTTGGATAACGAGTAATAACAAACGCAATACAACACTACGATCAAGCCGAGTAATAACGTCTTGGTGGTACCTTCGCTGTTATCAAACATTTTTAAGGTAGAGGTGGCCGAGGTCTCGGAGAAGATGACCAATAACATCCATACCCATGCTTTTGCCTTGGTAGACATAGAGTTCGCTCCTGATAAGTAATGATTTATATAAATTTAAAATTTGAGACTTATATTAATTACCCCTCACCCCAACCCTCTCCCACAGGGAGAGGGAGCCGAGTGTGCAACAACTTGGCTACGGTGCTGGTTTTTTTAATCACTCTTGTTACAGATCAACTTTGGTACCTGAATATCACGCCGCTCCAGCTCACTTGAAAATAAAGAGGAAATCTCAGCAAACTCGATCGGTCCCCTCTCCCTGTGGGAGAGGGGTAGGGTGAGGGGACTCTCTTCGGGGTAAAAGCCCTCACCTAGTTCTGTATTATTTTTTTCCTCGGCTATATTCCAGAGCTAAATCGGTCAGCTTGGCTCCCGGTGGTGAACGACCATTGAGCCGCTTGAGTTCGCTTAGCGTTACGTAAGCCTGTGGCGGCGCTGCCAACGGCTCCGTGGTGGCAGGCTGGGCCGATAGCATCCGATCCAACGTACAGAGCTCAATGCCCTGGGCCGCCAGTTTTGGCAGATAATCTGCCTGTGGAGCGCGGCTCAGGCCTTTCAGCTGATTTAATTCGCTGGTCGGGTTGCAGTTATAATCCAGCGCCATAATTGGCCTGCCGCTCATGCGGGCCAGATGAATAAACCGGGCAGCGTCAGACTGTAATAAACCATTGGCCACTTCTGCCGCCGTCGCGAAATCGAGGAAAGGAATTAATACCCGCTCAATATTATCCAACGCGCCGGTTTGACTGATTTCCGCCAGCGAAGTTATCGGCCCTAGTTGGCTCCAATCTGTTTCTGCGTGAAACTGCCGGGCATTATCGCTAAACAGGATCACCGGCGAGAACGCCTGGCAGTGCTGCAAGCGCGCGCGGATAATTTCGTGGTAACCATCCGCTGCGGTTAACAACACCAACGCCCGTGGCCGCATCCGTGAGAGCACTTCACTGACCAACTTATCGATGATTTCACGCTGCATCATATTTGCCGCCTTAGGGAACGATAACCACGTTGTCACCGGAAGCCAGCCCGGCGGCGTTGGCTTCATCGGTATCAATGTGCAGTTCCAGAGCAAAACTGGCTTTGATCCGCACGATGACTTCGTCAAAGATCAACCCACGCACGCCTGCCGCTTTCACCCGCACCTTCTGCCCGTTCTGCACGCCCAACCTGGCGGCATCCTGCGGGTTCATATGGATATGGCGCTGGGCACAAATCACCTGTGAATGCAGTGAAACATAGCCCGCCGGGCCAGCCAGCATGGCGTCACCGGAGGCGTTCAGATTGCCGGATTCGCGTACCGGAGCCTTCAGCCCCAAGGTAAAGCAGTCCGCCTTGGAGATTTCCAACTGAGTACATTCGCGCGCTGGCCCCAACACCCGCACCTTGGAGAGCGAGCCTTTCGGGCCGACGATCATCACGCACTCTTTCGCGGCGAACTGCCCCGGCTGGCGTAGCTCTTTGCATGGCGTCAGCCGATAACCGGCACCAAACAGCGTTTCAATATCCTGCTGCGACAGATGGACATGCCGGTTAGAGACCCCAACCGGGATGGCAAGGCCGGTGGGAGAAGAATAGTTCTCTGCCAGGTTATGGCGGATCCTTTCCAGTAACGACTCATTAAACATACTGTTATTCCTACCCGATCTCAGAAGCTGTACGGTTATTTAGACTCTTTCTTGCCGTTGGTACGTGCGGGTTTGTTGTCGGCAACAGGGGTTTCGACTACCGGCGCTGCGGCCTCTGCCTGCGGGGCGGCCACTTCCGCTACTGGCGCTGGCGGTTCTTGCTGTACCTTGGCCGCTGGCGGCGTAAGCTCCTTGCCTTTCAGCCCGGTCAGCAGCGCGACGACCTGTTTTTCCGGGCGGGCAATTACCAACTGGCCTTTGATAAACGCCGGTTGCTTGATCACTGCCACACCGCTGTCGATGGCGGTTTTCACCGCGCTGATTTCGCCGGCAAAGAACACGCTAACCAGGCCAGAACCAATCTTCTTGTACCCAAGGACCGTTACCGCTGCGGATTTACAGGCCGCATCGGCCGCGTGGATCGCGGCGGTCAGGCCATAGGTTTCAATCACTCCCAGGCTTAAGTTCATCTCAATCTCCTTAGTGCCTTACCAGGCGGATATCAAAGTCAAAGCGCTGGAAAAAAGCCGCCAGTTGGTCCAGTTCTTCATTGCTGTAACTTGGGTCGTCTTTGATCGGATAGATCATGTCGAGCCGCTGGTATTTGTTTTTACCCAGTTGGTGATAAGGCAACACGTCGATACGGCTGATATTGCCTTTGCGTGCCAGGGCCATGACATAGTCAATGGCACCGGTGATGGCGTCGTAAGAATCGTTATAGCCACGCACCAAAGGCATGCGCACCACGATATGGCTGCCCAACTCCACCAGGCGCTCCAGGTTTCTTTTTACGCCTTCGTTGCCCATGCCAAACAACGCTTTATGCCGTGCGCTATCGATATGCTTGATATCGAACAGGAACATATCGGTGCAGGTTGCCAGCTTTTCATAATTGGCTAGCGAGGTGGTGCCATTGGTTTCGATGGCGGTGTTGATCATCTGTTTTTTGCATTCGGTCAGCAGCGCGGCCGCAAAGTCGGTTTGCAGGCTCAGCTCGCCACCGCCCAGGGTGACGCCACCGCCAGAGGCATGATAGAAATCGACGTCCTGCAGGATGATATCCATCAGCTCCTGCACCGTGACGTCCTTGCCCATGATGTCCAGCGCGCCGGAGATGCAGACTTCTTCGCACTTGCGGCAACCGATGCAGTCTATGTTGCGATCGAGGTGGTGCTTGAGATCGCCTTGTGCGTTTTGGCGCTGGGAATGGATCCCCACCGGGCAGACATCAACACATTGCCCACAGTCAACGCACTTATCGTGTGAATACATCACCTGGAAATTGCTGGTGAGCCCCTCGGGGTTGGCGCACCAGGCGCAGAGGATGTTACAACCTTTGAAAAAAATCAGGGTGCGAATACCGTCTCCGTCGTAGATCGAGTATTTCTGGATATTGAATATCCGACCCTTTTTCTCCAGCGTGTTATCCATACTATTTCCCCTTTCTTCGAAGGCTGATGGGATAAGACGTCCCTGTCTTATCCAAGGCTAAGGTCAGAACTTCTCAATGACCGTACGGCTGATAATTTCGTCCTGAACTTCTTTGCACAACTCGACGAAGTACGCGCTGTAACCCGCTACGCGGACGATCAGGTCGCGATATTTCTCTGGCTCCACCTGTGCCTGCTTCAGCACTTCGTTATCCACGTAGCTGAACTGCATCTGCCCGTTGCCCAGAATGGACGCGGTACGCAGCAGGGTGATCAGCCCGTTCTTGCCTTCCGGGGTATCGAGCAGCCCTTTGAGGAACTTGAAGTTGTGCACCATGCCGATGTTCATGGTTTCCACGTTCATCTTGCTGACGGACTTGATGATGGCGGTTGGGCCCTGTTTGTCCGCGCCCTGCGTCGGGCTGATCCCGTCGGAAAGCGGCATCCAGGCCAGGCGGCCGTTTGGCGTCGCGGCGGTCAGTTCACCGATCGGCGTATTGTTGGAGATCGACAGGGTGCCGTGGCTCAGCGTGGAGTAGAGCATCTTGTATTTACGGCACTCACGCTCGGTCCACTCGGTGATGTCCAGCGCGTACTGATCGACCGTGTCATCGTCGTTGCCGTACTTCGGCGCGTTCAGGCAGTCGCGGCGCAGCTGTTCAAAGCCTTCAAAGTTGGCCAGCAGCGCGTCACGGATCTGCTCCAGGGTGTATTTGCCATCCTGATACACCAGCTTGCGGATCGCGGCCATGGAGTCGACATAGGTCGCCAGGCCGGAGAAGATCAGCCCTGGGCCGTGGTTGATCACTGCGCCACCGGCGGCCACGTCTTTACCCTGTTCCATACAGCCTTCCACCAGCAGCGACATCAATGGTTTTGGTGCCACGTCGCGGTGGACTCGCTGGCTGATCACGGTGCCAATAGCCGACAGTTTGACGATGTGCGCGATCTGCGCCTTCACCGCATTGTCGAACTCTTCGTAGGTTTTCAGGGTACTCAGCTCACCGGTATCCAACCCTTGATAGCTGTCGAACAGCACCATGCGGCCACGGTTGAGCACAAACTCGATGGCAATCGGCCACTGGGTATAACCGGTAGAGGTCCACTGATAGATGCGGCCGGATTTTTGCGGCTCTACGCAGCCCATCAGGCAGTAGTCGCGCGCGTCTTCAAAGTCGAAGCCCTTGCGCAGCATCATCTTGATGTGGGAATCATCAAAGTGGCAGGCCGGGAAGCCCATACCCGCTTTCACCACGTCGACGATCTTCTCCATGTACTTCTGCGGTGACTGGTTATGGATACGGCAGGCCAGCGACGGCTGGTACACTTTGACAAAGCGCACGGCGTCCATGATCAGATAGGTCAGATCGTTACAGGCATCGCCGCCGCTGCGTTTCTGCCCGCCGATGGTCAGGTTGATAAACGGCTGGTAGCCAGCGAAGTACTTGGCACCCAGTTCGCTGGACATCCACATCAGTTCGGCACACTTGATGATGAAGGCCTGCAACAGTTCCAACGCCTGTTCCTGCGTCAGGCGGCCAGAGGCGATATCGGCCTGGTACATCGGGTAGCAATACTGATCCAGACGGCCCAGCGACAGCCCGGTCTGGTTCTCTTCCACTTCAAACAGCGACTCCACCGTCCAGATGCTTTGCAGTGCTTCTTGCAGGGTCTTCGGTGGGTTGGCTGGGACGTTTTCGTTGGTTTCTGCGATGGTCAGCAGTTCCGCACGGCGTGCCGGATCTTGCTCAATGGCGGCCAGTTCACGGGCCTTGTCCGCGATGCGCTTGGCATAGGCCACCACGCCGTCACAGGTTTCAATGGCCGCTTTGTAGAAGTAGATCTTGTCGATATCCGCCGGGTTTTCC
Source organism: Serratia sp. J2 (assembly GCF_046269175.1). NCBI lineage: Bacteria > Pseudomonadati > Pseudomonadota > Gammaproteobacteria > Enterobacterales > Yersiniaceae > Serratia > Serratia sp. J2. The sequence goes on from NZ_JBKABN010000022.1 coordinate 15,751, forward strand.
ATGCTCAGCGCCGCGAGGTGCTGTTGGGCATCGGCCTTGATACCGTTCATCCCTTTGGTGAACAGCAGGATGTCGTAGCCTGGGCAGGTGTCGCCGCCGCCGTTAATCTGGTGGTAGGAGAGGTCGCTGACAAAGGTTTCGCCGCTGAAGGCCCACACGCCCGCTTCGCGATACTGTGCCTCGCAGATCTCATCGAGCGAACGGCCTTCCCAGAACGGTACGATCTCTTCGCGGATCGTCTTCTTGTCGGCCTCGGAGATAACAAACGGATCCTGCGGGCGGGTGCCCATGGTATCCAGCTCGTCACGCACCCAGCGCCAGGCGATATCCGGTGAGAACGCCCCGGCACGCGGTTTGCCGCACGGATGGCCGACGATCAGCTCATCTTGCTGGATCAGGATCGGTGCGGTTTCACAGGCGGCGCGGAAAGACTTGGCGCGCAGCAGAATGGTTGGCAGACCCGGGTTGTTTTTCGCCATCTCGGTAAAGGTGATGGCGCGATAGATAGACACACTTGGGCGAGCATCGAGGTAGTTGTCACGCAGGCGTTGCAGGCGTGGTGTCAGCCCTTCCATCAGTTTGTGGGTTGCCACGTCTTGCGCCGAGGCTGCCACGAACGGGGCCGATGGCGCACTGTACTGTGGGCGAGCACCCGCCTGGCCAGCGAACAGTTTCACCTGCAGGTTGCTGTTGAGCGTCATCAGATTGCTACGGGCTGCCAGCAACATGGCGGAAAGATCGTTGATCACTAGTGCCGGATCGTCGAGGCGCACGCCGTGCAGCATGGCGTCAAACATCGGGTAGCCGTCCAGCTCACGCGGTGCGCGCACTTCGGAAAGCTCACACAGTTTCAGCCACAGGCACTCGACGATTTCGTAAGCCTGCTCCGGCGTCAGCACGCCACGGGTAATGTCCTGTTGATAGAAGCTGTACAGCAGCTTGTCGAAGCCGCCTGGGTAAACCGCATAGCTGCCGTTTTCCAGGTGCAGCGCCAGTTGGAAGAAGTAGAACGACTGGCAAGCCTCTTTAAAGCTGCTGGCCCCGTAAGCCGGGACTTTTTTCAGCATGGTAGCCGCTTCTTGCAGCTCCGCTTTGCGGTACGGATGGTTTTCTACCGCCGCCATGTTTTCTGCCTTGCTGGCCAGTTTCTGCGCCAGATGCATCGCTGCATTGCAGGCGTAGATCATGGCGCGGCATTGGTTGACTTCGTCTAGTCCAGAACGGCTGACGGCGCTGCCGATGCTTCTGGCACGGTCTTCCATTTCGGCTTCGATGGCGAACAACCCTTTGGTGATCACCGCCAGATAGTCTGGTGAGGTCTGGCCAAACGCGGTGAAGGCCGAAGGACTGCGCAGTTCGCTTTCGCTGTGGAACACGGCGGCGCGCGGCGTGGAGGATTGGCTGCCGATGATCAGCTCATCGGGGCCGATGTAGCCGGGCAGTTGCTTGACCAGCTCATTGAACAGCTTGGCATTCTTGACCAACTGCGGCATGCCGGCCACATCGCCACCCAGCGTTTCCAGAATGGCGGCACGTTCGGTGCTGATGGTGCTGTTTTGGGATAAGAGTCTTTCTGCCAGCAGTTTTACGCGTGGCGTCAGTGAATAATGGGCCATGTTCAAATCTCTCCTGATGTCCTGCGGCTTTCACACAAATTGGCAAAATCCGTTGACTGTAATGAGTGCGTTATTGAAGCTGTACCGGGCCGCCGCTGTAGGCGAGGCGGAACAGTTTCTCCAAATCTGCCGCGTTAACGTCGCGCGGGTTGGTTGGCGTGCAACTGTCGTGCAGCGCCTGCGTGGCCAGTTCGCCAAGGCAAACCTGAAAGCGGTGTTCCTCTATCCCTGCGGCTTGCAGATTGGCCGGTAGCTGCATTTCCTGTTTCAGCGTTTCGATCGCCACCAGCAGGCTGTTAACGCCATCACGAACTGAGGTGCTTGGCAGCCCCAACAGGCGAGCCAGGGCGGCATACTTGTGTGCGGCCGGGGTGTCGCAGTTGCCGTCAACGTCGGCATTGAAGGCGACCACCGATGTCATCAGCAGCGCATTGGCCCGGCCATGGGGGATGCCAAACATGCCGCCGAGGGCGTGCGCCAGACTGTGGGTAATGCCCAACGAGGCATTGGTGAACGCCATCCCGGCCATGCATGAAGCGTTGTGCATTTTTTCCCGCGCTGGCAGGTTGCTGCCCTGTTGGTAGCAGGTCAGCAGGTGGCTGAACACCATCTGCACCACTTTTTCGGCCATTGCATCGCTGAAGTCGCTGGCCTTGCGGGAGACATAGGCCTCCAGGGCATGGCACAGCACATCCATCCCGGTATCGGCGGTAATGCTGGCCGGCACCGACTTCACTAACTGAGGATCGAGGATGGCGATGTCGGGCAGCATGAACTCGTCCACCAACACCAGCTTTTGGCTGCGGGACTTGATCACCGAGAAGCTGGTGACTTCGGAACCGGTGCCGCTGGTGGTGGGGATGGCGACAAAGCAAGGCTTGCTACGGCCGCTGTCTTTACGGCAATGCCACAGCGCATACATCACCGCCTTGGCGGCATCAATCACCGAGCCGCCACCCAAGGCAATCACCAGGTCCGGATAGTCGTCATCCATCAGCTTCATGCCGCTGACGATGGCGGAGATATCCGGGTCGGAGGCCACCTCGTCATACTGACGACAGCGGATCTGCTGCTGTTTGAGCAGGCTGGTTACCCGCTCGGCCAAGCCAAACTTCACCATCGCCTGATCGGTGACCAAAAACGCCGAGCGTCCAGGCAAGCTGCTCAGAGCGAGCAGCGCATCCTCACCGAAATGGATTTTTGGCTTAATCAGAAACTCATTCATGCCTACTTCCTCTTACTCTTAACGCTCCCGGTGAACCTTCTCGACAATGGCAACGATCGACATGGCCTTGTAGCGGTCTTTACTCAGTGCGAAATACTCTTCCACCAACACCAGATCGTTTTCACCGGCACCGACGCTGTCGACGGCGACGTAAGTGCGATCTTTGATGGCTTCCAGGTCGTCACCCAGCGCTGTGACCAGCAGCAGATTGCTGCCGCGTAGTTCGTCACTTTTCTGCGTGGCCACCACATGGCCGGTTACCTTTGCGAGGATCATGTTTTCACCCTTGGTTGATGTGTTACCGGGACAGGCGTCCAAGCACTTCCGTAATGATCCGCTCGACGTTCTCTTCGGTGATGTCATTCGCCGCGGCGTTAACCACTGCGCGGGTGACCGCCCCGAAACGATCGTCGCCCTGGGCATACAGCGGTGCCGGTGCGGCCTGTGGAGCTACCGCCGCCGTTGGAGCCGCAAAGCGGTTATCGTCGAAGATGCTGGTGCTATGGCTGGTTGGCGCACTGCACGTTTGAGCTGCGGGTTGTGGTTGGCGCAGATCCTCGATGCTACGAACGCCATAGCCGACCTTACGTACGTTCAGCAGGTTCATCGGGCCGACGTTGTCCGAGCTGGAGCCGCCACCGACGGCACCGCAACCGAGCGTCAACGCAGGTATAAGATTCGTGGTTGCGCCAATGCCTCCCAGCGCGGCGGGCGTATTGATCAGGATGCGATGCACCGGTTTTTGCAGCGCAAACTCGCGGATCACCTGCTGGTTCTGGGTGTGGATGACCAGCGTATGCCCCAGACCTTCGTTGGTGAGTAGTTCAACCACTCGGTCGCAGGCGCTCATCCAGTCTTCTTCGATGTACAGACCCAGCACCGGGCAGAGTTTCTCACGGGCGTAAGGGTTTTTACGCGAGACGCTGTTTTGTAACGAAATCAGCACCCTGGTGGTCGCAGGTACGCAGAATCCGGCGCGTTCGCTGAGGTAGATGGCGGTCTTTCCCACCACTTCAGGATTAATCATGCCGTTCGGGCGTAACAGGATGTTGGCCAGGCGGGCAGACTCATCGTCGTTCATGAAGTAGCAGCCCTGGGCCAGTAACTCGCGGTGTACGTCCTGATAGATGCACTTTTCCACGATGATCGACTGTTCAGAGGCGCAGATCACGCCGTTATCGAAGGTCTTGCTGGTGATGATGTCCTTCACCGCCTGCTGGATATTGGCGCTGCGTTCAATAAACGCCGGGCCGTTGCCTGGGCCGCCGCTGATGGTTGGCGTGCCGGAACTGTAAGCTGCACGGACCATGCCTTCGCCGCCGGTAGCCAGGATCAGTGCGACGTCTTTGCTGTGCATCAGGGCTTTGGTGGCTTCCAGCGTCAGCTGGGTCAGGCCATCAACGATACCCGCTGGGGCACCGGCCTGGAGCGCGGCCTGTTTGACGATCTCAATCGCCCGCTGGCTGCACTGGCGTGCATTAGGGTGCGGGGAGAAAATAATGGCGTTCCCGGCCTTCAGCGCGATGAGCGTCTTATAGAAAATGGTTGAGGTTGGGTTGGTGGACGGCACCAGGGCGGTAATAACCCCTAACGGGACGCCCACGTCCATGACTTTATTCTGCTGATCGTCACGAATAATACCGACGGTTTTTAAATCCTTAATATGCTCAAAAACTTTTTCAGAGGCGAAAATGTTTTTTAACACCTTGTCTTGCCAATTGCCGAAGCCGGTTTCTTCATGGGCCATCTTCGCCAATTCTTCGGCATGCCTGGCCGCTTCGCTGGCAATATGTTTAATAATGCCGTCGATCTTTTCCTGTGAATACTTGGCAAATAGAAATTGCGCCTGTTTGGCATTTTTAATCAGCGTGCGAGCCTGCTGAATGGATTGTAAATCCGGATCTAATGTGGTCATTAGTCTATTCCCCTGAATAGGAGTTTAATTTTTTACTTGCTGTAATCGGGTAGAGTACTTATCTGCCACTGCCGGTAATCAGGCTGAATTACGCCTTATGCTGTGAGGCGATTTTCTCAATATCATTATGTGGGCGTGCAATAACCCGTGATGAAATGACTTCGCCAATCCGGCTGGCGGCTTCAATACCGGATTCCACCGCCGCATTAACGGCACCCACGTCGCCTTTCACCATCACGGTGACCAGGCCGGAGCCGACGTTTTCATAGCCAATCAGTTCAATATTGGCAGCCTTACACATGGCATCGGCGGCTTCGATAGCTGGCACCAACCCTTTGGTTTCGATCAATCCGAGTGCATCTTTCATCAGTGAATTCCTTGTTATTCGGTGATTTTGTACTGCGAGATGATTTTCTGGATATCGTTATGCGGGCGGGCAATCACCAGTGAGGTAACCACTTCACCCACGCGCTTGGCCGATTCGATACCGGAATCCACCGCCGCCTTGACCGCGCCAACGTCGCCTTTCACCATCGCAGTGACCAGACCGGAACCGACGTTCTCATAGCCGATCAGTTCCACGTTGGCCGCTTTGCACATCGCATCGGCGGCTTCAATACAGGCCACCAGCCCTTTGGTTTCAATCAATCCTAATGCGTCACCCATGATCCGTTCTCCTCAGAAGCGTTGTTTACGCTTTATGCTTAATCACGATTTTGTTGATGTCGTTGTGTGGGCGGGCGATAACCAGTGAAGTCACTACTTCACCCACGCGTTGTGCGGATTCCACGCCGGAATCGACGGCGGCTTTTACCGCACCGACGTCACCTTTCACCATGGCGGTGACCAGGCCGGAACCGACGTTTTCATAGCCAATCAGTTCGACGTTGGCCGCCTTGCACATGGCATCCGCCGCTTCAATACAGGCCACCAACCCTTTGGTTTCGATTAAGCCTAATGCATCACCCATTGTTGTTTCCTCCACAAAGCCGGTTTATGAGTTGTCATCTGCTGTGCCGTTCGGCCATGAGGGGATCAAGGTTTCCGACGGCTAAGGGCACTATACCCCTCCGGCAGTTATTCAAAATATAAATTCATTAATCGATATCTATTTAGTTTTTTGTTCTAATAATAAGCGTTAATTTATCCTGTTTTTATCTGTTTACTCTGATAATCAGCCCGATAATAGTTCTGCTCCCTGGCAAGAAATGGCGGGTTTTGGCATTCACTCAAGGGCGGAAAATAATGTTAAATCTATGGTTATCAAATGGGTTTTTTAGGTAGCGGAGGGTCTTGCAGACTGTGGGGCAGCGCAGGTTTTTTTGGGCAGTTGTTAAGGTCGGCAATCTCCCCTCACCCTAACCCTCTCCCGCAGGGAGAGGGGACTTAACGTGCCACAGATTAGCCTCTGTACCTAACTTCGGCTCCGTACTGGCTCCCTCTCCTTTTTGGAGATAGGGTTGGGGTGAGGGGAAATGGCGATCGCCGAATAACCGACAGGCATTATGACTATCAGGGGTATTTTTAGGGGATTGTAAGGGCTAAGGGAGGCTGGCCAGAGGCTTATGACAAGGGGGAACAGCTTTGCTGGGAAACGGGCGCTACTCTAACTGGCTGCCGGGCTTCAACGCGCAGATAAACAGTGGGGAGTTGATCGAACTGAGCAGCACGGTATCGGCGTTGATTTTTTCCATCGCCAATTGCAGGCCGTCGTGGCTGTCTGACATTTCCCGCATAAAGTAATCAAAGATCACGTCGGGTGATTGATCGATAGAGGACTTGCTGGAGACCCAGCGGTTGATCTGATAATAGCGGGCACTTGGGGAAACGCGCTTGCTGGCATAATCAAACTGTACGTAGCGTTGTAAATAAAGCCAGCCTGCCTCTGAGTCTGAATATCCTTCCACCACGATGGAACCTTTACCTTTGACATTAAAGTTAAAGTGGATATTGACGTTGACGGATTCAGTGACGGTGTCTTCAAAATGCATAATGGCTTTGGTTGAGCAATTTAAAATATCATCGCGCCGGATAACGTTATGCTTAACGGTGATAAATAGTGAGACCAGTAGCAATATGATAGAGACGGCAAACAGCCTTCTCCCCCAGCCCAGTGTTTTCATAATTTATTTCCATGAATAATAAAAATAGTTATCGCAGTAGCTGAATGTATTATCTTGATGTTTGGCGCAATGTGCGAGAAATGTCCGGCCTAAACCGTTGGATTGCAGCTTATCACCATAAAAGAACAGAAAACGTTCGTCTTTATCATACTTTATGTTCTTTTTTTCTTTGACGGCAATAAAGTTTTTCAGGTAATTCTCGCGCATTCTTGGATTTATCATGGCGTCGGTGGATAACACCTCAATGGGTTCCTGCGCGACGGGGGGGAAGACGAGTGGGGTCAGGCTGCCGTTGTTACTCCACGACCAGCCGATCAGCGCGATGGCCAATAGGGATATCATCGCCCCGGCATAACCCCAGTAGCGATCGTTGCTGGTGATGGCCGCTTCAACCGGTACTGGCTCTGGAGCTACCTCGGCAGGGGATCCCTGTTCGCTGGCATGTATTACCGGATGCAACAAGGAGTCATCGATCACTTCGATCGTCAGCTCTGGGTTGATTTCCAGCCGGCCCCGGGCCACGGTGACGATCACGTTCTCAATGCCGTAACGGCGGAAGGCTTTGCGCAGGATGCTCAGATACTGGTTCAGATTGCTGTTAGAGGACATCAGCCCGTTGTCGTCCCAAACCCGCTGCATCACCGTATCGCGGCTGATCACGCCAGGATGCTGGATCATGAAGAACAGCAGGGCGTTGGCAGTGATGGTGAGCTGGCTATCTGACTTGCCGCCGTCGTCCAGCTTTAGCGAGCCTTCGGTGGCGTCATAAATAAGAAAGGCATTAATTTTATATTTCATTATCGCCCCTGGGTGATTGGCTGCCCGCGAACCGCGGAGGTTAAAGCTCCTCGAAGGTCATTGCCGCCAGCCTCGTCACCAATGCAAGCCGCTCTTCCGGCGTCATAGTGACTCCTTCCGTGAGTTCAGAAAGCCATAGGCCGTCTGCACCATAGCGCACCAAGTTACCTACGTAGCTGCGATCCAGTTCATCGGCGTTGGCCAGATGTTGCAGCACCCAGTCCCGCCAGCATTTACGCAACACCAGTTCATGCGGCATGGCCAGCGACAGCAGGGTCAATTGACGGCTGGTGTCGGTTTCACTGATGCCTGCCAGGTACATCAGATAGGCCCGGGAGAAGCGCCCGCGCGGGTTATCGTCCACGGCCATCAGCGCCATAATGCCGCGATCCATCACCGCCAACAGGCGAATAAACAGTGCGTGGATCAGCTCCTGCCTGCCGGGAAAGTGGTGCAGCAGCCCGCCCTTGCTGACCCCAGCCTGTTTGGCGACGGCGTTTAGCGACAGCGCGGCAATCCCATCTTTGGCTGCGATGATACTAGCGGCTTCCAGCAACTGCTCTTGCAGCCGTTCCGGGTCTTTCTTGCGATGCACGTGGGTATTCATGCGGCGATCATACCGACCAGCCGGTATGTCATTTTTGATCGAGGTCAATCCGCTTCCCCTAAAGGTCTGACCAATCCTGAATAATGATAGGTAGGTCAAACTATTTTAGTTATCAAGGAATTAGGAAAGTTTTTGCTAGCTTTATCGGGGGGCTAACTGGAGCGTTAAGGCTGACAAGTGGCTCGGGCGGCTCCCTCTCCCTGTGGGAGAGGGTTGGGGTGAGGGGCTACAAGATCCAGTCCAGCAGTAAAATACCGACCAGGCTGATCGCCCAGGCTATAGTGGTGGGCACTGACCAGACCATCATCTGCTGCTTCACGTCCTTAATCCCCATCATCCTGTTGACTACCCAAAACATGCTGTCGTTAAAGTAGCTGAAGAACAGCGCGCCCATGGTGGCGGCCTGCGCGGCGGCGAGCATATTGACGCCGGGCAACTGGCTGACGATGGGGGCCGAGATGGACGCAGCGGTGATCATGGCAACGGTGCCTGACCCCTGTATCAAGCGCACCAGCGTAGCGATAAAGAAGGGGATCAACACCGGAGACAGCGGCAGATTGGCGACGTGCTGAGCCAGCAAGGTGCCAGTGCCACTTTCACGCAATACCGCCCCTAGCGCGCCACCGGCACCGGTCACCAGCAGGATAATCCCGGCGGCCTGCAAGCCTTCCTCCAGTCGCTCCAGCGTCTCGTGCTTGTCGACCTTGGGCATCAGGGTGTAAACCGCCAACAGCACGCTGATGGCCAACGCAATCACCGGTGCACCAAGGAAGGCAAAGGCTTGCCCCCACAGGCCTTCCCCCAGCCAGGCCATTCCTTCAGCCTTGGCCAGCATAGTGTTCACCGCGTTGATAAAGATCAGTACGATGGGCGCGATGATTGGCAACAGCGATAGCGTTAAGCTCGGCAGCACCTTGGCCTCTTTCTCGGCCAGATAGCGCTGGTGGGCGGTCCGCAGATCTTCCGGCTCCTCATCCTGGTTTTCCGGCGTAAAATCAGGGTAATAGGTACCGAGCCAGCGCGCATAGATCACGATGCCGATCACGCAGGGAATGGCCAGCACCAGCCCGGCCAGCATCATGGCGCCGATATCCACGCCGAAGATCCCCGCGACGCCTAATGGGCCAGGGGTTGGCGGCACCGCGTGGTGGGTAATGATCAGGCCGCCAGCCAAGGCTACACCGAGCGTCAACAGGTTGCGTTGCCCCTTCTTGGCCAGCGCTTTGACCAGCGGATAAAGGATGACGAAGGCAGAATCGACAAAGATCGGGATGCTGACGATATAGCCGGTGATCGCCAACGCCCACTCTTCGCGCTTTTTACCCAGCCACTTGATAAAGCTGAAGGCGATCTGCTCCGCCGCGCCAGAAGCTTCCAGCACGCGGCCCATCATTACCCCCAGACCAATGACAATTCCGATGCTGCCGAGCGTGCTGCCAAACCCTTTGGAGATGGTATCTACCGTTTGCATGGCGCTCAGACCGCCGCTGATCCCGGCGATAGAAGCCGCCGCCAGCATGGCGATCAGTGCGTGAACCCGGGTGCGCAATACCAGCCACACCAGTACGAATACGGCCACCGCCAAACCAATGATGGGAGTATAAAGTGCCATAATCAGCTCCCGGCCTGTGGCATCTCATCGCGCATAAAGGCGCGGATGACCTGTTGGAAGTTCTCATCGGCGAAGAACCCTAACGCCAATGCGCGTTGCACATCGAAGTTGCCCGGCCAACTGGCGACAATGCGGTTGATGGCTTCATCCGGCACAAAGCTCACCTTGGCACGAGCCTGCTCACCGGCTACCTCCTCCAGTGCGGCTAGCATCTGCTCCACCGTGACACTGATGCCAGGCAGGTTGACGATGCGTGAGGTGCCAAACTGCGCGGCGGGCAGCGTGGCGGCATGGATAAAGTTGCGTACCACGGTGCCGGGGCTGGACAGCCACAAAGCCAACTCCGGGGAGACCGGGCAGACGGAAGGCTCCCCGTGCAGCGGTTCACGGATGATGCCGCTGGCAAAGGAGGAGGCCGCCTTATTCGGCTTGCCGGGGCGCACGCTGATGGTAGGCAGACGCAGCACACGCGCATCGACAAATCCTTTGCGGGCGTAATCGTTGATCAACAGCTCACACAGCGCCTTTTGTGCGCCATAGGAGGATTGCGGCTGCACGGCGCAATCATCAGTAACGGTGTCCGGAAGCTGGCCACCAAACACTGCCAACGAACTGGTGAAGATAAACTTCATCGCTGGGGCATTGCGGCGAGCGGCCTCCAGTAGCTGGCGAGTCGCGTCGAAGTTCACCTGCATCCCGAGATCGAAGTCGCTTTCTGCATGGCTGCTGACGATGGCGGCCAGGTGATAGAGCACGCTGCACTCACTGTCGATCAACCGATCGGCGGCATCGGGTTGAGTGAGGTCGAGTGCCAGGCAGCGAACTCGTGGATCCGCTAGCGGGGCGTTTGGTTGCTGGATATCAGCCAGAACCAGTTCGTCAAAAGGCAGTGTATTGTCTTGCAGCAGCGCGGCTGCCAAGCGTTGACCCAAAAAACCTGCTCCACCGGTAATGATGACCTTCATGGTTTTATTCCTTTTCCTGTAGGGGTTGTTATCAGAGGTTGATGCTGTGTAGCCGCACGCCACGCTCTTGGAGTTGTTGCTGCGTTTCTGGCGGCAGGGCGGCATCGCAGATGATGTCGTCGAGCGCCGTCAGTGGGCAGACGCGAAACATGCCGTACTTGCCGTATTTACTGCTGTCTGAAACCAGCACCTTGCGCCGGGCCACGTCCAGCAGCGCCTGTTTCACCAGCACTTTCTCCTCGTGCGGGGTAGATAGGCCATGCTCTAAATCCCAGGAGCTGGTGCTGATAAAGGCCACGTCGATATTCAAGGTGCGCAATAGCATGGCGGCGCAGCTGCCGACGCAGGAATAGTTGCGTTGATCGACCCGCCCGCCGGTGTGAAACAGGTTGAGCTGTGGGCGATTCATCAGGTGCTGGATAATGGAAAAATCGTTGGTGACTACCGTCAGGTTGAAGCGTTCGGCCAACTGGCGGGCGATCTCGAAGCTGGTGGTGCCCGCGTCCAGGTAGACCACCTGGCCATCCTCGACCAGCCCGGCGGCATATTTGCCGATGGCCCGTTTTTGCCGGTGATGCAGTTGGGCCTTCTCTTTGTAGGCCAGTTCCTGACGTAGCGCGTCACTCAGGCGCACGCCGCCGCTAACGCTGATCACCTTGCCTTCTTCTTCCAGTTGATGAATGTCACGCCTGACGGTCATATGTGAAACGCTCATCAACTCGGCCAGGGCCACGATGGTGACCAACTGATACTCATGTACATAGCGATAGATAAAATCGCGGCGTTCCGATGGGATCATGCTCAACTCCGGGTCGGTAGCGATGGTGCCGCTGGATGGCTGTTATTTTTTGTTATGTTATTAATATTCAATCATTTGATTTAACAAATAAACGAGGGTTGTCACAGAAGAGTGGGTGGGGAACTGTAGAGTATTTTTGTGAAAAATTATTTGTATTCAATTGGTTGCTATTTTTATTTGCGATAATGGGAGTCACAGAAGGTTGTGATGAAAAGTGTGAGGTGTAACAAAAAAGTGCAGGATGGTGGTGCAGCAGAAGAGTAGATTGGCTGATGACAGCCTACCTGCCCACTGCATAAAATCTGCTTCTTGGAGAATTATCCAGCCACTCACAAATCGGCTCGGACGGCTCCCTCTCCCTGCGGGTGTACAGACCGGGGACAGGGTTGGGGTGAGGGGCGATCGCGGTCGCTGATGAACTCAATTTAGAGTGATAAATGAGCAGAGTAAGCCGAGAAAATCGACGGGTGACGTTTTTTTCAACATTCAACTCGTTGAATGCTTGATAAGTGTTGCGCGAGGCAAGTGGGAAGGTATAATGCCCACGTTTTCCGCATACTACTTCAGTGCCGAAGTGGCGAAATCGGTAGACGCAGTTGATTCAAAATCAACCGTAGAGATACGTGCCGGTTCGAGTCCGGCCTTCGGCACCATTAGTATGTAAATAGACCTCAACTGAGGTCTTTTTTTATGCCTGAAATCCAGTCCTCGCAAGGCTCCTCTCGCTTTTTCAGTCAACATAAGTCAACCTGATTCAATCTACATCAACTTACTGATGCGGGTACAAATGCGGGTATATCCCGGTTCGATAATGTTTGTACCCACACAGAACCCTTGAAAGGATACTCATCATGGCTCTGAGTGATGTGAAGGTTCGTACTGCCAAGCCTGAGGAAAAAGCCTATAAGCTTACTGACGGCGAAGGAATGGTGTTGCTGGTTCATCCTAACGGCTCCAAATACTGGCGGCTACGTTATCGCTTTGGCGGTAAAGAGAAGATGCTGGCGTTGGGGAAATACCCTGAAGTTTCATTGGCTGATGCTCGGGCACGGCGCGACGAAGCCCGTAAGCAGTTAGCTAATGGTGTTGACCCTAGTGAGAACAAGAAAGCTGTTAAGGTCGAGGAGGGGAAAGAAGCGATAACTTTTGCAATGGTAGCCAGAGACTGGCACGCCAGCAATCAGAAGTGGTCTGAGTCGCACAGTGTCCGTGTTCTTAAAAGTCTGGAAGATAATTTGTTCGATGCGATTGGTAAGCGAAATATCGCAGAGTTAAAAACCAGAGATCTGCTTACACCGATTAAGGCCGTGGAGATGTCTGGACGTCTTGAAGTGGCAGCACGTCTACAGCAACGAACAACAGCAATTATGCGATTTGCCGTGCAGAGCGGTTTAATCGATTACAACCCCGCACAAGAGATAGCAGGTGCAGTTGCTACGGCTAAACGACAGCATCGCGCTGCGCTGGAACTTAATTGCATTCCTGAACTACTTCATCGAGTTGATACCTACACCGGCAGACCACTAACAAGGCTAGCTGTAGAACTAACGTTATTGGTATTTATTCGTTCTAGTGAGCTGCGCTTCGCACGCTGGTCAGAAGTAGATTTTGAAACTGCGATGTGGACGATTCCTGGGGAGCGTGAACCACTGGAAGGTGTGAAGCATTCACATCGAGGTTCGAAGATGCGGACTCCACATCTTGTACCCTTATCCCGCCAGGCTCTAACCATTCTGGAAAAGATCAAAAGCATGAGTGGAAATCGTGAGCTGATCTTTATCGGTGATCATGACCCACGCAAACCTATGAGTGAAAACACGGTAAACAAAGCCCTGCGAGTGATGGGCTACGATACGAAAGTAGAAGTGTGTGGTCACGGCTTTAGAACCATGGCCTGTAGTTCATTGATTGAGTCGGGATTGTGGTCGAAGGATGCGGTAGAGCGTCAGATGAGTCATCAGGAACGTAACTCTGTGCGTGCGGCTTATATTCATAAGGCCGAACATTTAGGGGAACGTAGGTTAATGGTGCAATGGTGGGCGGATTATCTGGATGCGAATCGGAAGAAGGGGATTAGTCCGTTTGATTTCGGGAAAGCAGTCCATAGACCGAGCTGAAGGTTGTAAAGCCACTTCAGTCATCGACCATACAGGTACCTTATCCCGGGAGACATGAGCTGTTCCCGGGAATTTATAACGATCAAGACGCTTTAAATAGTTCAGAATTGCTGGCATAAGGCACTTTGCCTGATGGAATAAGTTTCGCTGCAGCATTTAAATGTACATCTTGATCATCAAAGAAAATATGAGGTTTAAATGCCTGAAGTACTTTGGTTTTTTCCACGCCTCCAAGGAAAAAAGCCTCATCAACATATACACCCCAACTCCTTAACGTTTTAATTACCGGCATTTCTGAAGGGCTGTTTCTGGCGGTAACTAAGGCAATACGTACTGGAGAATACTCCATTCGAGTAGGTAGGCGGTCTTGAAGTTTTGCTAATTTTTTTAGCAGAGTAGTGTAGGGACCTTCTGCCATGGGAATATCTTGTTGTGCATCTTCTTGCGCATGAAAAGCTTCCATACCCTGAGTTTTATAGACCAACTCACTTTCATCTGAGAAAAGTACTGCATCGCCATCAAAAGCAATACGAACTTGCCCGTCAGGGATTTCGGAAGAACTTGAAGGCGGATCTTTCAATATAGCTGCGGCGCAAAATCGGGAATCAATAACCTTTTGCGCATCTTCAACGTTGGTCGTTAAAAACAGATCCACATCAAAAGCATCAAGGTAATCAGCAACAGTTTCGCCTGCGGTAAAGGCAGAGCGAGTGATATCGAGCCTGTCATGGCGGATAGTATTCAGAACGCGAATACCCGTATCAGGACTATTACGCGACATTACGACGACCTCAACCAGCGGTGATTTATCATCCGGCTGTCGATATTGGTTCAGACCCAGAAGCGCTTTGGCTAATGGATAGCCTGTTCCGGGCTGTAAAGGCTGGTTTTCGTGTTCCAGCATGTAGGCTCGATACTTTTCAATGGCGCTATCAGGATCGGTCGCATAGGTTTCCCGAAACATGCGATCGGATTCACTCATGTCGAAAAGCGCGGTTGCGCTAATGCCAATAACTAAAGTGTTACTTAAATCTAAAGGCATGATTACCCCCTAGGGGAAAAGGACTCTTGATTGGTTCCCCATATCGTAACGCGGGAATTGCGATTCGGCTACCATCAGGAGTTCTATGCTACCTATCAGTCATCTATTCTAATAACTAATTGAATTTTAATGATAAAATTTATTGCATAAAGTTGACAAATGTACTGGTGATGGAAGCAGTAATACCTTAATGTTATCGCTATGAGGGTTTTTTATTTCTTTTAAAGAGAGTATCAGTATGAATTTTAAGAAAAAACTCGAAAATCATTTTAAACAGTTCGAGGCATCCCCAGTGTTGTTTGTTGGCTCTGGAGTGTCTCGACGTTACCTTGGTGTGCCCTGCTGGCAAAATCTTCTGAAGCATTTTGCTGAAGCGATAGGGGAAAATCATATAAAACTAAAAACAAAAGCTAATGGTGACTTACCCGAGTATGCTCAATTATTGGTATCGCCATATGCTGATAAATGGTGGGATACTGAAGAAGGTAAATTAGCATTAAGTGAAAAAGAGCAAGAAGAAATTTTTATTAATGAACAATCTCCTTTGAAACTCTCAATATCTAAATACATTGAAAATGCACATAAAAATATTATAGATGATGATGAATTAAAACATGAGATTTCTCTTTTTGCGAAAGCAAATATTGACGGAGTCATTACCACAAACTGGGATATCTTTCTAGAAAGCCTATTTCCGAAATTTACAACATTTATAGGCCAAGATGGATTAATTACTGGCAGGAGTCATGGTATTGCCGAGATATATAAAATACATGGCTGCTGCACTGAACCTAACTCATTAATTTTGACATCAAATGACTATGATAAATATAGAAAGAAAAACCCCTACCTTTCCTCTAAATTACTAACTATGTTTATTGAGAGACCTGTTATATTCTTAGGTTACTCTTTAACAGATGAGCATATAGCTGAAATTCTAGAAGATATAGTCAGTTGTTTTCCTGATGCCAGTCTGGATTTTTTACAAAACAAATTATTGTTTGTTGAGTGGAAACCTGAACTAGATGAAGCCGATATTAGTGATTCTGTTATTCATAAAAAAATCCCAGTAAAATATGTTCAGGCACCATCTTATAAAGAAATATTTGAAGTGCTGAGTGAAACTAAAAAAAGGATCCCTGCACATTTATTCAGAATGATAAAAGACGAGCTTTATGAACTAGTCTTAACTGATGATCCTAAAGGAAAATTATATGTGAGAGACTCAGAGAAAATTGAAGAGGGGGTTAGTACTACAGAGTTTGTTGTAGGATATGGTGCTATTTCGATGGTGAAAAAATCAGAATCGATGGCAGCAAAAGGATTGGTTGGGCTGGAACGTGTAGATCTCATTCGAGAAGTTGTTTTTGAAAATGGACATTATGATTGGGAATGCGTTGTTAATGATGTTCTACCAAATATATGCAAAGGCAATGCGCGCATTCCTATTTTTCACTTCTTAAATCACGCTAATTTAATTAATTTCGATGGCGGTTTAATTAATGAAACAGGACTCTCAAGTGGTGTTTTATCACGATTGAATATCACTCCTGTAAGTTTTCAGTCTCAAGGTTGGGATAAACGACGTTCTGAAACCGTTCCTGAAGTCAGGGTGGGAGTCAATGAGTTATATCTTGCTTATGATTTCGGTTTCTTTTTAAGAATGATGCCCTATATGGAACCGGGTTTAATCAAGCGTGATATGGATGAACTACTTAAGATACTGAAAAAACATATTGATGAAGCGATGAGTATTCAAGTGTTATCAAGTAATTTTTGTAAATTAGTATGTCTCTATGATTTTATAAAAAACAGCAATAAATTTTAATGTCGATCCTCTCGTAAAATTTTCTTACGAGAGGGATTGTTTTTATTTAATCTTAAAACTAATATGCAAACTGGGAACTTAATACTTCAAACAATGAACTATCCACATTAGATTTATTGGATATATTGATTATTTTATTTCGTATTTCCGAAAATAATTTTTGCTTTTTCATTGATGGAAGCATCACATTCAACTGTTTTAACTCACTGACATTAATATGTTTTGAGGTTGAACCGCTCATTACTCTTGATATTCTCACAGGATCTAATTCATAAAGTAAAAAAGCCAAGAGATATTCAGGAGTTACTTGATTTTTATCTAACTTTAGTTGGACTAAGCGTTGCCCCATACATAATTTTAAGTTTTCAGGAACAATAGCTGCAATACCAACAGTACCTTCACGGCTTAGTATGATGTCCCCTTCATCAACAACACTCCTTTTTGTTCTTTCTAAATAAGTGTCTTCACTCACGAATCTTTTATCAGACCAAACCCACCCCCCTTTCGATAAGTTTGATGTACGAATGCAAATCGTGCCGTTATCAACCCATTTAGGAGTAGAGTGTGGACAATCAATCACATTATCACATACATCTTTCAATTTCCTTAATGGCCATTTTTTCTCATTAACTACCGGATCGCCAAACATCGCCAGAAATGTTGCACGCAAGAAATCATCAGCTAGTTTGGTAGCTTGCTCGCGTTTCTGGCGTATGCCTGCAGCTTTATCAAGAATATCTGCGATACGCTTTTGCTCCTCCAATGGAGGATGCGGGATTTTTAATTCTGAAAATCTACTTTTATTAACTATTGCAACAGTAGTTGACGGTGCAATGTTTTTTAGTTCATTTTTCAATAACTTTAATGCGTAAAACCCGAATCTATAATAGATTTTATCTTCATCAAAAGTAACACTATTAATTTGTTGATTAGTGGCAACAGGAAGATTTGCTATTGCGATTTTACCTAAAGAACCGATACAACAAACTAATATACTATTTTTAGGAATCAGCTTTGTAGTTGCTAATCCCTTTTCTGTTAATGTTGTTTCCGGTTTGAGCAGATAGTCCGAGTTCGTTAACTCAGACGGTGTAATGAAGGGGATATTTCCGCCAAAACAATTAGGATCAGCTTTAGGTGGCGTTTTGCCTGTGATCACTTTTGCAACACTTCCGATACTCACCATCGGCCAACTCACAGCATTCCCTCCAGCTCATCCAAATCCGCCAGAATCTCTTTTTCCAGATCCTTTAACCGCTTCAGTATCATCTTAGGATCTTCATACTGCTCCGCCTGATACACGACTTCTTTATAACGATTGATGGAGAGATCGTATTTCTGCGTGGCAATATCTTCTTTCGGTACCACAAACGCCGCCTGTGTGCGGTCTTTAAAATCAACGCCAGCATCAATCCCTTCCGGGTACTGCTGTTTCAGCAACGAGGCAAATTTTTCGCCCATAAAGTTATCTACCGGCAAACCACGTAAAGCACGATATTGCTTCCAACTTGCCAGCAGGTGTGGCAGATCGTTGTCTTTTATCGGGTTACGCTTGTCATCCAGACTATAGCCGTCGTTACGCAGGTCGTAGAACCATACCTCATCAGTTTGGCCGCCTTTAGTGAAGAGTAGAATTGCCGTCGCCACACCGGCATAAGGCTTGAACACACCGGAGGGCAGGTTGATTACCGCTTCCAATTGGTTATTTTCCACCAGCGTCTGACGTAACGACTGATGTGCTTTACTGGAACCAAACAGTACCCCCTGCGGCACGATAGTGGCGCTGCGACCACCCACTTTCAGCATTTGCAGAATACGCGTCAGGAACAGCAACTCAGTTTTTTTAGTCTTCACCATTCCCGACAGAGAGGCATCAATATCTTCCTCATCCAGTGAACCTGTAAACGGCGGGTTTGCCAGGATCAGGTTAAAGGCGTTTTTGCTGGCCTGTGGGAAGTTGGTGCTAAAACTCTGGCTCATGGTGTCCTGATAGTGAATATCCGGCTCTTCCACACCGTGCATAATCAGGTTCATGGCGGCGATACGTAGCATAGTTGTATCGAAGTCGTAACCGTGGAACATATTGTTATCCACATGGCCACGCCACGGCGTCAGCAGATCGCCTGTAAAGATTTTTTGTTCTTCCAGCTCACCGCGTTCGTTACTGCCAATCTCGGTATGAATGGATTCCAGCGAGCTGTATTTTTCCAGTAGATACTCATAGCTAATCGCCAGAAAACCACCCGTACCACAGGCCGGATCGCAAATCGTCTCACCACGCGCCGGATTTGGCTCCATCATCTCGACCATGGTACGGATGATATGGCGCGGGGTGCGGAACTGGCCGTTGATCCCGGCGGTAGTCAACTTGCTTAATAGGTATTCGTAGAGATCACCTTTGGTGTCACCGCGATCCAGCGGCAGGTTTTTAATGACTTCCACCGCTTTGGTCAACAGCGAAGGCTTGACAATCTCTAGTCGGGCATCCTTCATAAAGTTACCCAGCAGCGTGGCCTTCGTTTTATCCGCCTGTCCAAGTTGACGGAAGTGCTGGAATACGCCATCGCGCACCACATCCATCATTTCATCTGAACCCAGATTACTGTAGTGGCTGAAACGAAACTCCTGCTGCTCAGGTGCAAAGCGCGGTTTAAAATCGACCCCCGCAATTTGCTTACGCTTTTCGTCCCGTTGTTCCTGGGTATCCAGCATACGGGAATACATCAGGTAGGTGATCTGCTCGATAACGGTCAGCGGGTTGGTGATGCCGCCCACCCAGAAATCTTCCCACAGCCCGTCGATTTTACTTTTTAAGTCACCGGTGATCATCGTTAACGTCTACCCTGTTATAAATATAAAAGCCCCGCTGCCGGGGCTTGTCATGAACGCATTATACCGTTGTCGTGTCGGTCACGACACCCAGCTCTTCGACTATCTTTTGCAAGCGGGTGATTTGTGCCACATCCGGGAATACGCCCGCGACGCCGCCTTGGTGAATGTGTGTGAAAGGTTGTTCAAAGAGCTGCTTCATCTCGATAGTGCCATAATCACGGATATGGTTTTTCAGCAACGAGAGGAAACGCAGTTGCGGGCTGGTCAGGCTGTTATCGGCGGCGAATTGCGCAAAACGTACCTCTACCGCATCGCTGTCCATACCGATGATGGTGCGTAACAGTTTATCCAGGCTGGCGGTTGCCTGCGGGTAGAACTCTTTCAGAGCTCGGATATCAACGTTGGGATTCTGAATCAGCACCAGTTTTGCCAGTTCATCCAGCTCACTTTGCGTTACCGGTTCGCCGTTGCGAATTTTCTTCAGCACCGGGTTTTGCTGGAACAATGGTTCAAGTGCGCCCTGAACCTGCTGGCGATAAAGTTTGAAATCAATGGAACGAACATTAGTCTTGCGGGTTTCCGTCTGAATCTGGCCTGCATCTTCGGTGATATCCACCTGCAAAGAACTGAATTGTGGCGTTGGATCTTTTTCCATCAGGTGCATTATGCCGCGCAGGTGAATGCGAATATCTTCCAGCTCTTCCAGACTGGCCTGCTTCCACCAGCTTAAATCATGGAGCTGATTAATCCGCTGACCCTGCTGCTGTACCTGCGCCAAATGTGGCGGTAAGCGCTCTATTTTTTCCACGATTTCCGGCCAAAGTACGTCTAGCTCTTCCGGGTTGGTATATCGAGCGGTTTGCGCCGCAAGGATGTCCATATCAAAGCGCATGGCGTCGCTTTGTCCGCGTACATCCAGCCATTGCATTAACGGTGCCAGAATAGAAAGCAGATCCTGCTGTGTTTTTGGTGAAAGCTGACGCAGCAATTTTTCATCGCTGTACTGCGCTTTTTGTTGCCATTTTTCCTGCACAGCAATCGACTTTTCATCCAACGCATTGATCTGTTCACGAAGTTGATGAGCTACCAAATCTACAGCTTGTTTGTCGAACTTACGCTGCGCTGCTGCTCCCAAAATTACCCATGCCTCGAAGCGTTTTTGCGCCAGCGATTTCGTTGGTTTAACTTCGGCCTCTTCGGTATGAAGTTCGTGATACTCGAAATTGCCCCAATGATCGAAGATGCGAAATTTCTGTTTGTCCAGCGGTTTGCCGTTCTCATCGTTGCCGTACAGCCCCGAGCAGAGGCGAGTACCACGGCCAATCATCTGCCAGAACTTCACTTTCGATTTGACCGGTTTGGCAAAGACCAGATTCACAATTTCCGGGACATCAATACCTGTATCAAGCATATCGACGGAGATGGCAATGGTCAGCTCTTTATTGGTGCTTTCATCCAGCCCTTTAAAATCATCGATAAGCTGTTCTGCACGAGGATCGTAGTTATCGATAACCTGACAGAAGCGCCCGGCAAACTGCGGATACATTTCGTCAAATAGCTTATTCAGCAGCAGCGCGTGTTTGTGGTTACGGGCGAAAATAATCGTCTTACCGGGAAGCTGCCCATCTGCGTCTTTCAGGCCATTTTCCATTAGATTACGCAGAATATGGCGGTTGGTATCTTTGTTGTAGATCGCCTCATCCAACGACTTACCTTCAAATTCCAGAGTGTTGGGATCAATTCCTTGCTCTTCCAGCTCGCGGATTTGCTGGTCGCTCAATTTTTCTCGCTTAATGCCTTCGCGCAAAAATTCGGTGGTGTGAGTAACTACCTCATAGGGAACTAGGTTGTTGTCAGCAATGGCATCCTCAAGGCTGTAGTTCGCCGTAGGGATGCGTCCCTCACAACCAAACAGGCCGAAGGTGGTTTTACTCACCATATCAATGGGCGTTGCTGTTAGGCCGATTTGGAGCGCATCAAAGTACTTAAACACATCGCCATAGACGTTATAGATAGAACGATGGGATTCGTCGGCAATGATCAGATCGAAATAGCCTACATCGAAATGATCCATAATTTTCATCATGCCGGGATACGTAGCGATGTAGATCCTTGCATTCTGCCTATCTTCTTTCTTCGACTTGCCAACTACATACAGCGGCTCGTTGGTAAACTGATTGAAGGCATTTGCTGCCTGTTTGCGTAACTCTCTACGATCACAAAGGAACAGGACTCGTTTTACCCAGCGGGCATCAATCATTAGCTTGCTAAGTGCAATCGCCACTCGGGTTTTACCAGTACCGGTGGCCTGAACAATCAATGACTGACGATATTTGTTGGTAAAACGTTCACTGACGCGGGCAATGGTTTCAAGCTGGTACAGGCGGCCTGCAACTGCCTTACCTTCGTTGTCTTTAACGTGCGGTATACTGTTTAATGGTAAACGTGTTTCACGCTGTTGGATAAGATATTGCAGGCTTTCCTTGCCATAGAAACCAAATATCCGACGCGGTGGGTATCCATGGGTTTTATTGTCATCCCAAAGCCAGATATCGTAACCATTGGTGTAGAAGATAACGGGGCGCTGTCCGTATTCTTTCTCCAGCCAGTCTGCATATAGCCGGGCTTGAATTCGACCTTGTTCGGCGCTCACACTGGCTTTTTTAGCTTCCACAACTGCCAGTGGTTTGTGTGCTTCATCCCACAATACATAGTCAGCATAGCCATCACCGGTTGAAGTTGGCTGCTCTTTAACTAGATGTTCCTGAGTGACCTGATCGGTATTCTTAAGTTCATCCCCAACGTCCCAGTCAGCAGCAAGTAGTCTGGAGTCGATCAGACGACGGCGGGTTTCTGCTTCATCGATGGAGAGGATATCGGCAACGTGCTGGTTGCGGGTTCTGGCTTCATTCAAACGCTGAGTGAGGATCTCAGCCTTTTCCTGCTCCTGCTGTAAGGCGCGTTGTAACGCCAACTCACGCTCACGGCTTTCATCCTGTGCCTTGATTGCATCTTTCAGATGTTTTTCATCTGCACGACTTGGAGATTGAGTCAGCGGAGGAAGAGAAAATTTAGGACTGTGATCAACGTTGCCATTTGCATAACGGACATACAGCCAAACCCCTAATAGGTATGCTTCTTTGAGCAACCAGTAAGTATCTTTGGCTTTAATACGCCCACCATGCGCAGCACGGTTACCATGGATACGCAGTGCATCCATCTTCATGACGATCGCTTCCGGCATCATGCTGGCAAACACATCGGCGTTCATCAGGTCGTACAGATTTGCCTTGAAACCTTCCGGTAACCGCTCCTGACGATACAACCAGCGGACCATCAATTCGGTGTAGTTGCGTAGCTTCACAAGACAGCTTTCAGGATCGGAATGAATATATCGTTCAGCCATACATCCGAGTTCAGCTAGCTCTGGCCACTGGCTACGCAACATTTCAAAATTGAGAGACTGCTCCATCAATCATCGCCTTATATCGTGGATACAACAGGATTTCTGGAAAGAATATCACACTAATTTGGCAGACAAAGTGAGCTTGTACCTCTTTAGCACACCGAAAAATGAACACTTGGGGCAAGTCAGGAGCAAATCAGTAGTACGTAAAGTTCACATATTCATCCATCAAATGGGTTAACTCTGCGTTTTCTTCCTGACGCTGCAACAGCCAAAAGCAGAACTCTCCATCATTCATTTTCTTAAGGTTCTCCAGCCAGTCATCAAGAGACGCTCCGAGCATACGGTCATACCAGAAAAGCCAAACAAGCTTATGGCGATACTCCACGTTATTGAACTGCTGAAGCAGGCTTATCAGTTTATTGGCAAGTGAGCGTTGCTTGAGTCTGACGCACTCGCTAAGCAATACGCCCTCCAGCCCCACGTGAGTAAAAAGTAACTGCCCGTCAGTCTCCAAGCTAAGACGTAAATCATTTTGAATACTCAGCGGCTCTGGTTTGGTTTTGTTATAGATCATTCGGTACAAGCACTGTGGCACGATCCCTGGTACAGGGCCGATATCTGGGAAGTAAAGTGTGGACAGCGTAAGGTAATGGCTGGGATAAATATTCTGATGGCATATTCCATGCCTGACAGTCAGTTTGGTCAGGTCAGTAAGCCAGCTTTGGTAGGTTTTGAGTAAAAAATCATAGCGAGCGATTGTATCTTGCATAGGGGAATTATCCGTATGTGCTGTGTTCAGAATGGCGTCATACTGCGTTTTGGGGAGATGACGCTGATGGTCTTCAGAAAGGTGATTACTGACGGGACTGACTGATACGCTCCTGCAACCAGGACTCTATTTCGCTTTGTAGCCAACGTGAGCTGCGGCCAAGCTTAATGGGTTTCGGAAAGACTCCATCTTTAATGAGCTTGTAGAACCACTTATCGGTTAAGCCGGTCAGACTGGTGATAAATGCCATATCGACAAATTGGTCTTCAAGTAAGGAAGGTTTGATGGTCATGATTGAGTTCTCCGGTAGCATTTGGGTTAGCCGGAGTCGTGGTTGATGATTACTCATGCCAGCTCCGACATACCAACCGGTGAATCTGTAAAAAGTCCGAGAATGTTGTTCAGCGTATGCGTGGTCTACCTCGGTTGCTTTTTACCGGTATCACGCTTTTACCCGCGATAATGCCATTTTCCTTTTGCTCACATTTAGCCAGATAGCTAATGACATAACGCAAGTCATCGATCTCGTCCTTATCAAAATGTCGGATAACCTTGCCAATTTTGACTTCATAAATATCTTTAGGGACGCAAAGATGATGGTATCCATCATTATCTGTGACTTGTTTCCAAATATTCCCCATTGCTCGAGATATAGGATAATGACAGTTTTGAAACTGTCCATTTAGATAGCAAACAAAATGGACGTGCAGCCCTTTTCTCTTCGTGTACTCTATCACCCAGTAATAGCCCACAATCGGAAGGGATTTTTCGAACCCTTTAATCAGCATTAGAACTTCGTTATATATTGAATGTTTGCAGGCATGGCCAAAGCTTGCTGATCTCTTTTTGTACGCAAAGTCGATCCTGAAAGGTAGTAATTTTGCAAAGCGCAGAAACATCGCACCCATATGCGTATTGATATCAGTTAGCAATAGACTATCCATTTCATACTTTGGGTTGGCGTTATAGGGTATTTTCATTTTTCTTCCTCAGTTATTGGTTCAAAGGAAGAGGTAGTCCTGTAATTTTTACTTGGATAAGTCGATAGGTTTATCCAGTACATGCTTATCATCTTTTACGTATACGGGAGGTGATAGGTACATGTGCTTCTTTTAATAATATTAATTAACCTTAATTCCCTATCATGGCTGCTTACAGCATAACCCCCTTTTCTGAGGCGATAATCGAGGATGATGGAAAATCACGCTCGACGGAGGATACGAACTGGCAACAAGATCATAGACCGAATATGCCATCAAAAAAGTAATAGTACCGCAGTTTTGTTCTTACTAACTTTTGAGTCACCCTGAATTTGTGGATATGACTGTCTTATCCTTGAACTGTTCCACGCCCTGATAGACGTTCCTGTCGCTAAATTTTTGTAATAGAATCATCACTCAGATACCAATGCATCCAGTGATTGCGTAACATTAGACCATGATCACGTCAAATTTTTTCACTTGAAATAAATGTGAAATGCCTGTAAAACAAAATGATATGTAACTTAAAATTACTGTAAATCACTAAGTGATTTTATTGGTGGGGGAGATTGAAAATGGTTCGGGTAGTTCGTAATGATGGTGAGATGATAAAAATCCTGGAAAATGCACTACAGCGATACAATATTAATTGCCCATCACATACAGGTGATAAGAATTATCGTACCTATCTCGAACGTGTCAGAAAACACTGCCAGTCTCTTGGTCATAATGAGCAGGATTTAGACAATTTCTTTGCTGAGGTGGAAAGCTATCAATCATTTTCCTTCCCTACGGAAGTTGACCTTGGATGGTTTAAAAGTGATGCTCGTGCGAGCCTGTGGTTGGCATGTGAATTATATTCTAAAACGCAAGGAATGACGTTGGGAACGGGGATTCTTGATATTTTGTCTCCAGATTCTTTACCGCCCGATCATCTTGTCAGGATACAGAATATCAGAAAGGTAATTCACAGCTGGCCACTTAGTATAACACCTAAGGAGTTTATGAAATCTAAAGCAATAGAATGGGCTAAATTAATTGAGCATGAAAATATTTTTAGTGACTTTCACTCTCAAGAAAATGATGTTTATGGTTGGTTAAAAGGTTATCTAGAGAAGCATGTTCCATCTTCAGGTATGCGTGTTTGTGGTAATACTAGAGACGAAACTCTTGCATGGTGCTACGCCCTATACTTCGAATGGAAAAAGAAAAACTCAGAGTCACCTGATACTGTAAGTTTATTTAAAATTAAGTTCAAAAGTGCATGGGCGACAAAAAAAATAGATTGAAAAACAAAGTAACTAAAAAACTAAAGCCACTTAATATCTACATTTCTGAAGATACTCATCGAATGTTAAGGACTTTGGCTTTGGACGGATGCATATCGAACGACAAGGTAGTTGAACATGCAATTAAGGTTGCATACAAAAATAAAATCGCAAAGAAATAATAATATTCAAAAAAATTTCAGACAGATATTATCTCTGTGAATCACCCCCGAAACCATTCAGGCTCGAGGGTTTTGTTTTTCTGTCTGAGGTCGTTTCATGAAAAAATCAGAAAGTTTGCAGGCTATCGAAAAGCCGCTGGCGTCACTCCCCCATGCCATCAGCAAGCATATTCTTGACCATATTCAAAAGCTCACTCACTACGAACCTGTCATAGGTATCATGGGAAAAACAGGTGCAGGAAAATCGTCGCTCTGCAATGCGCTTTTCCAGGGTGAGGTCACGCCCGTCAGTGATGTCCAAGCCTGCACCCGTGACGTACTGCGATTGCGGCTGAGCAGTGGTGAGCATAGCCTGATACTGGTAGACCTACCCGGTGTAGGCGAGAGTGAGCAACGGGATAGTGAATATGAATCTCTGTATCGCCGTATCCTCCCTGAGCTGGATTTAATCCTGTGGGTTATCAAAGCCGATGATCGTGCTTTCTCCGTCGATGAACGTTTCTACAGGCGAGTGATGACGGGCTACCAACAGCGAATACTGTTTGTCATTAACCAGGTCGACAAAATCGAACCTTGCCATGAATGGAACGCCACCAGCAATACGCTATCACCGCACCAGTTGGCTAATATCGAGTCCAAGCTGGACTCCATTCGCCAGCTGTTTTCACCGAGCCATCCAGTGTGCGCTGTTTCAGCAAGGACAGAATGGAATCTACCGTCAATGGTCGAAACCATGATGCGTTGCCTGCCTGACCGTGCCACCAGCCCTCTGGCGACGCAACTGCACGGGAGGTTATGCAGTGAACCGGTAAAAAAGCAGGCGCGTGAGGGTTTTGGTCATGCGGTTGGAGAAGTGTTTGATTCTGCGGAAGTGGCATCATTTATTCCCGCACCACTAAAAGCGATCATTCGTACCGTCCGCGAGGCCGTTGTATCCGTTGCCCGTGCCGTTTGGGACTGGATTTTCTTCTGAGCTGGCGCACCTGCCGTTATCTTAGGGACATACCCTGTCCGTTATGACGTTTTATAAGCTATCGAATTTGGTATGTTTTCTCTCTGAGCCCCGTCACAGTTGAGTTCGGCAACAGTAAAAAATACGTCTTCTTGTGTCCATTCCCTGTCCCACCCCCTCGTTAAAATAACTGTTTTATTTTCAGCTAATTATCTCACTGGAGAACCTGTCTCATGACTCAGGCTGAACGCCGTCATGACCGGCTTGCCGTCAGGCTGTCGTTAATTATCAGTCGTCTGGTTGCGGGTGAAACGCTGGATTTGCGAACGTTGGCAACTGAATTTGGCGTGTCGGTTCGTACCCTGCGCCGGGACTTTCGGGAACGGCTGATGTATCTGGATCTAGAGTATCGCAAGGGTCAGTGTCGCTTGCTGTCCGGCGGCCGCCAGAGAGAGCTGGCTGTGATGACATTTGCCCGCCAGTCGGGCGTTGAAGCACTGTTTCCTGGTATGGATAACCATCTGGTCGCTTCACTGTTGAGCGGTCCTGGTGAGTCTCCCTGCCTTATCTGGCAGGGAGTGGCCCAAGCGTCATCCCCAGACTTGGGCGTGTTCACACGACTGGTGAGCGCAGTATCGGAACACCGGAAGGTGACGCTACTGGGAAGCGGTTGTCGCTGCACAGACCTTGCTCCCTATCGCTTGGTTCTGCGTGAGGGCGAGTGGTATCTGACGGGTGAGCATCAGGCCCGGATTGCCGTTTTTCCCCTGACCGATATTCGGGCGGTCACGCTCCACAACGGCAGCTTCGCCCCGGATATAGTGATGCGCGACATCCTCTCTCACCCGGATTTTCTTCAGGCTTTACCCCACTTTCGCTTTTTCCATTCATTGCTTGTCGCAACTGACGGCGGGCTTATACCTCAGAAGGAATAATCACGATGAAATTGCTTACCACTACAGTGCTGGCCGCCAGCTTTTGCCTTGGTGCTGTTTTTCCGGCTGGCGCAGGAAACACTGTCGGCACAGTCAAAGCCTGGCAATACATGCAAGCTGACGGTTGGAAATCCGCCGATGGCATGGATGACAACACGCTGCACAACATGCTCTATCAGGCCAGTGTGATTGATAACTACCCGTGGACGAAACAGTTTCTGCTACGTATCCGTGGCGGCGGTGCCTATTTTCTCGCCGACAAGAAAACGCATACTGTTCGCAAGCTGGATGTAAAACCTGCCAGCGGCTACTACTCGGATCTGACCTCCGTCTATCAGGGCGAGGATCAGGGGAAAGGGTGCTATTTCACCATCATCGACACTCAGTATCAGCTGGAACTGGCGAATGAACCGCACAACACCCAGGTGCTTGCCGCAATTCCAGAAAACTGCGTCAACAAAAAGCAGCAGGCTGCTTTGACTGCGAAGCGTTCTGCATCAGATCAAAAACTGCAGCAATGGGTAGCCCAACAGAGTCTGGCTGAACTATGTCGCCGCACCGGCAATTGCTGACGCAATGGAAGCAAAACTAAAAACAGGGAATAAGCGCTATGAAGAAATTGTACCCGCATATGCTTACCATTCTGGCAGTTATCGGTGCCATGAGTGTCTCTGGCTGCGACAGTAAAGAAGATGCTGGCGTGAAAGCGATAGCTAAATTTAAGGACCTCACCCCACCACCATTCAGCAAGGTTGTATCGCATCAATCCGATATTGCTCAGGAGTGGGTGAAAAAGGATGCCTTTGGCACACCGCAATACACAGTGTTGAAAACCCATCAGTCACCGGAGGACTGTAAGTCAGGTAATTATTACTACATTGCTGATATGCAGCAGAAAACGGTGCAGCCGCTGATGGCTGCCCTGTGCCTGGCAGATAACATCACCCTGAGTTTCCGGATTGAGACCGACAGCTACACTGGCGAAAAATCGGTGGTGTATTCGCATGATGGCAAGGAAATGGGAAAACTCTATCTGCCGGAGAACCAGGAGAAAAATCCATGAATAAGAAGCTGAAAGGCATGACCTCAGTTGCAATCCTGACTCTGAGTTTGCTGGCACAGGCGCAGGCCAATGAACAACGCTATATCAGTATCCGCAACACGGATACGGTCTGGGTGCCAGGCAATGTTTGCGTCTACCAGTTCCGTCTGGATAACGGCGGCAGCGGCGAGGGCTTCGGCCCGCTGACCCTTTCCTTGCGTCTGAAAGACAAAAGTGGCAACACATTGGCGATGGGGAATATGGAGGTAGCCGCGTTTGGTGACAGCGATGCCACGCGCGATCAGGAAGCATCACTGGAAAACGAATGCGTGGAAAACGTCAGTTCAGTCGAAATCATGAAGGCAACAGAAGAGCGTAACGGTTATCAGGTTGACCTGCCGCTGTCTATATTCGATCCACAGTATTACCAGCCACTGTCAGTATCGGTTGCCGGGAATAAGGCATCATAACTGGCTTAGATTTGCATCTGCCAAACCTTAACTTAACACAATCCTCTCGCTAAAAATCAGGCCATGCCTCCTTCGGGAAGCATGGCCTTTTCGTTTTTAATCTCTGAATAAGGAACTAACCATGACCCGATTAGCCAGCCGCTTTGGTGCGGTCAATCTTGTTCGCCGCGACCGCCCACTAACCCGTGATGAACTGGCGCATTACGTACCGAGTGTCTTTAGTGAAGAAAAGCATGAATCTCGCAGCAACCGATACACCTACATCCCGACCATTACCCTGCTCGATAACCTGCAGCGTGAAGGCTTCCAGCCGTTCTTTGCCTGTCAGACCCGTGTGCGGGACCAGAGCAAGCGTGAACACACCAAACACATGCTGCGCCTGCGCCGCGAAGGCCAAATCACCGGCAAGCAAGTGCCAGAAATTATTCTGCTTAACAGCCATGACGGCTCCAGCTCATACCAGATGCTGCCGGGGCTATTTAGATCGGTTTGTCAAAATGGACTGATTTGCGGTGAGAGTTTTGGTGAGGTGCGCGTACCGCATAAAGGCAATGTGGTGGAGAAAGTCATTGAAGGGGCTTACGAAGTACTGGGGATATTTGACCGAGTGGAAGAGAAACGCGATGCCATGCAGTCGCTGCTGTTACCGCCACCGGCCCAACTGGCAATGGCAAAAGCGGCATTAACCTATCGCTTTGGTGAAGAGCATCAGCCGGTGACGGAATCACAGATCCTTTCCCCGCGCCGCTGGCAGGACGAAAACAATGACCTGTGGACCACTTACCAGCGTATTCAGGAAAACCTGATTAAAGGCGGGCTGTCGGGGAGAACGACCAAAGGCAAACGTGCCCACACCCGTGCTGTAAAAGGTATCGACGGTGATGTGAAGCTTAACCGAGCCCTTTGGGTTATGGCCGAGAATATGCTGCAGCTTGTTTCATGAATCTTTTACTCTCATTCCCTTCAAGCCCTGTCGATAAACCGGCGGGGCTTTGTGTTTTAAGGAGCTGATATGTCTGCACTTCATCTATCCCCGGTATTCCCGGCAAACGAGCAGCGCGTTTTCCGGCGAGCCCTGCGCCTGCTGGAGAAATATCAGCGCCAGCCGGGTGAACAGTTTACTGCCACCAGCGTTGCTAAAAGCTGGGTGCAATTACAGTTGGCTCGCCAAGAGCGGGAGGTATTTCTCGTGATGTACCTTGATAACCAACATTGCCTGCTGGGGCACGAAGCGTTGTTTACGGGCTCCATCAGCCATACCGAAGTACATCCCCGTGAGCTGGTGAAAGCGGCTCTGCGCCACAACGCCGCTGCAGTAATCCTGGCACACAACCATCCGTCAGGTACGACAGAAATCAGCCAGCAGGACAAACATGTTACTCAGCGGATCGTAAAAGCGTTGGCACTGGTCGAAGTGCGAGTGCTGGATCATCTTGTGGTTGGGAATGAAGTGGTTTCTTTTGCTGAGCAGGGTTTGCTTTAAACGGAGGTTTTCATGCCATTAACACCACCTCATGAATGGGGGTTACAAAGCGATATCACCCCACAATTTGGCGCAAGATTGGTTCAGGAAGGTAACCGGCTGCATTACCTGGCTGACAGGGCTGGGTTGACGGGGAGTTTTAGCCCGGAGCAATTACAGAAACTGGATCAGGTTTTCCCGCTGTTTATAGATCTGCTGGAAGCAATGCTGCATTCCGGTGAGCTAAATCCACACCAGCAACATCAGGTGACCATTCAGCTTACGAGTTTAACCTGCATAGCTGATACCCGTGGTAGCTGCGGCTACGTTTACATTTCTATTTATCCAACCCAGTAACACCTTCTCTCTTCTTCTATTATCAGGACTCAACTCATGCACATTTCATCTGTACCGGCCACTGTGCCGGTTGCGTCACGCCTGTCGCCCGTACAGGTCTGGCAGCAACTTTTAACGTATCTGCTGGATCACCATTACGGCCTGACGCTTAACGACACGCCATTCCATGATGACGCGGCTATTCAGGAACATATTGAATCTGGCATTACACTTGCTGATGCGGTGAATTTCCTGGTGGAACGCTATGAACTGGTTCGCACTGACCGTAAGGGATTCACCTGGCAGGAGCAGACACCATTCCTAACTGCTACCGATATTCTCAGAGCAAGACGTGCTACCGGGCTGATGAATACGTAAATTTTTCGAGCCTCATTCCTGATTTTTATCTCTGCACTTTCCACTCTTTTTATTCATCGCATAATGCGCCTGCCACTCCCGGCAGGCGTGTTTGCTTTTATGGACGATTAGCGATGCAAACAGAACCCGACGTGTTGACGGAACACAATGAACTCATCCTTGCGACCAGTATCGAACGCATTGTCACTGCTCGCGATTCTGCACTGATGCAGATTACACAAATCATCGAGCAGCTTGATGCTATTTCCCGGTTAACCTCAGAAATCGGCGGTGGTACAGCGCAAGACTGGGCGATGAAGGCTGGACACCGCTACGACAGTTGGCTTACAGAAAAGGCTGATAAAGCGATGCCTGCGATCACCCGCAATATCGATCGCAGTATCTGGCGCGATTTAATGTTGAAGTCTGGCATGATGGCCTTGATGGATGCTCAGGCTCGCGATCAGTGGCATAAGAACCTAGAGGAGGGGGAGCTTCCTGCAATCAGCGAGGCGAATATCCTCAGTACCTTTGAGCAGTTGCATCTGAATAAAATAGATGTATTTGAGCGTGGGATCATCAATGTTTTCAGAGGGTTGTCATGGGATTATAAAACTAATAGTCCCTGCAGGTTCGGTAAGAAGATCATCATTAACAACCTGGTGAAGCATAACCGCTGGGGATTCAGTCTTAACTGGGGCTGGCGGCGAGACCAACTGGCTGACCTGGAGAGAATGGTGTTTCTGCTGGATGGTAAACCTATCCCTGACAATCGTGGCGATATCTCTATCCGGTTGATGGAGCATATTCGTGATAACCCTGCGAAGGAAGTTTACGAAGATGAGTTCTTTAGTATCCGTTACTTTCAGAAGGGGACGGCGCACTTGACCTTCAAACGCCAGGAGTTGGTTGAGAGGATGAACGACATCATTGCTAAACACTATCCGGGAATGCTAGCGCAATAGTTGCGGAGAGTTTTGACGCCTTTGGATAACAAGCATATGATCCGGCTTAATTTCTTTTCTTCTTGAAGGGACGAGTATGGGTAACAGAATGTGGATGATTCGCGGCGATGGCGGCAAGCTCTATGATGACTTTCGCGATAGACAAATTGTAGGTATTGGTTGGTCGCAGCTGGCTCCTTTGGTTAAACCTGGTTTGTCCCGAGCGCAGCTACTCGCGTTATATCAGGAAGCCGATCCGTTATCCAAGCTGGGGACTGCCCGTTCGGGCGCATCTCAAGTCTGGCGTTTTGTGAATGAGATCCAGAAGAATGACTGGGTAATTACTTATTCCCCTGCGAACCGTACTTACCTATTAGGTAAAGTCATATCTGACTTCCAGTACCATCCTGAATGGGTTGAAGAAGGTATGGGGATTGCTCGTCAGGTAAAATGGAACGGTGAAGAAATTGACCGTGACAGATTGTCTGCTGCTACCAAAAATACATTGGGCTCCACGTTAACTGTTTTCCAACTTCCTGAGTATGCTTTAGAAGAGCTTTTACTGGATAAAAAACCCGCCATTGACGTCGTTACTCAGAATCCAACCACAATGGATGAAGATGAAGCTATTTCTGATCCACTCCGTGATATAGAAACGCAGGCGCGTGAAGGTATCAAGGATAGAGTCAATGCACTCGATCCGAAGGAAATGGAGCATCTTGTTGCTGGCGTTTTACGCAGTATGGGATATAAAACGCAGGTCTCTCCTGTGGGGCCTGATCGTGGGAAAGATATTATCGCTTCACCTGATGGTTTTGGGTTTGAGAATCCACGTATTGTCGTTGAAGTAAAACATCGTAAAGGACAGATGGGGAGTCAGCAGATTCGCAGCTTCATTGGTGGTCGCCATAAAGACGATCGTGGGCTTTACGTCAGTACAGGTGGGTTTACCAAAGATTCTCGTTATGAGGCCGATCGTTCGACAATACCTCTGACTCTCTGGACGCTTGACGACCTTGTCCGGACGCTTATTGAGAACTACGAGCAAGTTGATATTGAGACCAAACTTTTGGTTCCTCTTAAGAAAACATTCTTACCTGCTTAGCCCTTGTCTTGGCTGCCATATTGGTGTTGTACTGATATGGCTTTGTACCCGCTGGCAGTGTCTGATTTTTGTACGGATTTTTGTTTGTGGGTACAATTGCGGGTACAAAAATCTAGTGCTATAAATAAATAACATTGAAATCAGTTGGTTGATTGATATATGCGAGTCCGGCCTTCGCACCATTAGTATGTAAATAGACCTCAACTGAGGTCTTTTTTTATGCCTAAAATCCAGCATTTACCTACCTTTCTCGCTATATTAACTCTCTCAAGGTCAACCGACGTCAACGTACATCCACCAACACATGTTGGTATAGATGATGGTATTTCCGGTTCGATAATGCTTGTACCAACAGGGAGGGGATAAGCATGGCTCTAACAGATATCAAAGTCAGAACAGCAAAGCCAACGGATAAGCAATATAAGCTGACTGATGGCAATGGTATGCATCTTCTCGTCCACCCAAATGGTTCAAAATACTGGCGTCTACAATACCGCTTTGGCGGGAAACAAAAGATGCTGGCTTTAGGGGTTTATCCTGATGTGTCTCTTGCTGATGCTAGGGCCCGTCGTGATGAAGCCCGCAGGCAGATAGTGAACGGCGTCGATCCTAGCGATAAAAAGAAAACTGATAAGGTCGAGCAGAATGAGGCTCGTACTTTTGAAGAGGTTGCTATTGAGTGGCATGCCACCAATCAGAAGTGGTCGGAAGAGCACAGCAAGCGCGTGTTGAAAAGTTTGGAAGATAATCTCTTCCCCACTATCGGCAAACGCAATATTGCTGAGCTTAAAACCCGTGACCTGTTAGCCCCGATCAAAGTCGTAGAACTATCTGGGCGCCTTGAAGTGGCATCACGCCTTCAACAGCGCTCGACTGCGATAATGCGCTACGCCGTACAGAGTGGTCTGATTGATTATAACCCGGCACAGGAAATGGCAGGTGCTGTTGCATCCAGCAACCGGCAACATCGTCCGGCGCTGGAATTGAAGCGAACTCCAGAACTGCTTCAAAGAATTGATAACTACACCGGCAGACCATTAACGCGCCTAGCGGTAGAGTTGACGCTATTGATTTTTATCCGCTCTAGCGAACTGCGATTTGCCCGTTGGTCAGAGATCGATTTTGAGACCGCCATGTGGACTATTCCCCCTGAGCGTGAACCGATCGAAGGGGTAAAACACTCTCACCGTGGCTCTAAGCATCTGGTGCCGCTTTCTCGACAAGCGTTGAGCATTTTGAAGCAAATACAAGAGTTCAGCGGCAGTCATGAACTGATCTTTATTGGCGATCATGACTCGCGTAAGCCAATGAGTGAAAATACGGTGAACAAATCACTACGGGTAATGGGGTACGACACTAAGGTTGAAGTATGCGGCCACGGCTTCAGAACCATGGCCTGTAGTTCATTGATCGAGTCGGGTTTATGGTCGAAGGATGCTGTTGAGCGGCAGATGAGTCATATGGAACGTAACTCTGTGCGAGCAGCCTATATCCATAAGGCTGAGCATCTGGATGAGCGCAAGTTGATGCTCCAGTGGTGGGCGGATTTCTTGGATGCTAATAGGGAGAAGGGGGTGAGTCCGTTTGATTTTGCCAAGCTTAGGCGGTGATTGACCATGGTTTCCTCTGCGTGATGAGTACCATCCCGCATGAAAAAAGCTTTAACACTTCTTGGATTGAGCTCCAGTTGGCGTATGTGGACAAAAATAGTATTCGGGGTGCTTATAACCACGCCTAGTACCTCTACGGCTGGCGGGAGATGATGCAGTGGTACGTCGATTACCTAGATAGCCTAGAAATGTGCCATGGGAGGCCGAAACTACCAGCAACGTAGTTACCGGTTTCACAAGGCTAACAGCGTCAGTAGGGATGCTGGCGTTGTTGGTTTCCACCGTTGCATATTTTTTTGTCATTTTTAGCCTTCAATGCCTTTCGGTGGATAAAAATAATGTCAACTAAGGCATTATTCCAGATGGGATATGAAATCAAAGTTGATATGTGTTATCAGGCAAGCATCTGTGCGGAGGATTCAATAATTACGGGGGAGGTATGATCAGCATTAGTCAGTCCTGCGGTGAGGGTTTGTGATGTTTGGCGATTGAGCATTATGCTCAAAATTGATTGAGTTTACCCCAGTAATCTACTATTAGGTGCTTGTATTTAGCCCTATGGATTTATACAGCAGTCGTTTCAGTCGGAAATACTAGTGAAAATAACCGGTAGAGTCGAGATGTGGTGCGGCAATTTTTTAGGTCAGGCATATCTGTTGCCGCCTCTTTCGATTGACTGTGCCTTACTGTACCGACCATAAATCCTGTTTCCACACGCCGCTCATCGAACTGGACATGCGCTTCTAACGCATCCGACTCTTGGACAGATAATCTTATCCGAATGTAGTGCACCTGCCAGATAATGCTTTTGGTTCTGTCCCGGCGTGGCGATATGCTTCTGCTGCGGTCCGCACCTATTCTATGATTCAGGTTGATATCGACTTCATCCTGATAAAACACAGGGTGTTCTGTCTGCGCCAGACAATAACTTCGTGAGTATCGGCGTTCACAGCCAGGTGCAGTTTTCGCCAGACGCGGAGCTTTTCCTGACCATGTTTTTTCACCTTCCACTCGCCTTCACCGAAGACTTTTAAGCCGCTTGAATCGGTAACCAGATGAGCAATCTCACCGCGCGTGGGGTTTTTGAAAGGTATGCTCACGGACTTGGCTCGCCTGCTGACGCAGGAATAATCTGGGCAGCAAAGTGAAAGCTTCATTAACGTAAAAATGGAATCAATGAAGCCCTGAGCTGCACCTGGCGTGAGGCGAAAGACGCGTTTGAGCATCAGTACGGTGGAAATAGCCAGCTCAGAATAACGTTGCGGACGACCACGCGAAGAGGTTTTTGGCTCATCGTACCAAGCCTGGATGGCCTATTCATCAAGCCAAAATGTCAGCGAACCACGATTGACGAGAGCCTTATTGTTGGCCGCCCAGTTTTTGATTTCAAATTTTTTTTTGCCACGAGATATCGCCACAGACTCAGGAACATGGTGATCTGATCCTGATTGCAGTCAGAAGTTCGATTTATTCAACAAAGCCACGGCAGTGTGTGAAGACAGGAGTTTAAACCACCCAGTTAATATGATTTTTCCAGGACTCAGTAAAAAAAATAATAAAGTTGCCACCTGGAATTAGTTAGAGGGAGACTTTCTACAAACAAACGCTGGTGATGCTTTATCATATATCAAATAATCGGTTGAGTTTAATCTTTCTATATGGATAATCTGTTTTGAGCTACTAATGAATTCAGGTAATTTTCCTGGATCTGTGTTGTCATTGTTATATTTATCAGTGCTGATATGTTCCATGAAAAATGTGCCATTTTGATTTATGTATTTAAAGTTTAATCTACGTGCTATTTTAGTTGTGGTTTTTTTATCTTTATCATTAACATACCCATATAAATCTAATGATCCTGTTTTATCATTAAATAAATATAATGATAGCTGTAAATTACGTTTTAATTGTTCATTTTCAAAATATGACACATCGCTATCACAAGAAAATGTTGATTTATTTTGAAAGAGAAAAAGAGCGAAAATGCCAATGACAAGTGTAATGACAGGTGCTGAAAGATAGACGACTTTTAGACCAATCTTAATCATGGTTTTTCCTGAGTTATGAGGTTTGCAAGATTATTCCTGGTATTATATATTGCAAAAAGAAAATTGGAATAGTCTTTACCTAATAAATGTCATTTACGCAAAATAAATCTAACTTGTTGATATTATTATATATTAAAGCAGAAAGACGTTTGATTCATGACTATTCAACACATTGTGTTCATGAGATTTTACAAAAATGGCGGCTAGTTAAAAAATCTGTGAAATGGTTTAATCACCTAACTCTTCCACGTTACAGCGAGCTGTGAACGCTCCGATGATCACCCACTTACCGGGGAACATAAGTATCACCATTGGACTTTTTCAACCCTGTTTTCAAAAGATGATTTATGCCTGCAACTCTACTTATCTAGATGAAAGTTGGTATAAAGTGCAGTCACGTTGCGATGTTCATTAATTATCTGGAAATAAAGTATAATAATTTTATAGAAAGAAATTATGCTTGAAATTAACTGCTATTAAAACATAAAAATGATGGGGTACTATTAGAAAAAAATACGAAATAATCAGCTTTTTGTTTCAATATTACAATTGACCAGCTAATATTACTCTTTAGGTAAAATAGAGGTAAGTAATTTTTAATTGTATCTGAGTCAAGGTCGTTAGGTAATGATGACTGTATGTTTGTAGAATGTAAATAAAAGTTATTTCCTTTTCTTGTGTAATCAAAGCTAACTTTCAAATTTATATCATTTATAAATTTATCCGATTTGAACATGCTGCCATTTAGATTAATAATGCCATCATCATTAAACATGTAGTATTTAATGAATAGTTTTATGTATACATCATCTTTATAAACAATAAAGCTTGAATCGCAATTTATTTTTTCACTTGCATTAAAGTTATTTAATGCAAGTATTACTGATAGGATAAAAAGAAAAAAAACAGTGTGAATTATTTTGATACGAAGCGATAATCGTCTTAATAACACAAAAATCTCCATTGCCAATTACAAAGTTCCGTTTTAGGTGCGACATCAACTGTTAATAATATAAAGTTGTAAAGAACTGCATACCGTCCAAGGTCGGGTGAGTAAATAATTAGGTTGTGATTGTGATGCCATTGTATAATTTAGTTAAATTATTTTTTATCAACGCACTGAGAAATCCATGAGTGATTTTTATATTAATGGTCACATGTTAAATTCAACTTTGGTAGTGAACCAGTAATGTCAGTTGTCACTTATAATATCTTTATGAATATTTCTGCATATAGCTTGCTTATCATTTGGACATTGTGAAACCATCACCCTATGTGAAGCAAAGGTGAGTCCGTCAGATATAGCACTTTTATAAACATAAACCGTTGATTTCAGTTTGCAGTTTATTATTTTTTTGTTAATGAGATCTTTTATTTCAATAGATATCTTATCCATTGAATAAAAACCATGTTGCCCGTTCCAGATTACATAGATATCACAATTTTCATATTTACCTTGATATTTGTCCATTGCAGACTTGGGCATGCTTGAATAATATGAAAAACGTGCGTACAATATAATTAACAATAATATTGCCAAACATGAGAAGATCGAAACCCATTTCAGCTTAACCACGATACTTTTGCTTTTATCTTTTTCTAATGTCGCTTCAATATAACGAGGTTCGCATTCTTCTTGATTTATTTTTGTGTCTAAAAATTCTTCATCTAGAAGAGTAAGTTTATTTTCCACTTTGGAAATATTTTTTGCATGAAAGCTAAATCCATACTTAGGGATGGTAATGATTATATTATCCAATCCGATAGATGAAAGAGAGCGACGAATAATAGAGATGTAATTATTGAGATTGTTACTCGATGCAGATAGACCATTATTATGCCATATGATATCCAACAGATGCTCTCTACTAAGTGACTGATCATTCT
Organism: Serratia sp. J2; assembly: GCF_046269175.1. Taxonomy (NCBI): domain Bacteria; kingdom Pseudomonadati; phylum Pseudomonadota; class Gammaproteobacteria; order Enterobacterales; family Yersiniaceae; genus Serratia; species Serratia sp. J2. The sequence continues at coordinate 54,986 of NZ_JBKABN010000022.1, forward strand.
TCATTATCAATATTTCCAACAATTGAGATGCAAACCTGGGCAACGTTACACGATTGTCCGGTGTGCTAATGAGCCAGAGTAATCCGCTCACTGAGTCAAAACCAACTCTTTCATCAATCTCGTAATGCATCTTTAAATCCCATCAGATTATTCTTATCATTATACATGATTTAGATAAAACTGCCAAGTGCACACTTACGATAACTAGGAGAGAAAAGTCTGCTACTGTACTTTTACGGAGGTATGGTACGGAAGTATGGCTAAAATCGTGGCCAATAAAATTGGCCACGATACTTATCGCTATCAACACGTTGAAAATTATTAAAGATAACTTTCAACGTGTTTAAGCTGGATTTTCATTGAACTTTAGCGGTTATTGGTAAGGTCAATGCAGCCCTGTGGGCCAAGGTCAATACAGCTTTTATCAAGTGTTTGGTCCCAGCCATTAACAAAACCGGAGATAGCGCCATTTAGGGCACCAGTCACTCCGCCAATAACCATTTTGATAGCACCAGTAATAGAATTACTGTTTGAGGTACTCGCGCCATATACGAGTCCTGTAATGCCACCAAGAACGGATGCACTTAAACGGCTAAAGAAACCAGCACCAGAAACGCTTTCAACTTCCATAATATTCAGTTCACGCATAATAAAACTCCATTTATAGGTTGCATAATGTATTTAAATTTCTATCAACTGGGTAAAGCTATTTTGATTATCTTTAGTAACCAAACTAAGTGATTCCATCAAAGTAATGACTTTTGAATTACAAGTAAATGTCATCACCAGTTGACATGGGGCAATTATGGTTAAGTTAATATGGTTTTAAAATCATAAAAAAGCCATTATAAGCTCTATAGGAATAGGAAAAATCATGCTTTAACAAAGTTTACGTGGTGCTTTTTACATAACTGGTTGATAAAATGTTATTTTATCTTTTTGTTGATATTTTCCACACTGCCTGCTGTACAAGAAAGTCCCCGTGGGGGACATGATTTTCATTTCCTGCGATTTCGATATGAATCTTTACGCCGCTCCTTTTCTGCCAATCAGAACCAATTTTTTATCCTGGGATATTGAATTGTGTATTGGCTTTGATCGTTGGCAACTCAGAATTTCACTCTGAACGCAGATAGCCAAAATTTTGCTGATAGTGTTCAGAATATGTGCATCTCCACTTCAACAGGATGCTTAGTTGCGCATGTAGATGTGGTGGTTACTGCGAACTTTATGAACAGTGGAACTTTGTCGGCAACAGGACTCTCAAGCACTGGCTCTGGTATGCTGAAAAAAATAGAACCGGTGGTGTACTTGGTCTACCCTTTCGGGATGAGACTTATCGCGAGTTATTGGTGATGCGATGGCCTTTCACTGCCGGGATGATAACCGCGACGACTGAGGCAACTATAGCTGGGATGTATTAAAGGATAAATATTTAACCGGAAAATTTCACCTGGCGTATTAAATGTAACAAACAGGCGTTAAGAACTCGCATTATGCGATTTACTCGCAAAACGATTGGGGGGCACCTCGGGGCCTTAATCGAAACGTATGTGCATACCCATTGAAGTCATTACCTCATCACCCGACAGTAAAACCTTTAAATGATTATTATAATCAGCTTGTTAGGCTAGGTTGGTGCTTGTCGGAAATAGGTATGTATGGGCGATTAACCGCGGAGAGTTGAGCAGGAACGCATAAGTATAAGTGTACAAAAATCTGTGCAGGAACGCAGATATGGCTCATAATTTGAACTAAAAAACTTGATTTTAACAATCTTAACAATCTTAACTATTCCTTAATGCGAGAAATCATTTTTTTAACTTAGTATGAGTGCTGTAGATTTTGATTCGTAAGATAATTCCTGGTATTTGCTTTTCTTTGCAACTATCTCAAGAAGAATTTAACAGTATGTAACTTAGGGAAATTAACTACTCATTTGTATGTTAATAATCATTTTTTATGATGAGAGTTTGATGTATATGAGAAAGAAAACAGTTGCCGTATCCGACGACCACCCACATGTATTGAACTCCTTGTCGGCAATATTTTCACAGCAGGATGCATATGAATTACTGTATAAATCAAGTGCTGGAAAAGACTTGTTAACCAGGTTGTCACAAGCCCCGACTGATATCGCGATCACTGATTTTGCATCAGAACACAATGAAGCGATGTTAGATGGATTCTCAAAAATAAAGATGATCCATGCAGCAGCACCAAAGGTGAAGTTGATCCTTTTGACCTCTCAAAGGAACTCCGCAATCCTTAGCAAAGCTTTGGACTATGGGGTTGATGCCATTGTCAGCAAAGCTGATAGCATCGAAGAAATTATCAGGGCATGCGACCATGTAATGAAATATAATGAGAAATTTTTATCATCGAGTGCTTATGAGATGCTTCGACCGAAAGATTGCTTTCTTAAAAAAAAACCGGTGCTAACACCCAGGGAGCTTGAGGTTATTCGACTATTCTCTTCTGGTTATACGCTCGCATCAATTGCCGAACGTCAGAATAGAAGTATAAGCACTATTTCAACCCAAAAATACAACGCGATGCGTCGGTTAGGTATATCTACCAATACTGATCTCATCCGATACGCGTATGAGAACGGTTTGATTTAATATTTATTAATTATTAGTGAGTATGAAGATGTTTGAAAATTCTTATAAATCTATCATCGCGTTGTTACTGCTTTCATCTATAGGACATGCTTATGCTACAACCTTGCAAGAGGCTGTAAATGCGGCATCCACTTACGACGCAGGGATTAATGCAGCCCGTTTCTCTAAAGAAGCAGGTAATGAAAAATTTGACCAAGGCGTTGCTGGGTTATTACCCAGTATTGGCGTCGAATCAAGCTATACTAAACAAGACCAACCCCATGCTTCATATGGTGCGGAAGTCAAACGTCATAGTTATGGGCTTAACATTACACAACCTTTGTTTGACATGTCTAGAATTGCAGCATTAAAGCAAGGAATGGTCATTGCTGATATGGCTGACGTTGAGTTTTATGCAGCACAACAAAAACTGATTGTCGATGTTTCAGATGCTTTTTTCCAGGTTCTATATCAGCGAGAAGTGCTCCAAGCGACACGTGCTGCTTCACAGGCTTTTGGAAAGCAGTTAGGTCAAGCTAAAGCAGCCCTGCGCCTAGGTGACAGTACACGTACTGACGTCGATGAAGCACAGGCTAATTATGATGCAGCCTCGGCTAAAGAAATTGCTAATCATAACGACCTTGAAGTTGCAAATGGTCTCTATCAGCGTTTGACTGGCCTCAGTGCAGATGAAATAAGCCCGATTAATTCCTCATGTGTTAGAACGAACATTCCAACCGATCTTAAAGTTGTAATGGATGAGGCAGTAAAAAATAACTTAGATGTTCGGACTGCTCAGTTTCAGCTGAAAAAGGCTGATACAGATGTACTCGCGGCAAGGAGTGCTCATCTGCCTGTTGTCTCCTTACAGGGATCATATGGAGGAAACTGGAGCCGTGGTGAAGGGGAAAATGAGTTGGATGAGGTTTTTGGTACAACCTCTAAGACACGTAACTCAATGATAGGGATTAATGTGTCAATGCCAATTTTCCAAGGGGGGGGGCAATTATCTCAATCTAGGGAAGCATTATATCGACGAGAACAAGCCAAAAATAACCTGCAAGATACCCAACGAAAGGTAAAGCAAGATGCACGGTCGGCTTATTTAGGGATCACTAATGGCTTAGCATTGTTGCGAGCACAGCAGAAGGCCGCTATTTCTGCCAAGAATAAAGTTAATTCGACACAGTATGGCCACGAATTAGGCCTGCGCACTATTGTAGATGAACTAACCGCTCAACAAAATTATTATGAATCACTTAGAGCTATATCAGAGGCTAGATTTAAATACTTAACATCTATATTGGAGCTATCCCATGTTTCCGGGAGGCTCAATTATGAATAACTGTCTGACTTTGACTGTTTAGATTATATTAATGATGCTGGCAACACACAAAAAATGGATGGATTGTAATGAGTGAGTCATTATTCAGAAAGGAAGCGCTGGAATCTAATAAGACAAAAATGATTGGGTCTGTGGCGCTCTACTGCCCGCCGTATCGCTGGCTTGTCATTAGCATTGTGGCTTTGATTACCGTCTCAATAGCACTTTTTTTCGTTTTTGGAAGTTATACAAAACGAGAAACTGCCGTGGGGGAGTTACTCCCGATAGGAGGAATACTTACTGTCTCTCCACCTGTATCGGGAACGGTTGTTAACTTATCGGTCACTGAGGGTGAGAGCGTTCATAAAGGACAGCCTTTAATGGAGATATCCTCCGAAGTTGCCACTTCCCTTGGACGGACGCGCCACATGGTTGCTGACCAATTGGAAATGCAACGAAGCCGATTGCAAGCCGACCTTACTGCATTGGATACGCTCAATAAGGAAGCGATACTAGGCCTTAAAGAGCGCTTAGCACTTTTGCAATCTCAGCTTAAGCAAACCGAGATGCAACGAAAACAGCGTATAAGGCAGATAGAACTTGCACGTGTTCAGCTCGATAAAATACAGCAGATGCAAAAGGAAGGTTACGCCTCTAACACGCAAGTGGAGCAGCAGGAAACCAATTTGTTGGATACGGACACTCGTCTCCAGGAGACTACCCGGCAGCAGTTGGATTTGCAGCAACAGATTGCTCAGACATCTCAGCAGTTACGCGAACAACCGCTTAATGCATTGAATCAGCAGCATGATATGCAAAGCAAGTTATCGAACATAGATCAGCAGTTGGCGGAAAACGAATCGCGTCGCTCCGTTGTTTTACAGGCCCCACAAGATAGTGTTGTTGGCGCAGTTCTTACCAAGCAGGGGCAAATTGTCAATGCCGGGCAATCCGTCGTTTCCCTATTGCCAGAAAATGGCAAGTTACAGGCGAGAATGATGGTCAGTAGCCGATCAATCGGATTTATCCAAACAGGTCAGAGAGTTGTATTGCGTTACCAGGCATATCCTTATCAAAAGTTCGGCCAGCAGTATGGTCGTGTGGCTGAGGTATCCCGTACGGCCCTGTCTCCTCAGGAAGTGGCTACGTTGACTGGGAATAATGATGTTCGTGAACAACATTATCGCGTAGTCGTCGATTTGGATAAGCAAGATATTCTTGTCTACGGAAAAACAGAGCATCTTAAACCAGGTATTGCACTTGAGGCTGACTTCCTGATTGATAATCGTCGACTAATTGAATGGGTTCTGGAACCACTTTACGCATTAGGGCGACGCTCTGCTTCATAGAGTTGAAGATAGAAGTAATACTTTCAGTTTTTAAAGGAACACTAGGAATGAGTTTTTTAAATGCGCTAAATTTTGGCTGGGGTAGGCGTTTGCCTATGATGCAACAGACCCAGGCCACCGAGTGCGGGCTGGCCTGCATAGGGATGATTTCCAACTACTTCGGACATTCGATAGATTTGGTCACACTGCGTAGACGTTTTTCAACGTCATTAAAAGGCGCAACGTTGGCCGATGTGATGTTGGTAGCACATCAACTAGGGCTGGCGGGACGCGCATTACGACTTGAGATGGACGAATTAGTCAAATTACGCCGACCTTGTATTTTACACTGGGAGTTAAACCACTTTGTTGTATTAAAAAGTGTATCAAAAAATAAGATCACTATTCACGATCCTGCTCGCGGGGTCCGTGATGTACCAATGGATGAAGTATCCCGATGCTTCACTGGGGTTGCGCTTGAGTTAATGCCCACAGCAAACTTTAAGAAGATCGAAGAAAAACAGACGGTATCCATGCTTACGCTGATTGGTAGCGTAATTGGCATCCGCTCTGCTTTTGCCCAAATCTTTATTTTATCTGTGGCGATGGAACTCTTCGCAATCCTTGGGCCATTCTATATGCAATGGGTCATGGATCAGGTCCTGGTTTCCGCAGACCGTGATTTACTGACTCTGTTGGGAATCGGATTCATATGCGTAGTCGTTATGCAGACCGCAATCTCTGTCATACGCTCCTGGGTAACGACATGGTTTTCGAGTTTACTCAGTGTTCAATGGACTGCCAACGTTTTCTCTCGTTTATTAGGTTTGCCGATGGCGTATTTCGAAACACGCCATGTGGGAGACATCGTTTCCAGGTTTGGGTCAATTGGTACGATTCAAAGCACCTTAACGAGTCGATTTATCAGTACCATACTTGATGGCATCATGGCTTTCGCCACGCTAGCACTGTTGTTTGTTTATAACACGACATTAACGTGGATTGTTATAGGGCTTTTTGTGGCTTATGCAATCATTCGCCTAGTGTCATTTCGTCCGTTCCGACAGGCAAATGAAGATCAAATTATTACAGCTGCACGGGCACAATCAATATTGCTTGAATCTCTTCGCGGTGTACAAGCTGTAAAACTTAATAATAAGCAAGAGGTCCGTTTAACATCCTATGCAAACGCCGTCGTTGAAACGACGAACAAAGGGATTGTAATTCAACGTTTATCTATTGGTTTTAGTGCCCTTCAGGGGATTATCAGTGGGATCGGGAGGGTCGTTTTAATCTGGCTAGCCGCCAGAGAAGTTCTTGATGGCAATTTCTCTGTTGGGATGTTAACCGCATTTGTCAGTTTTGCCGATCAATTCATCGGCCGCGCATCAGGGTTAATCGATGCCCTCATCGACTTTAGAATGCTTCGTCTACATGGTGAGCGATTGGCTGACATTGTACTAACCGATAAAGAGGAAGATATGGAAGCGACAATCGCGGTACCTGCGCGAGATGGTGAATCACCTGGGCCTGGGCTTGATATTAAAGCATTGAGCTTCCGTTATGCGGAAACTGAACCTTTGGTGATTGATGAGTGTTCCTTCACGATAAATCCGGGTGAATCGGTCGCTATTATTGGGCCATCGGGACAAGGGAAAACCACGTTGGCCAAGTTGCTGCTGGGTTTATTAAAACCAGAGGCTGGTAGTATCGAGGTCGACGGCATAGATATTCGCAAACAAGGTATGCAACTGCATAGAGAGCGTATTGGTTGCGTTATGCAAGATGACATACTCTTTGCTGGCTCTATTGCTGACAACATTTGTTTCTTTGATACTAAACCAGATCAGGCCTTGATTGAAAAAGTTGCACAATTAGCTCAAATCCATGAGGACATTATGGCTATGCCAATGGCATATCAGAGCCTTGTCGGTGATATGGGATCATCCTTATCTGGTGGCCAAAATCAACGGGTATTGCTAGCCAGGGCTCTTTATAGACAACCCGATTTGTTAGTTCTTGATGAAGCTTCAAGCCATCTTGATGTCGAACGAGAAAAGCTTATAAATAAGGCAATTAAAGCAATGCCAATAACGCGAGTGATTATTGCGCATAGGCCAGAAACCATTCGTAGTGCGGATCGCGTTTTACTATTAAATGGGGGGAAGGTTAGTGAGTTGATTTATGATAAAAATCATGAGTTATTTATGGATAATTCTCTAGCTAAATGACCGATGGTATGGATTTTTACTGATATGCCTTATGATAAATTCACATATAATAGCGGTCATGGATTACAACTGCTTCAGGTTTTAATCTAAGATAGCTTTTTCATAAAGCGACTTGTGTAGTAATAGATTGTTAATTAAAAAATTAAATATGGAGATTTAAAAAATGCGTGAACTTAACATCATGGAAGTCGAAATGGTTTCTGGTGCAGGTTTCTTCTCTCGTATTGCTGCCTCTGCAGTAGGTGCTCTCGGTCTGGCAACTTCAGGTATGATGAAAGTAGGTGTTGCAGGTGGTAGTACTGGTGGCATTCTTGGTGTTGGTGTTATTAGTGCGTTAGTTGGTGTTGTTCTGGGTGGCGTATTTGGCGCTGTGCAGGGGGCTCTCTACGGTATCACTAGTGATTGGGATAAAACAATCGATGTAGTTAATAAAGCAACTGAGCAATGGATGGACCAGACCGGTATCTTCCCTAAAGTCTAATTCACCATGTTCAATCTCCTTGGTATGGATAGTGTGTATCAAGGAGATTTAGAGAGTTAAATATGCGAGAGCTTAAAGACTCAGAATTAATGAGCGTTTCTGGTGGTGCATTTAATTTCTTGGATTCTGCCAAGAAATTCTACGACTTCCTCCTTAGTGGCAAGAATCCACTGAATGGTGATGTTATCGGTAAAGCCATTTCTGGGGCCATCGGTAGTGTTATGCTCCCAGTAGTTAATTCTGTCATTACGGTATTGTCATCACTTCTTGGAAAATAAGTTTGAGTGATGAGTTTTATTAGGGGTTGATTGTAATGCGCGAATTAAGAGTAAGTGAAGTCGAATCGGTTAGCGGTGCAGCTTGGTGGTCACCATCTAATATTATGGGGTTTCTTCATAATATAACACATTCAACAAGCAAGCCTAGCGAACCTGGGTCTTGGTTTGTTCCTGATGGCTCTCCATCCGGTAGTGCCCATATTGGGCAAGGTATTGGTATTGGGATGACAGTCGTCGCTGGGATTGTAGCTGTAGCTGCCATCTTTGGTGCTGCCACAGCAGGGCTTGCAGGTATTTTAGGTACTGCGGTAGCTGTAAAAAACTTCAAGTAATAAACGCTTTCTGCGTTTAAAAACCGGAATATTTATATTCCAATTTAAATTAAAACTTTAAGGAAAAGGTATTAATTATGAACAAAACAATTATCGCTGCATCATTGACCGCTGCTATGACTTTCTTTGCTTCTACCGCAAACGCAGCTGACGGCACCATCACCTTTAAAGGCTTGATTGATAGTTCAACCTGTAATGTGAGCATTAATGGTGGAAATAAAGATGCAACCGTAAACCTGCCAAAAGTCTCTGCTAACCTGCTTGCAGAGAAAGACAAGGTTGCTGGTGCAACTAACTTCAATATGATTCTGAAAAACTGTAGCGGTACTGCCAACTCTGTTCTGGCCTTCTTCGAAGCTGGTGCTAACGTGGATTCTGTTACCGGTAACCTGAAAAACAACGGTACTGCAACCAACGTTCAGGTTCAGCTGATGGATGTTGATGGCAAGGTATTGAAAGCGGGTGACACATCCCAGACTACAGGTAAAACTGTAGCTCTGAGTGGTGGTAATGGCACATTGACTTATGCTGCCCAATACTTTGCTACCGATAAAGTTGAAGCTGGTGATGTTGATACTTCAGTAACCTATTCTATCAACTACCTGTAATTACTTTTTGATACTTTAGAAACACAAGGAGTCTTATACTTCTTGTGTTTCTATTTAATTGAATGTGAAAATAGTAAAGCGATTTTTCCCGGTGGATTCTATGAGTAAAATATTCTCTCGTATTAATATATTGTTGCTTATAACAGTTTTTTTCCTATGTAATCCTGTCTTTGCAAACGTAGTTGCGCTTGGTACCAGAGTTATTTATCCTCAGGGTGACCGGGAAGTAACAGTTCAGTTGAAAAATGATGGTGAACTTCCTTCTTTAATACAGGCCTGGATTGATGACGGAAATACTAATATACCAATAAATAAAATCAAGGTGCCTTTTGTTTTGGTACCCCCTGTTTTCAGAATTGAACCCAATAAAGGTCAAACGTTACGCATCAGCTATATTGGAGGGAATTTACCAGAGGATAAAGAATCGGTTTATTTTCTGAATATTTTAGACATACCACCTAAGAATGCAAATTCAGGCCAGAATACGCTTCAGATGGCCATACGTTCACGTATAAAAATATTCTTCAGACCTAGCTCTCTTGATGCTAACGGAGCCAGCGAGGCCGTGAAGAGTGTAAAATGGTCATTGACTAAAGATAGGCAATTGCAAGGTAAAAACTCTTCAGCCTATTATGTCAATATTGCAGGTGTGGAAGTTCTTGTTAATGGGAAAAAAGTCAATACTACTGAAGGTGAAATGTTAGCACCTGGGGGAAGTAAAGTGTTTAAAAGTGCTCCACTTACCGGGGTTTTAATTGGTAGTAAATTAACCTATAAGGCGATAACTGATTTTGGCGGGGTGGCGGTATCCGATTCTTATATTAATGGGGTTCAGTAGCCATTAAGTATTTAAATTGATAACTTTATTTTTAATTTCTTTACCATGGAAATAGGGATTTTGACCGGGTGATAATTATGAGAAATCTATTTATAATAATAATTGATTGTTTAAGAGTGAAAAAAGTAAATGGCAACTTTTGGAAGGTTGCTATCACCTCGGCTATTTCTCTTCAATCCCATAATGTTATCGCCCAAGAGGTTCAGGATGGGAGTCGTTCTGAGAAGGCCGTGTTTGACCCTGGTTTCCTCATGCAGGCAGCGGGTAATGAAATTGATGTGGCGCGTTTTGAGTATGGCAACCAGTTAGAGCCTGGAGAATATCGAGCTGAGACATATCTCAATGAGAAATTTATTGGTCTGGAATCAGTCCCCGTCATTTTAATCGAAGGGAAACCAAAGGTTCTCATTAATAAAGGTTTGTTTAATAAAATTGGGATCAAATCGAGTGCATTAAACACTAAGGCTTTTGATGAGTTGAATCCTTCGGATGACTATTATGAGCTGGGAAAGCTAACTTCTGCGGCAAAAGTTCATTTTGACAGTTCAGAAATGCGCCTTGATATACAAATACCTCAGGCCGACTTGCAGCAAACGGCTCGCGGCTCTGTTGATCCTGCAAAGTGGGACGACGGAGCCAATGCACTATTATTAGGCTACAATACGAACTATTATGAATCAGTAGCCAATGGCAAAGAGTCTCAATCATTTTATGGTGGCACTAACGTCGGTTATAACTTGGCTGGTTGGATGTTCCGTCACACCGGGTCCTTAACCTGGCAGAAAAATGATCGTAGGGACTACAACAGCATACGAAATTATGTTGAGCATGATATAACCCCGCTTAAAGCCAGATTAACTGTTGGCGATGCATTTACTTCAGGTGAGTTGTTCGACACATTTGGTTTTCGCGGTGTTGCACTTAACACCATCGATAAAATGTTGCCTGACTCTCAGCGAGGCTACGCACCCGTGGTGCGTGGAATTGCACAGACCAACGCACGCGTCACTATCGAACAAAGTGGGGCAGTCCTTTATGAAACGACCGTGCCGCCTGGGGCTTTCGTAATTAATGATTTATACCCAACGGGCTATGGTGGCGATTTAAAGGTTAAAGTCACAGAAGCCGATGGGCGTCAAACAACGTTCAATGTTCCTTATGCTTCTGTACCGCAGCTACTTCGTCCAGGAATGACACAATACAATGCTGCTATAGGTACTATCAGGGATTTAAATATCTCTTATACTCCAAGAGTTGCACAAGTGACACTCCAACATGGGCTGACAAATAGCCTAACAGGTTATACGGGCTTTTTAGGAACCGGAGATTATAGTGCTGGTTTAGTCGGCGCAGCGATAGGTACCCAGTTTGGTGCGTTAGCCCTAGATGTTACTCATGCCAGAGCTTCAGCAGGAGGTAATACAAACCAGGGTAGCAGTTATAGAGCGACTTTCAGTAAGATGTTTGCGGAAACCGGCAGTAGCGTATCCATTGCTGCGTATCGCTTCTCATCATCTGGCTATCTGGATCTAAAAAATGCGATGCTGTTTAGCGACCATTATCGTTATAATAATGATGATACGGCTTTAACCCTTCAGCGCCCGCGTAATAGACTATCGCTAACTGCAAGTCAGTCTTTCTCAGAAGGTCTGGGGCAGCTGTATATCAGTGGGTTTAGTCAGAACTATTGGAATCAAAGTGGTAATGATAAGCAGTACCAAATTGGTTACAGCAATAATTTGGGGAGACTATCTTATTCAATCTCAGCAAACCGCTTAAGAAATGTTGGTGGCGATCAAGAAACTCAGTATTTAGTTACTTTCACTGCTCCATTAGGTTCTGGAGGGAACTCACCAAACCTCAATATGAATCTTGGCCGTACATCTAACGGATTAAATAGCCAGGCAAGTGTTAATGGCATGTTGGGGAGTGATGACCAGTTTAACTATAATCTGGCCGCAGGCAGAGATGAAAATAAGAATAGCTCCGGGAGTGTTTCAGGGGTTTACCGTTCACCGTACAGTTCCTTGCAAGGTTCCTATGGTCAGGGTAAAAATTATCGCTCAGTCTCAACCGGGGCGACAGGGTCTGTCGTTGTACTTTCCGATAGTATTACTGCAAGCCCATATAGCTCTGACACATTAGCCGTTATTAGCGCACCTAATGCCGAAGGTGCCAAAGTTGAAGGGTATTCTGGTGTTATTATCAATAATAGCGGTAATGCTGTGGTACCTTATTTGAATTCTTATCGTTTGAATGAAATATCTCTGGATCCAAAAGGTTTACCTATGGATGTAGAATTACAAAATACACGGCAACAGGTGATACCTCGTTCCGGTGCGGTTGTCCGGTTGAGATATCGTACGTCGGTTGGTCGCCCTGTGCTGATAAATGTTGACACAAATGGGAAAGAGCTTCCTCTTGGTGCGGCAGTAAGGGATGAAAAAGGAAATACTGTTGGAACAGTTGCCCAGGGGGGCATGATTTATGCTCGATTACCAGTAGCAACCTCTAAATTGAACGTTCTGTGGGGGGACGGAAAACAAGAGCGTTGTTCATTTAAAGTTAGTGTGCCGGAAAATACTAAAACTGATAAACTACAAACCACTAATTTTTTAAATATTTATACGCAATGCTTGTGAGAAATACCTTTGAGTAACCACTTTTAATATAAATCCTAGTGGTTGTTTTCAATAAAAAACAACGAGAATATAGTAATGAGAAATGTAAATTGTAATAGGTCATCTTTCAGAGTTTTACTGATGTTTATTTTTCTATTTGGATTTAATGCGAATGTATATGCAGGGTTAATTTGCAGGGCTGCAGATGGAAGAAGTGTTTTACTTTCTCTTGGTGTTGACACTCCAGCAATAAAGGTTACTCCTGGCATTCCGATAGGAACAGTTCTATTTAGTAAAACTTATGATTTTACTACTTCTTGTAGTTTAAATAAGGCTACGGATAAAGCGACGTTGATATACTTTAAACGCAAGGACCTTACTAAATCTTTGGGCTATGGTCTTACCTTAAACATAAGTTTTAAAAACAATAATGGTAATGCAGCTCAATCCATTTCATCAGGTGAATTGATTCAAGACTACACAGCTATTGGAGGGGGTTCGACGTCATCATACTGGCCAAAAAGTACGTTCAGTGTTGATGTGCAAATTATTAAAACGTCTAACAGTACGCAACCAGCTGCTATTGCGAATAGTGTAGAGCTTTTTACTATGGGGGGAGCTTCGGCATACCCTGTAGACAGTGCTATATTTACAATGCAAAATCCTAACAATGTAGTTTATACAACTGACACCTGTAAGATCAAGGGGCCTGCATCTTTCACCGTTACTTTGGATAAAACAACCATAAATAAAAAGAATGGTTTTGGTTCCGGCGTTGGTTCGAATAGTAAATCTAAGGATTTTAATATTAGTTTACTCTGTGACACAGAAATAATGAGTGCCTTTAAAATTATGTTACAATTGGATGGTACAAGTCCTCAGGGTGGGATAAATTCGGGGTTGTTATCATTATCTCCAAATGCTGATAATGCACAGGGAGTTGCATTACAAATACTGTTTGGTGGCACAGAAAAGCCTGTTAGATTTGGTACTTCGTGGCAGATCGGTTCATTTCCAGTAAGTGGCTCGGAAATAAGTGTTCCATTTTCCGCAAGATATTATCAGACGCAAGATAATGTCACTCCAGGAATAGCCAATAGTACAATGGTCTATACGGTGTCATACATTTAGGTGTGCATTAAATTCGCATTTCAGTATTTTCATTTGCTAGGTAGCTTCATGAACATTTCTAATTTATCTAAAAAAAATATTATTTTAACTGACTTGACACCAATCAATGAATCTGGAGTGCGCAATTCACTCAAATCGGTTTGTGGGAATGATTATTCTGTAGTCAATATTAATAGCATGAGTAAAATTAGTAATGAAAATATTTGGTCAATCGCATTGGTCATTTTATCAATTTCGAAAGAGTGTGATAACACGTTGGACTCAATAAAGAAGGCATGGGAGATATCTAGCTCAGGTATACCTGTTTTATTGTTTTCTGATTTTTTAAATGTTAATTTATACTCCCTTATTGCCTCTCTGGGTATCAATGGGCTTATGTCTTATAAAGAGAGCAGTAGCGTCTTTCTTGATGTTTTATTTACAGTTATCAATAAAGAAAGAAAATTTAGTCCTTATGTTTTGGAAAAAATGGCTTGGAAGCTCCCTGCGTTATTGACTCCGGCTGAAACTAACTTGGTTTTCGACTTACTCGAAGGCAAAAGAGTTACAGATATAGCTAAGAAAAATGGACGCAACATAAAGACCATCTCTACTCACAAGACAAGTATAATGAGGCGACTAAATATTAATAATAATAGCGAGTTATCTGCTCTTGGTGGAGTGTTAAACAGATTTTAATTTTACACATAAATATATAAATAGGATCTTGGAGCTAAGCATGACTAGTATTGCTTTAATGAATTATTGCCCAATAACAGTTTTAGGGATTAAGCCGGTTCTTTCTGAGTTGGGTGCGAATGTTATTTTTTCAACTAGTACAACCGCAGAGCTTTTAGATTTTCTTCACGAAAATACTGTTAGTTCGGTTATTTGTGATATTCCTATTGCTGATAATTCAGTGGGTTATACAACAAAAGATTTCTTAGCTGAAGTTAATGATTTCATTTCCGATGTAATAATTTTCACTTCATGCACTGACCGAAATCACATTTCACCAATTATTCGTGATTATAGTTATTCAATTATCTCTTCCCAAGAGGAACAAGGTATTATTGAGTTGCAGTTAGATAAAGCGTTAAGAGGATACGAGACGCTAAGTCCGAAGATACTAACCATGCTAAACTCTCAGAACAAGAGCGAACTCAATGATCTTAACTTACTTACTGAAAAGGAAAGAGAGACATTATTTTATCTGTTGAGTGGTAGAAGTATTTCTCAAATCGCTATACATTGTTCTAAGAGCGTAAAAACAGTTAGTGCTCATAAAATAAAAATCATGAGAAAGCTAGGCGTAGATAATGTGACTCAGCTTTTCTCCAAGGTAGTCAGATTATAACTAGGTTGTTATTTTATTTATACCACTTCGGACGATGAGTGAATTAAAAATATTCTCGACTCTCAATTCTGATGTTTGAGTGGTTATTAAAATATTTTAACTTATATTTTATATCTCTTTATGCCAAGCTTGCAGGCATGCGATTTATTTTTCATTGTTATTCTGGAACTGTAATAATGTGATATTCAGATATGCAATTAGTATCTTTCTCCCCAATTTCTTTATTGCATCTTATTACTGATGCTCTTTTAGAAAATCGGTGCTTTGTTAAGTAATTAAATTTATATTTTTCGCAGGATTTACCATCGATTCTTATATATTTAGCTGAGTCATCGACGTTAGTCGTCCCTCTATCAGTATAAATCCTGCATTCACCTATGTTTTTTACATACTTATACTTCATGAAGAAATCACCTTGATTTTTCATATTGCCTGCAATTATGAAGTATATCGTAAAAATAGCTGTAATTAAAATAAATATCAATGTTAATCTGTTTATTTTATTAATCCTCTGTATTGACAACTGATTTTCAGATTTTATTTCAGGTATTTGTTTCAGTTTGTTCTCTTCCTCATCTCGTTCCGTTATTTCTTTAATGTCTAGAAACTTGCTCAGTTGTAATCCTTTTCTGGGGATTGTATTAACAACTTCATTTCCCAAACCTAATTTTAAAAAACCCCTACGTAGTATAGATATATTTTGGTAAAAAGTGTTTGCGGTGACATACACACCGTTTTTGTTCCATACTTCGTTAAAAAAGACGTTTTTATCCAATATTGTGTCTCTATTTTTGAGTAGTAGCATCAAACAGCGTGCCGCTGGAACATACAGAAGTACTTTATTGCTCGAATCTTCGAGTGAGGTTAACGTTCTTTCTTTAGCATTGAATTCTACAGCGTTATTTATGATGTAAATAGTTGGCATCCTGATTCTCCTACTTTCCTTGAGATAGTGTTTTTATTCCATGACAATAATACTAACATTATAGATGGTATTTTTCTTGGTTTTACCAATGAAAACGCATAATATATTTTTAATTATAAATGTATTTCATTTTTGTAACATTGATATATTATTTCCGTTTTTTTGATCTAACGTTATTTTCTAGTTTGTTTATAATGAGATAAGCTAGTCTCATATGTTCAGAATACTGCTAAGTGGAGGGGCTAACGCTCCTCCAGACTTTATCTTATTTTCAGAGTATTCTAGCGCTCTCATTCGACCCGTTTTTTTAACAGTATCTTTAATGTTATAATTTGTTTCATCCAAACTATCAACTATTTATATGTGATGGTAAATGTTGCACTTGCGTTGGCACTTCCTGCCGTTGGTGAGTCATTAGTTCTTATGTACCTGGCGTCAAAATCAATACTCATACTACCATCTGTGACTCTTTTCATTTGTACACTACGGCCAAGCGTCATCGGTTTATTACTTCCTGTCTGTAGGATCTGTACTGCTACACCTGTTGCTGTAGATTTACTATTGAGCCCCAAAATTCCTTTATCTGTATCTATGATAGTTGAACCTGAATTTCCACTTAGACTTAGATTGACATAGGACGAAGTGAAGTAATTATTTGAAACACTCGGGTAACTACCACTGATGCAATCCGTCAGCGGTATTTGAAAACTTTGTAAGAGAGAACCTTCTGTACCCGCAGGTTTAAGTTTAGAAATAGAGACATTACCCATATACACTGAGATCTGTTTGCTTGTGGCCGGTAGTACACATTCCGAACGAATAATAGTGGCATTCACTGTAAATTTTTCAATAACACCAGAGCCGTCGACAATAATCTCAGAGGATGCATTAAGTTTCTGAGAACCCATTGATATATCAGAGGTTTTAACTAGTAGTACACTGACCGGAATGTTAGGGGTCGTGAATAGTGACAAAAAACCGGTTCTAACGGTATAAGGAAAGTAAGGCGGGGTGCCTGAAACAGTGGATAAATTAATGCTACCATTCATGCTGCCGGTTCTAAATGCGACTCCAACACCTGGAATATTGGTGCTGAATAAGTTACCAGCCGGCACCCTGTTATTTGCAACAGTCACATTGTTTATCACCGAACCTGATGTAACGGTTGTTCTAATCGCTGCTCGGCTATAACATGCAAGTTGCTTCATCGACGAAGTGTCGATCGGTATATTTACCCAATCCTTGCCGATTACAGATCCTACAGGTGCGTCGCGCGGAATATATAGCGTTCCTAAATCGATCTTGCCTTGAAAGGCTCTATCGTAAAAATTACCGTTTTCTGTTTCCCAGTTGCAATTTCCAGGAATAGGAACATCCGCATAAGCTTGGCCATGGAAAAGTAATGTTACTAAAGTAAATATATATTTTATCAGTTTCATATAAGTGCCCTCTTATTTTTCACTAATTAGTTTGCATTGGGCATCTATCATTTGGATACCATCACTCAATATTCCCCTTGACGTATCAATAGTGGTACGACATCGTTGATTTGTTTTTTCTCCCCACTTTATATCCATTGTTAAATGCATGTGGTCTGAAGAGAAAAATGCCTGACCTGCCTGGCCAACAAAGGTCAAATCGTTGCCATCACCATCTTTCACGTCTGCGCCGAAAGGAACATAGCGTCCATCGGTTAATCTGAGGCTGACCAAAAGCTGCGTTGCTTTTACAGCATTAAATTGTACTTTAACGATTGCCCCACGGCGTGGAACCAGTTCTGTTACCCCGCTCGCGATGACGGTATCGTTATCTGTATTACGGGTGTCTAAAATAATCCTATTTGCGCGATATGGACGTAAATAAGACACAACTGAATACCCGCGCTGATTAGTTGGATTACCTGGGTTATTTTGTACTTCTACATTAGGTGTTCCGTCAACATGTATTAGCCCGATCGTTTCACCGAGGTATGGACCAGTTTCAATGCCGCCGGAATGGGCCACCAATGATCCGGACGCGCTAATGTTGCCACTTTGCATGTCCCGGCTTTGGGTCACGCCAGCGCTAAGTTGTGCCCAGGGCATTCTATACCCGCCTGATGCTGAAATCTGAGTTGAGCCTGCTTGATACCGTGATGCATCTACGTTGTAGTTTAGCTGGCCATGGTCGCCTGTTATACCGCTGATGCCCAGTGTCTTAGCATATTGACCACGATGGTTTCGGGCCAATGTAGTGTTTATGCTATTTTGTCCCAGTGGCATTGAGAGTGTGAGTGATACCTCAGCCCCCTGATTCCCCGAATTCATGCTTTTCAAACTTTTACTTGCATGCATACCCATATTTACCCTGCCCACCATAGTGTTAAAGCCTAGTTGTGCCTGGCTTTCCCTGAAGTTACTGCCCCAGTAATCCTGCTGGCTAATCACGGCATAAATAGAGCTTCTTTCTCCGATATTTTGGGTTATGTTAGCTTCTAGCCGGCTACGACGACTTTCAACGCGGCCATTGATCGCGAGCTGGCTACGTTCATTGATGGATTCTGTAAATGAGCGATAACCACTGGTTGAGTAGCGGTAACCCGTAAAGCGTAGGTTAGTGCCACTGTTGAAGGATTTGCCATAACGAATAGCGTAGCTTTGTCCGCTCTGATCACTGTTTTCAAATTGTGACGCGGCATGGGTAATATCAACTGAAATAGCCCCCCACTTGCCTAATCCTTTCCCTACACCAGCCTGAGCTGCACGATAAGTTTCGGCTGTAACTACGCCAACTGAAGCGGTGTAATCCCGTGGTAAACCAAGCGCACCAGAAAGTTGCACAAAATTTGGTTTTTGGCTTTGGTCCGGCGCGTTATAACTCCCGGCAGCTATGTTATAGCGCCACGTACCCTGACGTAGTAAGTTACCCAACGTTGCATATGGTTGAGTAAAACGACGTTCTTCGCCATTGGCCTCAGTGATGATCAACTCGAGATCGCCATTGCCGGCTGCCGTATTCAAATCTTTAATTTCAAAGGGGCCTGGGGAAACAAAAGTGGTGTAAAGCGAATAGCCATGTTGACGAATTTCGACTTGGGCCTGGCTATTTGCTATGCCACGGATCACTGGAGCATACCCTTGCATTGCATCCGGCAGCATATCCGCATCGGAACTCGCCTGAACACCGCGGAACGGGATACTTTCCATTACGTTCCCCTGGGTAAAGAGTTCCCCCATCATCAGTCGCCCCAATGTGCCCGGCATATCTCTCTCAATATATGAGTTGTAGAGTTGGCTGGACCTATTTTTCTGATAAGTCATGGATGAGCGGGCTCTCCAGCCAGCAATATTGAGCCCACTGTGCAGATAGGCGCTAGCCGCATCCATATTGCTACCGTGGGTTGAATGGTTTTTCCCCGCAGAAATCTGATAGTTTAGGCGAGCAGCATTAATGCCCTCATCCCATTCTGTGGGGGGTACATATCCTTTGGCGACACTATCAATATAAATCTGAGGTATTGATATATTTAATGTCAGGGTGCGAGTCTTAAAAAACGCCTGACTCTCTGGGATGCTTGAGGTGATATCATCACTGATGACACCACTGCTATCCATTTTTTGATTAATAAGGTTCCCTGGTTTAACACCAGCCAGATGTAATAAAGAAACTGGAATGAGTGGAACTAATACATCACCTTTTTGCTCAAATTCAATTTGTACTTGTCCATATTCCCGGTTATTGATAAACAGAAGCACAGGATATCGCCCTTCACTCAGGGTGTTTTTTTGCAGGATATTATTTATTTCAGGTTTTACATCCGCACTTTGCCCCTCAACTCTGTTCATAAAGTCGGCATCAAAGTAAAGCTCTTTATCGGCAGTATAGCCTTTAAGATTAAAAAATAGGCATGCAGATACCGCGACCCTGAGTGAGTATTTAAACATATTTATGATCTCTAAGGTTCAGTCATTTCTGTATTGGTGTGTTGCTATAGTGTGTAATACCGCCATAGTCATTAATAATTGAAAAGTCGACACTACCTTCAGATGAAGAGGTTTTCTGGTTCAGCGGGTAGGATTGTGTGGAGAGTGGGGGCAACATTTCAGGGTCGTGTGCATCCACTTTCTGCGTACCATTACGAAATGCCATCTCTGCAAAGGTAATATAATAGGGTGAGGGGTTGGTCACCTGCAACCAGGTTTTCCCTTCTTTATCTACTGTTTTCCATTGTAAGGTAGTCGCTGCCTTTTGAGGTGCAATCGCTAAGTTACTCGGACGATAGAAAACTTTGATACGTGTGCGGATAGCCATCACCAACTTGTTATTATTATCAGCCTTATTGGTCGCAGGTATCTCTTGGGCATTAAAATAGTATACGGCCTCACGGTCTTTGGGCAATGATGCCGGTAAACTGAGTATTTTGACAATTTGCTCCTGACCCGGATCAAGACGGAATATCGAAGGAGTCGCAACAAAGGCTGATTTCTCATCCGAGCGATCAGATTCACCGTTTATCCACACTTGCACAGCATAGTGCCCGGTAGTGACGTTAGTTAGCGTTACATTAGCACTTTTATATTTTTGTTCGTAAATTATACGAGTGTTGTTGATCATTACACCAGCGCTGACATTCTTCATGCCAGCAATATAGGTAAGTAAATATAGTATAATAAATAACTTTTTCTTATTGAATACAGACATATTTCACTCTCTATAAGTTTCTGGTTTTCAATTTATTGATATAAATTTAGTTAATAAATTGATGGAGGGAGTATCTGAGGGTATTCCCCCCCTCAGATACTATGGGCTACTATTTACTTATAAGTGATAATAAAACCTGCTTTAGCATCAGCTTTACCTGCACTTGCTTCGCCAGTTGCAATATAGTTGGCAGTAAACCGAATTGGCTTGGTTAAATCATATTGTTGTGTGGTATCTGCACCGATATCCATAACGTTATCATTTTCATCCATGATTCGAATCGCAACATTTTTTGCCACGCCGTCAACCGGTTTCAATGCAAGATATTGCTGTTTATCACCTGCAGTACCGCTCATGGTTGTGAAACGCACGCTACCTGTTTTCCCTGTTAAATCGCAGTTTTCATCTTGTGCAATACTAAGAACAAATGAAGCACCACCGGCGATGTCATTGGCTTTTTTCAGGCTAGATACCTGCACGGAACCCATATTCACTGTTGTTCCGCCATTACCATCATTAACACTAACGGCGCAAGTGTTGCTGTTAATATCCCCAATAAATTCGATAGTACCATCAATTGCCATGGAATACGCAGAGAATAAGCCCAGAGAAATTGCCAATGCTGCGGATGGGATAGTTTTCATTTCATAGTCCTTTAGTTTAACGCTTAAATAAGTGGTGTTTTTAATTACACCAGAAATGTCTGCATGCTTGGCTCGCTGATAACTAGAGGTGCTTGCTTGACGAGATGAATGATACAGCCCCGACATCTCAAATCAATATATAGCCACATCTGTATAATTATAGGATTATATTCTGAATAATAAGAGTTATGAAGTTTTTTGTTCTTTACTGGTCTGTGTCGTGTAAGATTCATTTATATATTTCTGACGATAATGATTCTTATTTACCAATTGGTATCAATGCATCAGATGATTCTTGGTAATTTTATCAATATGGAAAGAGACTATTCCTAGATTCACCAGCCTGTAAATCTCGTTGTTCAGACCAGGATAGCTGTGCTGATTTGATGGTGTAACTGCACAAGTAGGGGGTTTTTGTGTGGAAAGTATCTTAGTTATTCTATTAACTGAAGTCTCTGTTACTAGTGGGGAATAGCCTTGTTACGAAGGATGAAATCAATCAGTAAGATGAAAATTACGGCGAATATCGTATTACTTATTTACGAGAGGATATCAAAATGCTCGCGTATGCTCTTGAAGAAGGTATTCCTGTGATGGATTACTTCGTAGGGGGGCCTGCGCAGGGTAAATAAAGGAGTGCTATGGTTTTGTCTATATGGATCATGATGATCAGGGGGATGGCACTTTAGCCAGAGCTACAAAGAGATCGTTTTACTGGTATCAGAAGGTGATCGCCAGTAATGGTTAGGATTAAAGTTAGTAAATTGGCACCGAAGTACCCATTTGACGGTTGATAAACCTCATCCGGCCCTTTGTTATCAAATCTCTCACCTGCTTTTCAGCTATTTTGAAACGAGGAGAAACGAGGCCGTACAATGTCCAACCGAAGAAGGTGGCAATAGCCCCACTTCATTGCTTCTTCACCGGAGCTATATAGTGCATAGAAGCTATACCGAGTACCAATCACGGGTCGTGACGCAGACTTGCTGATCGTGTATGTTCTGCACTTTGGATGTAACCCATGGCAAAATTTGACGTCGTCTGCCCGCAGTGCAATAAAACCCATGGTGTACGATGTAACAGACATTCAGTATCCGATGCCCAACGTTACATCTGCAAGCACTGCTCAAAGACCTTTCAGCTCAACTTTAGCTACTCTGGTGCTAAACCGGACACACACCAAACCATTGTTAATATAGCGATGAACGGTTCCGGATGCCGTCATACCACACGGGTTCTCGGCATCAGCCTCAATACGATTCTGCGACACTTAAAAAATTCGCCAAAACAAGTAACTGAGAATATCGCCCCAAAGCGGAAGTCGTTATTTGCTGTGAAGCTGATGAATAGTGGTCTTACGTACGGTGTATAGGCAATCCCCGATGGCTGTTCTGCGATTATAACCGTATCCGCAAACGTGCTCTTACCCACGTCTTCGGTCCGAGAAATGCATCGAGCCTGCAACGATCACTGGCCCTGCTAAGCAAATTTAATATTACCTTTTATATGACAGATGCCTGGCCGGTTTTAGGGTACCGTTAAGCGCAACAAGCCACGTGGTGAACAAAAAACATACCTAACGGATAGAACGACATAATCTTCATACACATATCAAAAGACTGACCTGAAAAACAATTTGCTTTTCGAAGCCAAAGGAAATGTACGATAAGGTCATCGGTTGGTATCGGACTATTCATCACTATCAATAAGTCTGCGTCACGACCCGTACAATGCAGAAATGGCGAACAAGTTCGCCATTAAAATTATATTTTTAAAACGCTAACAGTGGTTAGGCGTACCATTTAGCCCAAGACGCAGCCGTTTCCTTAGCACCACCACCAATATACTCAATCCAAGTGAAAAAGGATTCTTGCAAAGAAGGCGCTGTTGCTACAACGTAACGCCAGTCACGGCTAGTATCTAATGCAATTGCTAAGTCTTTCAGCTTATCGAAACCCTCAGTAACAATTTTGAGTACATCAGGTGATGTATAATCCAGTCGATTAGCACCGGATACACATTTGATTTCGGCTTGGTTCATTTCACGTAAGCTCATATCAATTCCTTGATTCAATAGCATGCAGGAAAATTATAATGCTCATGGAACATTACAAAACGAGATAAAAATATTAACAGAAAAAGAACTATGCTGATATAATATGTTTGTCCATAAATCAGTCCCGTCAGCGTTATTAAATATCACATCGGACATTATGGGGTTATTTGAAAATTTCGACCTGATGGAATTTACTCCAACCTTAAAAGTACATTGCAGCACTAAAATAAAATTATTAAAATAAGCTATATAACAACAATTTAGTTCATCAACCCTCAGCCTATTGGGTGTAAAGACCGGGGACATGATAGACTGACCCTGACCCAAAATCCTGCTCCATTCAGAAACAGAATTCCGGCATGATAAACACTCCCCTGAACGGAGGTGGTGCCGATGAAAAAGTCACGATTCACCGAAGAGCAGATTGTCTTTGCCCTGAAGAAGGCTGAGCTGGGTTCGTCCGTGCCGGATGTCTGCCGCAAGCTGGGTATCTCCGATGCCACGTTTTACACCTGGCGTAAGAAATACGGCGGAATTTCCCCTTCTGAACTCAAACACATGCGGCAATTGGAAGAGGAAAATCTGCGGCTGAAGAGGCTGGTTGCCGATCTGAGCCTCGACAAGGCGATGCTGCAGGACGTGCTGGCAAAAAAGAGCTGACGCTGGCTCGTCTACGGGAATGGGTCAGGGATTTACAGGCCCGATATGGTGCCAGCGAAAGGCAAATCTGTTTTGCGCTACGGCTCAGCCGCAGTTCGTTCAGATATCGTTCAGTTGCTGCCGATGACAGCGCACTGCGCCTGCGCCTGCGTATACGTGAGATCACTGAAACGCGAATTCACTACGGATATCGCCGGGTACTCGTGATGCTCAGGCAGGAAGTCTGGCGTGATAACCACAAACGGATCTACCGGCTTTACAGCGAACAGGGGCTGTCACTGCGTCTCAAACGTCCACGGCGCAATAAATCCGCACAGCGCCGACAACCGCAGCCTCCGGGTCTGTATCCGAATCACGTCTGGGGCATGGATTTTGTCTCTGATGCGCTGTTTGACGGGAGGCGACTGCGCCTGCTGACGGTTATCGACCTTTACACCCGCGAATGCCTGGGGATCTGCGTGGGGCAGAATCTGCGTTCAACAGAAGTGGCAGAAATGCTGAACAGCATAGCGCTCAGGCGTCCTTTACCGCAGTTGCTGAAAACCGATAATAGTTCTGAATTTGCAGTAAAAATGCTGGACAGGTGGGTGTATGAAAGAGGGATAAGGATCGACTTCTCACGCCCGGGAACACCGACGGACAATGCTACGGTCGAGTCCTTCAACGGCAGGTTGCGGCAGGAATGCCTGAACGAGAACTGGTTCATGTCTCTGGAGGATGCACGGTGCAAAATCGAGGCCTGGCGCATACACTATAACCAGAGTCGTCCCCATTCTGCACTGGGCTGGATGACACCTTCTGAATTTGCCGGTTGCCAGAATATGCAGCCAGAATGAAGCCGGTTATTCCTGATTATGAATGGATCACATACGGGGAGCGGGTCACCAGTCTGCATATACCCCAATCATCGCCATCGTTAACTCCCTTTGATTGACTTCTTCAATGGTTTCAGCCAGGGCTGCCAGATCGGCCGACGTTGTGCCTGTCGCTTTGTGGGCCGTATTGTTTGCTACGGAGCCAGCTTTTGTTGTTGTAGCTGCCTGCTTATCTGATCCTTCGTACCTGTAGGCAGCCTCAGAGCGCGGCTTTTTGTCTACCGGTGCTTTATTGGGTTTTGCCTAGGAAGTGAAAACGATGTCCTTCTTTATCAGCCGGGAATCCTGAAGTTGGCGGCCTAGTTGATCTTCGGCTGCCAACTTATTCAGATCGTTTTCAAGCCCTAACACCTGCATGACAGATAGATATGCACCTATCGTCACGCCTGTTCCACCGGCTTCAAGCGAACGTAGCGTCATTGGCGACATACCCGCACGTTCTGCTACCTGTTTGGCCGTCAGCTTGCGCCGAAGACGCGCAAGCTTCAGCCGCTCGCCAAAATCAGTCAGCAACTGGTTAGTTGTAGGAAGTAATGGTGCTGTTTTTTTCGCCATAATATCAATATTTCATCTTTTTAGTACAGATTACACCATAATATTAGCATAATTTTGATATGAAGCAGCAGGGGGATGATGTGTGATGCTAATATTTTTACTAAAAAATGGTTTAAAGAGCCAGAATATTAGCACTTTTGAAACTGCTTCGAAGGAG
Source organism: Serratia sp. J2 (assembly GCF_046269175.1). Lineage (NCBI taxonomy): Bacteria > Pseudomonadati > Pseudomonadota > Gammaproteobacteria > Enterobacterales > Yersiniaceae > Serratia > Serratia sp. J2. The sequence goes on from NZ_JBKABN010000022.1 coordinate 80,649, forward strand.
GGAAGGGGATTTGTACGTATTCACTAGCCTCGTATCTGCATCGTCCATTTATGCAACGTCTGTGTTACCTGGGCTCTTATGTTCCTTGCAGATAGCCTACTCATACTAAAAGCACTCCGCTGAACCTCTGGGGCGTCTAGCTTAAGGTTTTGCCCGCTTTCCAGCTTAGCCAGCAAGGATTATCATACTATCGAGACTACAGATCTAGAGAGTGTGCTATGCAACATATTATTGAAGGTTTTCTCAGTTTCCAGAAAGAGATTTTCCCGCAGCGTAAGGAACTCTTCCGCAGCCTGGCCTCCAGCCAGAACCCTAAAGCGCTTTTTATTTCGTGTTCTGACAGCCGCCTGGTACCCGAGCTGGTGACCCAGCAAGAGCCGGGGCAGCTTTTCGTTATCCGTAACGCTGGCAACATCGTCCCTTCCTTTGGCCCGGAGCCGGGTGGGGTGTCGGCGACCATCGAATACGCGGTTGTGGCGCTAGGCGTTACTGACATAGTGATCTGCGGCCACTCGAACTGTGGTGCCATGAAGGCTATAGCTTCTTGCCAGTGCCTTGACCCGATGCCTGCTGTTGCCCACTGGCTGCACTATGCGGACGCGGCAAAAGCGGTGGTAGAGAAGAAAACCTGGGATAGCGAAATCGACAAAGTTAACGCTATGGTTGAAGAGAACGTGATAGCCCAGCTCAACAATATCAAGACTCATCCGTCCGTTGCCGTTGGTCTGCGCGACAACGCCCTGCGCCTGCACGGCTGGGTGTACGACATCGAAAGTGGCGAGATCCGCACGCTGGATAAAAATACCAAGAATTTCGTTTCGCTGGCGGATAACCCCGAGGTCTACTTCGAGTAAAAGATGCTTGCTTTTGGCCATGATACTGAATCCACGTTTCGACGTGGATTTTTTTAGGGTTAGATCTAATTAGTTGAATATAATTAATAATGTTCGCTTTTGATACTCACTAAAAACCTTAGCAGATTTCCTCGATATGGAGCTGTCCCTTATACACAACTCGGCATCTTGCTGTTTTTTATAGGAGTGACTTTAAACTTGTCAATTTGCCGCCCGAAAAATTCTCTTTAAAATCAGCCTGCTGTGTTTCTAAAATTACGGCCATTTGACCGCAATTTAAGATGGGTACAAGAGACAGTAATATGGAGAGGGGATGGAAAATTCATGTTCAATTTACTTTTCTTGGCTAGTGACGGGTTAAACCGCCCTGCAGCATCCAATGGAATAACTCACTAGTGCGTCTGAAATTCAATTTTTTCATTGCCGCGCGTTTGTGCGAGCTTATGGTCTTCTCCTTGATACCCATGCAACGTGCAACGCTGGCATGCGCTTTACCCTGCTTAAGATGATGTAGCACTTCTTGCTCACGCCGTGTGAGTGGCTCGTGGAGACAGACTTTTGCTGTTTGCTGCTTGTCTTCGGGCGGCGGTTGTTGTGAAAGCAGGATGTTCTCAATGAGGTGTAAAACGGTGCTCACCGATTGGTGCCGGTATAAGATATTGGACGTTGCCACACCACGGTATAAGTGCTGTAGATGAGCATCTTTTCTATCTGCTATAGCAAAATAAAGCGTCGGGCTACAGTCCTCGGAGGAGGCGGCTGGGGCAATGAATGTGCCGCAGCGAATGGCCTGAAAGATAATATCAGCAGTTATTCCATTCGAAGGGCCGGTATAAAAGCGGATCTTTTTATTTTTAAAATAGTTGGATAGGGCCATAACGAGTCCTGCAATGAAAAAATTATCATCGTCTATGATGCGGATGGTCAATGTTTCCATCATCATGGCATTGTTCGTGCTGTTCATGTTCTCTTCGTCCTGGTTTACGCTTCTTGGTTTAAGTCATCAATTTTTTGACGTCACGACTCTTGGCTTTTATCTGCACGCGTATCGACTGATTCCGGTATTACAGTGCGGGTTACGATATTAATCACCAGATAAAAGCCGGCTATGTAGCGGCAGCAATAGGCTAACCAACAAGATGCTCTGCATTCAAGTTAATGACTTTTAATCGCTGTATCTGGTTAAATGATTTGCCTAGTGGTGATTTATCAGTTTTTTATCCTGCAACTTGAGCTGGAGACTAGCGTATTAGGCGGTGTTAACTGGAGTGATCCTCAATTAACTTTAGCGGGATGGTATTAATAAAGGCTTAATCAGTGAGTGAAAGATGATTAAGCCTTTTGGTTAAGTTAATCCAATGTTCTAGCACAAACAAAGTGGGGGTTGGTTAACCCTTTAATAAGATATGCATTATTATTTAAATTCTTCGTCTCCATATAGAATGCGACGCCTGGTGCTTCTGGCAACACGTATTCTTGCCAGATTTCGTCTGGTACATTATCTATAGGATGGCGCTCTTCCCGGATAATCATGGCTTTGGAAAAGCCTTTAAATTCGGATTGCTTCATGGTGACAAAAACTCGCCTGGAAAATATATAATTTTTCCCTTCTCCTTTGAGGGAACCCACCGTGAGCGCCTCACTGCTGCCTTCATGGGCAGTGATGATGCTAATATCAAGATTGAGTTCAAGTTTCTTGCCATCCTTTGTCGCTATGTGCGAACTCAAATGAGTATCACAGCGAAACGGTTTCCAGTGCGAGCGGTTGAAATAGTGATAAACGCCACTCAGGATGACAATAACGATGACAAGGCTGGTCAGACCGATAATAATTCTGTTCATGTGAGCCTACTCAACCTGTTTGAAGTTGTTGCAGTTTTTATAGTTTATATCGTTATTCTTGGTGCAAACCGACATAAAATGAACCTTAAGGAATTCGTTGGTAGGACGTGCTTCCATATAATAGATGTCAAGATCGGTCTGCGCACAATCGATCCCTTCATTGGCCAGCATTTTTCGCGCATGTTCAGATTGCACGGGGTCATGCTTACCTTCATTCAAGGTATAGATATGGCATTTATCCAGGATCCCGATGAGCGCAGGCTGTTCATTCTTGCTTAGGGTCACCCATGCCGCCGCCGCCGCGGTGACGCACAGAACAAAGAGAAGAGACAATGCCAGAGTTTTCATTCTGCGTAATGGCTTTTTTGAGCTTGTGTTCACACCGGCCGCTACGACGTTATCCACTGCTGCCGGTTGACTCGACGGCTGAAGTTCAATGTGTTCAGTAGAAGCCAATTCTTTGGGGGGCTTGGTTTCTGGATGGATTTCCGCATCCAATTTAAAGCCTATGCGCGGTACCGTGATCAGAATGTCTTTACTCATCCCAAGTGCCTCAAAGGCTTTTCTCAACTCGCTGATATGGTTGCTCAAGGTGGCGCCGGACGGAGAAAACCCAAAATCCTCCCAGACATGCTTGAGCAGAATTTCACGCGTCAATTCAGTTTTATTATTCTTTATCAACTCGCTTAACAATCTTGTCGCCGGGTTAGATAACCCTACCGTTAGTTGGGTATTATTCCTCAGCATTAATAATCGACTTTCCGGATCGAAAATCAGTGTTAGATTTATTATGTATTTCATGCGGATACCTATTTGATTCTGGTGTACAAACATCAAAATATTCAATACTAAGATTAGTCTTGAAACAAGATTAGTAGAATCTAGGGTAGGTCAGTACTGGCAGTCAACTCCTTTTGAGGAAATTATTTTCCGCCTGAAACAGGGTTGAAATTAAAGGAGTTTTAGTTTTTAACGGGTCGCCATTCCTTAGTTTTATATGCTGATATATTGGTTAATTTTATTTAATTTCAGAGTTTTCATCCAATTTTTTGCTATTAATTAGATTTTTTAGCTTTTTAATTTTTTGGGATATATCATATTTCCAGTTGCCGGTAGCTATGACATGGCATGCAGAAGAGAGGCGTAAACCTCTCTTCCATGTGCCGGTTGTGTGAACCTGAATAATTGGCGACTTCACACAAATGGGAATGGACCCTTTAAAGGATAAAGTTGAAATGAAATTGAATAAAATCATGATGGCCGCAGTTTTGGCATTCGGTACTATTTCTGGTGCACAGGCTGCAGATGAAGGACATGGTAAAGTTACCTTCACTGGCTCTATTATTGATGCACCTTGCTCAATTGATCCCAAGTCTGTTGATCAGACCGTTGATCTGGGCGCAGTGTCGAACGTTTCCCTGCTGAATGGTGGTAACTCTGACCCGAAGCCGTTTGAAATTCGCCTGGAAAAATGCAGCCTGGACACCGCTAAAACAGTGACCACTACTTTTGATGGTGCGGCTGGCAAAAATGGCCTGTTGGGTATGACCGGTGATGCCAAAGGCGCCAGCATTGCAATTACCGATGGCAGCAATAACCTGATTGCACTGGGTAAACCAAGCGCGGGTCAACTGATCAGCGCCGGTGCTTCTGAAGCGACTTTGGCCTTCAGCGCTTATCTGAAAGGCGACGGCGGCGATGATAAATCTATCGTTCCGGGTAAATTCCAGAGCGTGGCCAACTTCATTCTGAACTACAAATAATTTGGCTTGTTGACAGGATTAATCATGTATGCGGGCCGTGCCCCGCATACATTCTTGCCAGAATGACTCGTGGGAGAATGATGAGATGAAACAGCCAGAAATGCTTTATTCGGCGTTTTGCCTGTTAATGCTGTTACCAATGCAAAGCAGCCTGGCTGCGGCGGGTTGGGGGCGGGTTAACATGCAAGGCGCCGTAATTGAAACGGCCTGCGCCATTGATACCAATAGCCGCGATCAGACTATTGATATGTCAGTAGCACCATTGAGCCAAATTATACGCGATGGGCAAGGCGCTATTCGCCCATTCAGTATTCGCCTGGTTAATTGTGTGTTAGGACGCATTGATGAAAATTTAGCGAAGTGGCAACGCTTTCAGGTGACATTCGATGGGCGGGTGGATAATGGATTATTCGGTGTCGATGGGCAAGCTCGCGGCGTTGCGTTACAGCTTAGCGACAGCGAGGGAAATATCGTATCACCTGGCAATCCAACGCCGTTGCTTGATATTACCGAAGGTGACAGAGCACTAAATTATTCGCTGCGGCTGGTCAGCAATCAACAGCAATTACGCAGTGGAGAATACACCTCAACCATTAGGTTTAAAATGGACTATTACTGATTGGATGATAATAACGTGGAAAAACGTTAGGTTTTAAATCACCAGATGTGCCTGTCACTTATTTCCTGTTCGTGGAAATACAAAGTTTTTCATTGATAGCGCTGGCGTAAAAATAAGAAGAAAGGGATTGATGAGCATGATAATGCCGAGCTGGAATTTATTACCCTTCCGCCCTCGTGCAGTAGGGATTTGTATTGCCTGCGCGTTGGGTCTTTTTGGGTATTACGCCAGTGCGGAAGAGGTGCAGTTCAATACCGACGTTCTGGATGTAAAAGATCGCGAAAATATTGATCTGGGCCAGTTCTCGCGTGGCGGATATATCATGCCGGGCGATTATATGATGTTGGTCCGCGTTAATAAGCAGGAGCTGCCTGAGCAAACCGTTACTTTTTACCCGGCGGAGCAGGACGCTGACGATAGCGCCGCGTGCATCAGCCCGGCAATGGTAGAACAGTTCGGCTTAAAACCGGACGTGAAAGAAAAACTGACCTGGTGGCATCAAGGTGAGTGTCTGTCGGTGGATAGCCTGCCGGGCACGTCGGCGCGTGCCGATTTGGGCAGCGCCAGCCTCACTGTTAGCTTGCCTCAGGCCTATCTGGAATATGCCGCCGACAACTGGGATCCGCCGTCGCGTTGGGATGAGGGCGTGCCAGGGTTGCTGTTGGATTATTACCTCAACGCGCAGGCCCAACGGCAACAGCAGCGGGGGCAGCAGGGATATAACCTCAGCGGCAACGGCACGGTGGGGGCCAATCTGGGTGCCTGGCGGCTGCGGGCAGACTGGCAAACGCGGCTGGATCATCAAACCGGTCGCGGGCAGCCGACGCAGCAGAGCTGGGACTGGAGCCGTTATTACGCCTATCGCGCGGTCCCGCGTTTGGGGGCCAAGCTGTCGGTCGGGGAGAACTTCCTGTATTCCGACATTTTTGACAGTTTCCGGTTTACCGGTGCCAGCCTGATCAGCGACGACAGTATGTTGCCGCCGAACCTGCGCGGTTACGCTCCGGAGATCACCGGGGTAGCACGCACCAACGCCAAGGTGGTGGTTAGCCAGCAGGGGCGTGTGCTGTATGAAACCCAGGTTGCGTCCGGCCCGTTCCGCATTCAGGACATCAATGATGCGGTCTCTGGGCAGTTGGATGTGCGGGTTGAAGAACAAGACGGCAGCGTACAGGAATTCCGCCTCGATACCGCCAGCATCCCGTATCTAACCCGGCCGGGGACGGTGCGCTACAAACTGGCGAGCGGCCGCCCCTCGGACTGGAAACACAATACCAACGGGCCGCTGTTTGCGACCGGCGAGTTTTCCTGGGGCGTCAGCAATGGCTGGTCACTGTACGGCGGCGGCGTAGCGGGCGGTGATTACAACGCCCTGGCGGTCGGTATCGGGCGGGATCTGATGATGTTCGGTGCACTGTCGTTTGATGTGACCCAGTCGCGGGCGCGTTTGGCGCAGTTGGAAGACGCCACCCTAACAGGTGGTTCTTATCGGCTGAGCTACTCGAAAAACTTCGATGAGTACGACAGCCAGGTGACCTTTGCCGGCTACCGCTTCTCGGAGCGGAACTACATGTCGATGAGTGAATTCCTGGATGCGCGCACCTATGGCACGCGCAACCAGAACAGCAAGGAGATGTACACCATCAGCTTCAGCCAGCACTTACGCGATCTCGGATTAAGTGCCTACCTGAACTACAACCATCAGACTTACTGGGACAGCGCAGCCAACGATCGTTACACCCTGACGCTGTCACGTAATTTTGATATCGGCCGGTTCAGGAACCTGAGCCTGTCACTGACGGGGTATCGCAATAAGTATAACGGCGTCAATGACGACGGCATGTACCTCTCGCTGTCGATGCCGTGGGGGAGCAACGGCTCGGTCAGCTACAGCGGCAGCTATGACCGTAACGACAACACCCATCAGGTGGGGTACTACGATCGGCTGGAAAACGGCGATAGCTATCAGCTGGGCAGCGGCATCTCACGCAACGGTGCATTGGCGAGCGCTTATTACACCCATCAGGGCGATATGGCGCAGGTAAATGCCAATGCCAGCTACCAGGAAGGGCGTTATTCGTCGGCCGGGATATCGCTGCAAGGGGGGGCGACCGCCACCGTGAAAGGTGCGGCGCTGCACAGGTCAGGGATGATGGGTGGCACCCGCATGATGGTGGACACCGGCGGCGTGGCGGATATTCCTATTGGCGGCTATGGCGCGGTGACGCGCACCAACCGCTTCGGCAAGGCGGTGGTGACGGATGTCAGCAGTTATTACCGCAACCGGATCAGCATTGATGTTAACAAGCTGCCGGAGAATGCCGAAGCGACGCGTTCAGTGGTGCAGGCCACCCTGACCGAAGGGGCGATTGGTTATCGCCGATTTGAAGTGATCGCCGGTGAGAAAGCGATGGCGGTGATCCGCCTGGCGGACGGTTCGACGCCGCCGTTTGGCGCCACGGTGAAAAACCGCAAACAGCAGGATGTGGGCATTGTTAACGATGGTGGCAGCCTGTACCTGAGCGGCATTAACCCGAATGAGGAGATGACCGTGCGATGGGACGGGCGGGCGCAGTGTGCGCTGACATTGCCGGAGCACATTCCGCAAGACGATTTGGCCAACCTGTTGTTGCCGTGCCGCCTGCTGCCGGCGGAGACGGCGGAATAACGACGGAAACGTATTTAGCCATAGTGGCAGGCCGGAGCTGTTTCTCCCCCTCCCCGGCTTTTTTATTGAATTTAAAGAAAGTGAGTAATTAATGATGAACCTAATGAGTCAATCCCTTTATTCGTTGGCGGGCAGCTTGCTGGCCGGGGTGTTGGGCCTTCAGCAGGCCCAGGCCGCGATAGCGCTGGATCGTACCCGGGTGGTGTTTAACGGTGGTGAAAAATCGACCAGCCTGACCATCAGCAACGAAAACAAGCAGTTGCCATACCTGGCGCAAGGCTGGGTGGAAGATGCGCAGGGCAATAAAATCACTACGCCTTTGACGGTGTTACCGCCGTTACAGCGCCTGGAGCCGGGGGCAAAAAGCCAGATCAAGGTGCAGGCCTTACCGGCCGCCAACCTGTTGGTGCAGGATCGCGAGACGCTGTTCTATTTCAACCTGCGTGAGATCCCGCCAAAGAGTGAAAAGCCCAACACGCTACAACTGGCGTTGCAAACGCGGATCAAACTGTTTTACCGGCCAAAAGCACTGAGCAATACCGAAGGTGCGGCCCCTTGGCAGGAGCAGCTAACGCTGACCAGGCAGGGCGACAAATACCAGGTGAACAACCCAACGCCGTATTACATCACCATTGTGGATGCTAGCAGTAAACCGGGGAGCGCCAGCGCCAAGGGCTTTGAACCGGTGATGGTGGCGCCAAAAGGCAAAGAGATGTTGAACGTCGGCGTGGCAGCGCTGGGCAATGCGCCGGTACTGACTTATGTCAATGACTACGGCGGCCGTCCGCAATTGCAGTTCAACTGCGGTGGCGCCGAATGCAAGGCCAAGCCCGTCAAACCAAGCTGATAACCGGGTGTAGAGAGGGAACTGAACATGCAGCAGCAAAAACAACGGAACGGCTTCCTGTCTTGCCCTGAGCGGCAATATCTGTTGGCCAGGGTGGCTGCGGCACTGATGGTGCCAGTGGTGATTGGCAGCATGTTGGCGCTGATGCCTGAGGCCGGCGCGGCGGATAACTGGAACGTTGACGGTGCTAACGGGGTGTTGCATGTGCGTGGTGCGCTGACCGAAAGCGCCTGCCGCCTGGAGATGACCTCGGCTTATCAGGATGTGTGGTTGGGGGAAACCGGCACCGCCCGGTTGGCGCAGATTGGCGCACAGGGCACGCCGGTGGCGGTGCGGTTGCGCTTGCAGGATTGCCTGCGTACCCCGGCGAACAACCGCGATGAGCGCAATGGCAATCTGTTGTGGAGTGCTCACCAACCGGCGGTGTCGCTGAGTTTTGTTGCCCCGGCGGATGCGGATAACCCGCAGTTAATCGCGGTGCGCGGGGCATCCGGCGTGGCGTTGCGCATGGTGGACCAACTCGGCAGGGATATCCGCCTGGGGAGCCGAGGTGCGCCGTTGATGCTGGCTGTAGGGCAGGATCAACTGGACTATGTCGTAAAGCTGGAGCGCACCCGAACGCCGTTGCAGGCGGGGGCCTATTCGGCCCATGTGGATTTCAGGCTCAATTATGACTAAGGCGGGTGATGTGGAGACAACGATGTTATGCAGGCTGGGGCTGGCGTTGTCTGCGGCGTGCCTGGCGCTGATGGCCTGGGGCGGAGGTTTCCCGGCCATGGCGAAAACGGCTACCGCCACGGTGACCGTCAAAATCACGTTGACGGCACCGCCATGTGACGTCAACGACAACAAGCTGATTGAAGTGAACTTCGGCAACGACGTGATGACCACCCGTGTGGACGGCGAGTACAAAAAAATGCCGATCAACTACACGCTGAAATGCCAGGGTGGTGCGTCAAATGCGGTGCGGATGCGGATTGATGGTCAGGGGGCGGCGTTTGACGCAGGGGTATTGAAAACCAACAAGACGGATTTTGGCATTGCGCTGCTGAACAACGGCAAGCAGCTGCCGATCAACGGCTGGTTGAATTTTACTTATCCTGATCAGCCAACGCTTGAGGCGGTGCCGGTGAAGCGCAGCGGTGCCAGGCTGAGCGGCGGGGCGTTTTCCGCTGGCGCGACGATGAAGGTGGAATACCGATGAAAGGTTATTCAGGCATGGTCTTGCTGCTGGCCTGCGGAGCACTGAGCACCCCAGGGCTGGCGGCGGAGAACATGAAGTTCTACGGCACCCTGGTTGAGCCCCCGGCTTGTACCATTAATAACGGTGGCAATGTTGATGTCGATTTCGGAAACCGGGTCGGGGTTAAAAAGGTGGATGGGGTGAACTATTTGCAGCCGATGAATTACCAGATTAGCTGCGTTCCCGATGCCAATGCCTGGCGGATGACGCTGGAAATTGCCGGGAAAGTGGCGACTTACGACAAGGCGGGCGTCATCACCAATATCACCGATCTGGCGATCCAGATCAGGCAAAACGGCGTTCCCTTCGAGCTGAACAAGCCGATAGCCATCAACCCAACTAACCCGCCACAACTGGAAGCGGTGCCGGTGAAGCGGCCAGGATCGACGTTAAAAGAAGGGGCGTTCGAGGCCACGGCTACCCTGAAGGCGGTTTACCAATGAACGGATGTGGGCAACAGCTTAATGCAGTGCTGATCGCCGGGGTTCTGGCGTTTAGCGGGCAAGTGCAGGCCGACAACGTTCGCCTGCATGGTGCACTGGTCGCCGAACCCTGCGTGATTGCGCCGGGGGACGAGAACGTGCGCCTGGATTTTGGCACGGTGATCGACAAATACCTTTACGCCAATGAACGCACCCACGGGCAGGCGTTCGATATTCGCCTGGGGGAGTGCGATCTGAGCCTGGGGAAAACGGTCAAAGTGACCTTCAGCGGCACGGAAAACCCGAGCCTTAAGGGGCTGCTGGCGATTGACGGCGGCAGCAAGGCCTCCGGCATCGCAATCGGTATGGAAACCCAGGGCGGCCAACCTTTGCCGTTGAACAAGGCCGGTGAGGGATACCGGCTGATTGCTGGCAATAACACCCTGACGGTGCTGGCCTATGTGCAGGGGGAGCCAGAGGCGATTGCCCAGCGGCGAATAGTGCGCGGGCCGTTTAGCGCTATTGCCACCTTTAGACTGGAATATGAGTAAGGCGGCATCCGACTGGCTGGCAGCCGCGGCGCTGTGTTAAGCAACTGCACCATTATTTCAATCTGGCGGGCTTTGAAACGCACCCGGATAAAACCCAATTGGGAAGAATTGAACAAGGCTTTGACTGGCTGGGCGTGTGGTTTACCCCTGAGGGAACCGCAATAGCGCCCCGCGCATTAGAAAATCACCGAATAAAGCGCCTGCGGCTTTACGAGCAGGCCCGTCGGCGGGGGCTGTCAATCGCAGACTCCGAGGCGCGGCTGCGGGCGTATGAGGCACGGTGGAATATATGGGTATTGGCTATGATTCGCCGATTCGCCTTTTGAACGACCTGGGACTGCTTAATGAAACTACACAGAACTACGCTACTAATTATTGCGACCTCGATCTCTAGTTACACCTCAAATACATCGGCCTTGCAAGTGGAAGGACTGTACTCCGTCTCTCCACAGCCATATGTGACCGTATCACTTGAAAACGATACATGGGGGTGGATGTCACTCAATTGGCGTGACGGTAATTGCCTCATTAGCGTGTCCCTATGGGATCGGCATTTGGACCACCCCGAGCACCGTTACGTACTCTCCGGATATGCCGGTACCGGAGGATATACTCAGTGGGATACGTGCTTCGGCCTCCCGTATCCTGGGCTCTATGGAGCCAAGAAACCTGATCTGATCTCCCGTGTACAACGCATACAAGTTCCTTATCATGAAAGTCGCCGGGTCACGGGTGGGGCTAGCTGTTCAGGAACCTTTAGCCTGCAATATGACAGCACTTGGCAACGGGCTGGGTGGCAATTCATGACCTCTTATCAGGGCAGTGGATGTCGAGAGATCACACCTCCGGTGACGTGTTCCATAGAGTCTCCTCGGATGATCGAACATACGACGACTACCACCGGGAGTGTCGTGTCGCGCGCTCATGGTGTTGCAAACGTTCGGTGCAGCGGGAAGGCATCTGTGTCCTTGACTACACCTTCAGGTATAGCGTTGTACAATGGGAAGGATACAGTCGACTCACGGTTGTATGTACAACGTGAGGGCACGACAAATGTGACCGTATCCGTTGACCCGACTGCAGTAATCGATCTACTAAGCACCATCGACAGTATCCAACCATCTGCTGGATCGTACTCCGGGTCGGGGGTTATCGTGGCCACATGGGAGTGACCATCACCGGGGGCTACGGGGATTAATGCTATTGGCCTCATGATAACTGCCCTCCCTCCAACGACTCGGGATCCTGTTGAACCGAACAAATTCCTGGATGGGAACACACTGCTATTGGTACCGTATCTCCATCTAAGTCGTGAACAACGGGTATAAACGTCCCTTTCATAGGCTGGGTAAACGCGATCGGGGGGAATTCTTCCCGGGAACCCAAACTTGTTTGGGGGAACGATGACCCGTCTTGTGTTTGAACTGCTCGTCGTCGTTCTCTTTGGCATGGCACTGGAGGTGAACCGCGGGGATCTTCTCGCAGAATAAATTTGGAACGATAATCGATCATCTGATGGCCAGTGGATCCTTGTTGCGCTCTGCTGTCACCACTACTGTCATCTAATCCTTGGTGCCTGCGCCAGTTTTAAAACTGGCTCAGGTCAGTTTTTTGTGTCCGTGCTTCAAGTTTTCACCTGTGGGTGAACAGAAGTACACAGTGAAAAGCTCCATAAAATAATTTTAATTTATTGAAATAAAATGATTTTTATCTTTTCGAGTCGGGTGAAAGGTTTTCCTATAGATCTTTCTTAGTCAATCAATAGCGCACGTTTATTTCGTTTTGCTGGCGGATAACCCCGAGGTCTACTTCGAGTAAAAGATGCTTGTCCTTGGCTAGGCAATTGAATCCACGTTCCGGCGTGGATTTTTTTAGGGGTAGATCTATTCATACACCTCGTTAAGGCTTTGCTCCTACGTTTCGTTCGACTTCCTGCCTATCGTATAGCCGATGTTATCTGCAGTGTTATCACAGTGTTGGATGGCGTGCTGAGCATGCCAGCTGTTATGAGTGGGGCTGCCTGGCTATGACTAGCACAACCCCTGAAAGGGATAGGGGGCAGAAAACTCGGAGCCTTCTGCCTGGCGTCCTTATCTGCTATATTCGGCAAGGTAGAAATTATTTAAGCAATCGGGGGCAGGTCGTTAATGGAAAACGAAGAACATATTAGTAACATTATCAAAACGCACCTCGAAGCGACATTAAACGATCTCGGGGAATTCATCTGGGCGTATGTGGTGTTATCGAAAAAAGATATGTCCTGTATCTTTGGGGTAACCAACTATCCGGGGGAATGGGTAGAGCATTATAAAGCCAATGGTTTACAGTATACCGATCCGGTGGTGATCACCGCGCTAAACCGGTTAACGCCATTTTCCTGGGATGAAAATCTGATGACAGGAGGCGGTTTTCATTTTTCCGAACTCTTCGAGCGGGCCAGGAAATTTGGGCTGAATAACGGCTATACGTTTGTATTGCATGATTATAATAATAACCTGGTCACCTTATCTTTTATTCTTGCTCCTGAAACCAGAGCGGAATTAACCCAAACGCTGATCAAGAATAAAGGTGATATTTCTGTTTTACTGGCGTCAGTGCATGAGATCTACCTAACCTTGAATTCGTTGTCGGAAAAAAACGCCTCTCGCTCGGAAAAAAGCGCCCAATTTACCGAACGGGAAAACGAAATCCTCTACTGGGCCAGCGTGGGCAAAACCTATCAGGAGACGGGGATGATCCTCGGGATCACTACGCGTACGGTCAAGTTTCATATGTCCAACATCGTCAAAAAGCTGGGAGTCGCAAATGCCCGGCATGCAATACGTCTAGGTGTGGAACTTCAACTGATTAAACCGGTTAGTTGATTACAAAGAAGGCTCAGCCGCCAACGGCCAGTCGTTCAACTTGGTTTCGTCCGCTGCGCTGTGCTTGCTGAATATCTTGGCTTTTAGCTTCCTCTGGCTCTCAGAGTCGACATGGCCGAGCAACAGATAGACCGGCTCATCTTTCTCGGAAACACCGGTTTCCAACACGGTGACATTCCAGCCCGAGGTTCTGATGATATGCATCATCGCATGGCTGGCAACGGCAAGAATGCCATCATAATGATGTTGTTGCGCATAGTTAATCAGTGAGAGAAACAAAGCCATAGTAACAGGGAACTTACGGCCTAACAGCGAGTGGGTTCTTTCTTTATCCACGAAGAAACGCGTGGATTCAATGTAGTTGCCTTCTGGAATGTTGACATTGTTAAAGAATGAGGAAAATGTACTGTTCAACATATTATTGTATTTCATATCTATCATCCTGGTTCCACATATAATCATGCCGTTCTCCACGCCAAAAATATAGTTGGTCTTGTCATTGTCAAACTGATCGACCTCCTTGCCATCCGAACAGTCGACTGCCCATTGCAGTCTGTCTTTAAAGGTATTTTTTCTTAACATAAAGAGATCTTCAGATTTCTCATTGCTCATTGAAGCATAGTTAACGCTGTAAATATTAAACATAATGTCACCTGTGAATGAATATATAGAGATAAGTTCATCCGGTAACATCAGTGAAGTTTCATTAAGAGCATGCCGGTACAGAGGAATGATAATGCTTTTTAATAGATTTACGTAACCTTATTATAGGAATTAACTGGTTTTTAGCCGGTGCTGGGAAAGGTGTTTTAGGCGGCACTCCGGGCTTAAAAGTGATATGTTTCTTAGCGCATGCGAAACGGAGGGATCTGCAAGCACCGGCAACTTTTACCCATTTTTTACATCTTTATACAGATAACAGACAACTCGCTGGCCGAGACGGGCAAGAATGGATGCGATTCTTTTGACAAGGAGCTTCACCATGGATCTGAAATGTATTTTTGCGTTATTCACCCTGTCTGTGCTGCCCTGGAGTGCTAGCGCAGCCCCGGCGGCCCCCAAGGTCGTCGTCAAGTCTGAAGTTGCCTCGCCCGTGGTGTTGGAAAATACCCAGGATAAAAACTACCTGAAAATCTCGTTGGTGGGCTATCCGCTGCCGCAGGAAAAACGTAGCCCGATCAATCTGGCGTTGGTCATCGACCGCTCCACCTCAATGAGTGGCGATCGCATCGAAAACGCCAGAAAGGCGGCGATCGCCGCTGTTAACATGCTTAACGGTAATGACACGCTTTCGGTCGTTGCCTATGACTCCGGGGTTGAGGTGGTGATCCCGGCGACCAAGGTCAAAGATACCAAAGAACTGATTAATAAAATTAACAAAAGTATTGAACCGCGTGGGATGACGGCGCTGTTTGCCGGGGTGAGCAAGGGTATCGATCAGGTGAGCAAGCATCTGGATAAAGAGCAGGTTAATCGCATTGTTCTGCTTTCCGACGGGCAGGCTAACGTTGGGCCAACCTCCAACAGTGAGCTAGCCGAGCTGGCTAAACTGGCGGCCAAGAAAGGTATCGCCATTACCACCATCGGCATTGGTGATGGTTATAACGAAGATCTGATGACCACCATTGCTGGCTATAGCGATGGCAACCATGCCTTTGTTGAGCAATCCAGCGATTTGGAAAAGACCTTCGCCCACGAGTTTAACGACGCCATGTCCGTGGTGGCACAGGATGTGGTGGTGGTGATCAAAACCGCCGATAAGGTTACGCCGGTTCGCCTGCTGGGGCGTGATGGCAGCATCAGCGGCAATACGGTCACCGTAAAACTGAACCAGCTGTATTCCAATCAGGAAAAATATGTTCTGCTGGAAGTGATCCCGGCCAAGGGCAGCAACGCCCAGAGCAAACCGCTAGCCGATGTTAACGTGCGTTACGCCAACCTGAGTACCAAGCAGGTCGATACCTTCAATGAAAAGGTGGTGGTACGTTATAGCCAGTCCGCTAAGGACGTGAGCGCCGCGCAGGTTGATGAGGTGTTGGTGGATTCGGCCATTCAGAAGGCAGCGATTGAAAATGAGCGCGCGGTAGAGCTGATGGATGCAGGCAAAATGGAAGAGGCCAAGCAGGTATTTAGCGCTAATGCGGCAGCCTTGGAAAGCCTACCCGTCAGTGCCGCCCCAGCCAGACAAAAAGCCGAAGCCAGCGCGCAGAAGAACAAAGACCTGATGGGTAAAATGGAAAGCGACAGCAAGGAATCAACCCGTAAGGCAGTGAAAGAACAGAACTACAACATCAAAACCCAGAAGAACCAGTAGCAGGGAGCCAAATGAGCCAGCGTACTTCCAGAAGTTTGACGGTTTTTATCATCATCACCGTGGCGGTCTTCAGCCTGATCGCCTATCTGGGAGTGCGCACCCTCGAGCACGAAGTGTTGCTACGCCATTACCAATCCCAGACCATGGCACAAACGCGCGCCGTTCAGGCCAGCGACAGCGTTATGGATATTCTGCGGCAGAAAGCGACGCGGCTGGACGCGATCACCGACTACATTCAACCCAACGAACAGGCGCTCAAGGAGCTGGTCGAGAAAGATCACGACATTGATGGCGTGTTTGTCCTGCAGAAAAATCGGTTGTTGTACCCCAACGAAAACGGCCCGCTGAGCCAAAAAGAACTCGCCTGGGTTCAGGCCATCACGCCGCTGGTGAACGATCCTTCTTTGCTTTACGGCCACAGCGTAAAAAGCGAAATGGCTGTCCCACAATCCGGCTGGTACATCACCGGCGAGGTGCAGGAGCCGTTGCTAATCTACTGGCGTACGATTGGCAGCGATACCATCGGATTTCGGGTTCCTTATATCAAGCTGTTGTCGGACGTGATTAATACGGTCAACGTCGATTTTGGTAGCGACACGCTGGTGCTGGTAGAGAACGGACGCCTGCTGTACCAAAGCAACCCATACGTCACCCTAGGAAACCTGCAACCCCTAGCCGAGCAAAGCCTGCCTTATCCACTTACTGGCTGGCAGGTGAGCTATTACGGCAAAGCGGTCAGCACTACGGCGGTCTACCTGTGGGGCGGGGCGTTTATCCTGCTAATGTTGGCCATCATGGGTTTGATCATTTTCCGCCTTTACCGGGAATACACCCAGACGGCACGGCTGGCGCGCCAGCAGGTGGGTTTTGTCAGCCAGGTGTCCCACGAGCTGAAAACGCCGCTGACCAATATCACGCTGTATGCCGAGTTGCTGAAAGAGGAGCTGGACGAACAGCACGATGAAGGGTTGCGCTATCTGGACGTGATTATCGGTGAGAGCCAGCGCTTATCGCGCCTGATCCAGAACATTTTGAGTTTTACCCGTGAACCGAAGCTGCACTTTCAGCCTATCGATCTCAACCCGCTGCTGACGAAGATTGCGCAGACCTTCATGCCGTCATATCAGGCCAAGGGGATGGCGATCTCACTCTCGTTAGGCGAAAGCGTGGTGGTGCAGAGTGATATCGATCGCCTGACGCAGATTATCAATAACCTGCTGAGCAACGCAGAGAAGTACGCCACGGCCGGTAAACAGGTCGATATGCTGGTGGCGTGCAGTGCAGATCATGTCGATATTCACGTGCGGGATTATGGTGCCGGTATCGCCGAGAAAGAGCTCAGGATGATCTTCCTGCCCTTTTACCGGGTGAAGTCAGGCATTACCGAGGGCGTTTCGGGCACCGGCATTGGCCTGACGATTGCCCAGCAGCTGGCGCACAGCCTGGGCGGGGAGATCCTGGTTGCACCGCAGTCGCCTGGGGTGCGCTTCACCTTGCGGCTGGCGCGCGCAATACCATCAAATAACTGACGACATCAAATGGGCTACTGCACCTGATTCTGGCACCGTACCCGCTCCCTCTCCCTGTGGGAGAGGGTTGGGGTGAGGGGAAAACACAGCACCGCAGGCGATAATCGAACATCACCGCTAATAGCATCAACCACAGGGAGTCATGATGAAAATACTGGTCGTTGAAGACGATACGAACATTCGCCAGGGATTGGTAGAAGCGCTCTCCCGCGAGGGTTACAGCCTGATCGCTGCAGAGAATGGCAAAGTGGCGCTGGAGATGTATCAGCAGGAAAAACCGGATTTTATCATCCTCGATATCATGATGCCGGAGCTGGATGGTTACGCGGTATGCCGAGAGATCCGCAAACAGGATGAGCAGCTCCCGATTATCTTTTTATCTGCCAAGGATGAAGAGATCGACCGGGTGGTCGGGTTGGAACTGGGGGCAGATGATTACATCAGCAAGCCGTTTGGCATTCACGAGATCCGCGCCAGGATCAAAACTATCGCCAGGCGTTGCCTGCGTAGCAAAACCGCGCAGCCAGATGCCAGTTTTTGCTTTGGTGATTTAACCGTTTACCCGAATGAGCTGTGCGCTCTGCGACAAGCGGCGCGGCTGGAGCTTTCACTGCGCGAGGTGAAAATCCTGGAGTGCCTCTATCAGCACAAGAACAAGGTCGTCACGCGTGAGATGCTGTTCGATGCTGCCTGGGGTTATGATTTCCTGCCCAATAGCCGCACGTTGGACCAGCATATCTCCAAGCTGCGCAAGACCATTGAGCTTGATGCGAATAGTCCGTTGCTGATCCGCACCGTGCATGGGATGGGGTATCGGTATTTGGGTTAGGAGTGGGGGCAGATTATCAGATGCTGAAGGTGAGATAATTAGGTGGCCCATGATCCGGCAGGTGATAAAGAAGCATAAAGAGTAGCCGACGGACGACTCAGCACTAAGGCCGTTTATCTGACGAACAAGTCGCCGTCGAAAAAATGAAGTATGCCGATCTAGAACTGGCTGTTGGCAATGAGCCGCTTTATTATCGAATTCGGTGGCCGTCTAAACGATCACCTTTAGCAACTCCCAACTTTGTCCGGAAAACCAGCCCAGACTGAGTTGCTTCCAATCGTCTTCAATCAGCATTTACACTTCCTCTCCCTCAGTTAGCAGCCCACTTTGCTTAAGTTTAATAGCCAGTTCTGCCAGAGGTTGTTTCAGTGCATTTTCCAGTCGGGACATATGCTCGATCATCCAGTCAATAATCGTGGGCCATTGTTCTTTGTCCATCCCATCGAAAGCTTTGGAAAAGGCAATCTGGCAACTTTTTCGCTCTGGCAGTGGACGCCATTCTAGCTCTGCACCAAAAACACTCTCGATTTGTTCTTTTTGTTCGAACATGCGATCAAATAGCCAAGTATTTTCCAACGCATCGCCACGAGATAAATTCAGTTGCACTCGGACGACTTTTTGAGAAAAAATAAGCTCGAAAGGTACACCGCTTAGGCCAGAGCCAGCAGCCAGCCAATGATCGGTTGATGGAGCTCGATTATTAAAGAGATCACAGCGGCTACTGCGTAATTTCTCCAGAGCCTGCGTCCAGAATTCACGGCGCAGATAGTGGCGTTGTTGCAATTCGTTGCTACTTGAGGTGGATTGTTCCTCTGCTTCCTTTTGTGCCATACCGATCATGTAAGATTCGGCTTCGGGGGTAGGAATAACTTGGCGAATATCAACAAATACGTCGTCATTAAAGCGGTACGGTGTGACCTTAAAGCACTGAGCACGAATACCAAATTGCATTAACCAAAGCGCGGTATTGGTAACCTCTTTACGAAAATTGGCCGCAACCATGATGACTCGTTGTGTGCCCTTACGGTTCAGCACACCGTCCTTAAGGTTTTCCCACCCCATAAATTCAGCAATCACTTCTGCCGCACTGCGCTTTTCATCGGGTTCATATTGTTCAAGATAAAGCTGGAAAATTTCAACTACGCTTTCCTGACGTAGATTGGCACAGTAACCAGCATATTTCAGAGCCTGCCAAACCACATCTCGGCCAGAGTCATCGAGTTTGTTCTCGATAATAACTAGATTACCTTTTTTGTCGATAGCTAGAAGATCTAGGCGTTCTTTGGTATCGTCAAATCCGGCAAACTCTTTTTGGATAATCAGCAGTTCATCGTCAAAATCCTCTTTTTTGGTCAACGCTTGAGGATTTTTAGCAAGCCATTCTTGTAGGTGATAGCGTTCGGTAAAACCAAGGCTGCTAAACGAGACTTCCAGGAGTGAGTGCAAGCTGTTTGTAGGTCGATCAATTTTATACATTTTCCAACTCTCTTACTGTCTGTTCTGCTTCCGGCAAGGTTATTTTTCCCGAGAGAAGCTTGGGGAGAAAGGGCCGACATCCATGTTGACGCGTAGCTTGTCAGCCGCCTTTCAAAATTTGTCATCCAGCTCGTTCAAAAAAGCTGCTCATTGTTGTTCATGAAAATCCTTAAATCAGAACTGTTAAAAAAATCAACTATTTTGGAATGTATCGAAAAATTATAACTACAAGGAAAGTAATCATAAACGATAAAAAAAATTAAAACTATTCTCAACACATATATAGAAATAATAGAGTTTCATCATCCCTTAAATACCTGCCCCCGGTGCCACTCCACAAACCTATCCAAAGGATAATGTTCGGCACTCTTGGGAAGCCAAATCGCCTTGCCGGCAAAATCCCAGAACAGCCGCTTGACCATCCGGCTGCCGTTTACGCCTTCTGAAACCAGCAGTTTCATGCTGTCATCAAGCCCGATCGCCCCCATATCAAATGCGGAGTGGTGCAACGAGCACAGTGCTAATCCGTTGGTCACGGTGCAGGGGCCGCCGTGCATCTTCCATTTGATATGGGCTGCTTCTAAACCAACGGACGTACTGTCGTGCCGCAGGTTGTAGCCACATACTGCGCATTGATAGTTATAGGCGCGTAAGATCGTTTGCCGGAATGCTGGGTCACGTGCTTTACGTATTCCATCAAGCTGAAAATCCAGGCGATTGGCTATCAACTCTTGAACGCTGTCGGGGAAATGCTCACACAGAATTTGCTGTGCAAGCTTGTCTATCAGAGCGGGTTGGCTTCGTAGCAACTGATAGCTTTCTTCGTCGAAGCCACCGCTGACGCCATGTTCAATAATCTCCCGCTTCGGCGGTTCTTTGCTGCCTTTCTGCGGGCTACAAAGCTCTGTATTCTGCAATTCCCAGAACCCGTCGCCGCGTAAACGCCAAAACGGCATGGTGGGGTAATGGTCGCGCCGCTGCGGGCCAAAGCTATTGAGTAATTCCAATAGAGGTGCATGGATCTCTTCGCCGTAATTGAACAGCCGCTCATGCCCTTGCTGATAT
>NZ_JBKABN010000023.1:0-99725 GCF_046269175.1 Serratia sp. J2
CCCATAGGGAGAGGGAGCTGATTCGGCGTTATGGTTGGGTATGGAGTAGGGGGGGCTGTTTCAACGCTCATTGCCAAAAGTGATGAGGCTGGTGCGGTGCTGAGTTTAGAGACAGAACTTGAATAGTAGCACTCTCGGTCCCCTGTGGAAGCGGGAATGGTGTCGTAATCAGGTACCGTGATCAATAAAAGAGAACTGATTCGGTGCGGTGGTCAGGTAGATTTCTGCAACCGAAATCGAACTCGATCGGATCCCTCTCCCTGTGGGAGAGGGTCAGGGTGAGGGGCATTTACGGCGCCGGAATGGTGAAGCGGCTGTGGATCTCTTCCAGGGCCTGCAACACCTCCTCGTTCAGCACCACGTCAAAACTGTCGATATTCATCTTCAACTGTTCCAGTGTGGTAGCACCCAGCAAGGTGCTGGCAACGAACGGCTGCTGGCGCACGAATGCCAGCGCCATCTGTGAAGGATCCAGCCCGTGCTTTTTCGCCAGCGCCACGTATTCGGCGATCGCCGCCTGGCTCTGGGCTGAAGAGTAGCGGGTAAAGCGGCTGAACAGGGTGTTGCGTGCCCCGGCTGGTTTGGCACCGTTGAGGTATTTACCCGACAGCGTACCGAAGGCCAGGCTGGAATAGGCTAACAGTTCGATGCCTTCATGTTGGCTAATCTCTGCCAAACCAATCTCAAAGCTGCGGTTTAACAGGCTGTAGGGGTTCTGGATCGACACGATACGCGGTAGTTCGTGTTTTTCTGCCAGTTGCAGATAGCGCATCACGCCCCAAGGGGTTTCGTTAGAGACGCCGATATAGCGAATTTTGCCGGCACGGACCTGCTCGGTTAGCGCTTCCAGGGTTTCCAGCAGCGGGATGGTGGCCTTCTCATCGGTGTACTGATAATTGAGCTTGCCGAAACAGTTGGTGGTGCGCTGTGGCCAGTGTAGCTGGTACAGATCCAGATAATCGGTATTTAACCGTTTCAGGCTGGCGTCCAGGGCGGCGCGGATATTTTTGCGATCCAACGCCTGCTGTGGGCGAATGCCCGCGTCATTACCCCGAATCGGCCCGGAGACCTTGCTTGCCAACACGATTTTATCGCGGTTACCGCGCGCCTTGATCCAACTGCCAATGTACTGCTCTGTCAGCCCTTGGGTTTCCGGGCGCGGCGGCACAGGATACATCTCTGCGGTATCAATCAGATTGATGCCAGCGGCTAATGCATAATCCAGCTGTGCGTGGGCATCGGCTTCGCTGTTTTGTTCGCCAAAGGTCATGGTGCCCAGTCCCAGCACGCTCACTTCTAAAGAACTGTGGGGAATACGGTGGTATTGCATTAACGGCCTTCCTTCAATGTTAGCGCTTACGGGCGTGATGCCCGGTAAAACAGAAGCCAGAGATCCAACGGCGTAACACGCCTTACTTGACTATAACCAAGCGTGGCAGATGGTGGAAGAGGATTATACCCGCCGTCTTTCAAGCTGCAGTTTGAAATCCATAGGGTATTTAACTGACGGGCTAAACCCCTGATTGATAATCCGTCAGGGGCCAGGATGATACGGGGGCTGGGATTAACGTTCGATAACCTGCGAGACCTGATCGCCGTTAATCTGGCGCTGGTTGCCTTGCTCGTCCTGATAGCTGATCAGGCCGGTATCCTTATCGATTTTAGGCTTACCCTGCGTGAGGATCATATTGCCGTCTTTGGTGGCCATCACATAGTCGCTGGAACAGCCTGCTAATCCGGCGACCATCATCAGGGCGGAAATAGCCATTACCCACTTTTTCATGCCGAATACCTTATATACAGAGAATAATAGTCTTAATAGGGTAGCAAACTCTGCCAAAGATGGCTTTCGGACGTATCCCATCTGTGTAAGGAAAAATGACAGTGAAATCAGAGGGCGGAGGGCTAATCAAAGCGTAAAGTGCCTGGCGAGCAGCGCCCGGGTGAAGTTTTTCTTCAGATAAAAGCCGCGCGGCAAGGTCAGGATCGGTTGGCCCTGTTCGCCGGTGGCTTCGGTCAGTGCCTTGTTGTTGGCCGCTTTTGGCCGCAGCTGTAGCACTTCACCATGGCGGGCGGTGATCCGTTCAACCTGGCCGAGTACGATAAGATCCATCAGTTCCTCCCAATCCCGGCGCAGCATCTCGGTTTCTTCCTGATTGGGCTGCCACAGCAGCGGGCAACCTACGCGGCGCTGTGCCAACGGGATTTGTCGTTCGCCCTCCACTGGGATCCATAGTACGCGTGCCAGTTTGTGGCGTACGTGGCTATTTTCCCAAGTGACGCCGCTATTGCCTGTCAGTGGGGCTACGCAGACGAAAGTGGTTTCCAGTGGGTTACCGGCGGCGTCGACCGGGATGGTTTTCAACTCAATGCCCAGCTCTGGGAAATCCTGTTCAGGTTTACTGCCCGCCATGGCCCCCAGATATAGCTCCAGCAGCATGCCGACCCAACCTTTATCCCGTTTGAGATCCTTGGGGATGCTGACCTGCGCACGGGCTGCCAGTTCGCCAAGGTTAAAGCCAGCCAGCGCCTGAGCACGGGCTAATAATTGCTGCTCGTTTTCTGGTGGCAGAGGGGATAAACACGCCATAAATCAGACCTATGCATTGTGGTTAAAAAATGTACCGAATTTACTCACAGCCTTAAAAGGGAAAAGCTGGCTGGGGAAAACAACAATAGTAGCATGATTTTGCATGACTTTTTGGCTACCCAATCGCGGTAGAAAATTTTCAGTGCGGGGTTGTGCACCTGTAGCCACCGACAATAAACAGGATCTTACACCTATTTATCCACAGATTTCTGGGATAACCCAACTTTTTACCGATCACTGGTTTGATTTACAGCCTTGACGCGGGGCATTTTTTACGAATTTGGCGGTTTTATAGGTCACCGGGTATAATAATCTGTGGATAAAATCCGCATTGGTGGATCTTTCACCAGAGAAAGATCCAAAGCGTGCATAGATCACATTTTTACCCTGTTCATAACTGCTTTTGAGTCATTATTGCATTGTATTTAAAAGAATAATTAAAAATTGAAAATACGACATATTTTAAGTTCAATCGAGTTTTCCCGGCTTATCCCTAGAGTTCTTCACACACCTATCCACAGAAAAAGTGAATAAAACCGCCCTCGAACCTCGTTACATGTTTATAACTTTGCCATTATCTGTGAGTTATCCCAATGTTATTCGAGCGACGGCGTTGCAAAGCAGTGGTTTACCGCCTGTGGCTTGTGTGAAACAATCAGGTTATCAATACGAATTTATGCTTATCGAGGTAGTCCGGTGATCGATGATGATGGCTACCGCCCGAATGTTGGTATCGTAATCTGTAATCGTCAGGGGCAGGTCCTATGGGCCCGCCGTTACGGTCAGCACTCCTGGCAGTTTCCCCAAGGGGGAATAAACCCTGGCGAAACGCCTGAGCAGGCGATGTACCGTGAGCTGTTCGAAGAAGTGGGGCTGAGTAAAAAGGATGTGCGTATCCTGGCCTCTACCCGCAACTGGTTGCGCTATAAATTGCCAAAACGTTTGGTGCGTTGGGACACAAAGCCGGTTTGTATCGGCCAAAAGCAGAAATGGTTTCTGCTGCAGTTAATGTGCAATGACGCGGATATCAACATGCAGCGCAGCAGTACGCCTGAGTTTGACGGCTGGCGCTGGGTGAGTTTCTGGTATCCGGTGCGCCAGGTGGTGTCGTTTAAACGCGACGTGTACCGCCGGGTTATGAAAGAGTTTGCCGCAACCGTCATGCCAATGCAGGAACTGGCAGCACAGCGGCAGCCTCCTGCTTATCGCCGAAAGAGAGGTTAAGTCAAACCGACTATGCTCACGCGCTTGCGAGAAATTGTTGAGAAAGTGGCCGCGGCGGCCAGTCTGACAGATGCGCTGGATCTTTTGGTCAATGAAACCTGTCTGGCGATGGACACCGAAGTCTGCTCGATTTATCTGGCAGACAACGACCGCCGCTGTTATTACCTGATGGCGACGCGCGGGTTGAAAAAGCCCCGTGGACGCACTATTGCCCTGGCCTTTGACGAAGGCATCGTCGGCCTGGTCGGGCGGCGGGCGGAGCCGATCAACCTGGCGGATGCCCAAAGCCATCCCAGCTTCAAATATATTCCGCAGGTCAAAGAGGATCGTTTCCGATCCTTCCTTGGCGTGCCGATCATTCATCGCCGCCAGCTGCTTGGCGTGTTGGTGGTGCAGCAACGTGAACTGCGCCAGTTTGATGAAAGCGAAGAATCCTTCATGGTTACCTTGGCCACCCAAATGGCCGGGATCCTCTCGTTATCACAGCTAAACGCCATTTTTGGCCAGTATCGCCAGACCCGCATTCGGGCGCTGGCTGCGGCTCCTGGCGTGGCGGTGGCGGAGGGCTGGTTAGATAGTAGCCAGCCTTCACTCGATCAGGTGTATAAAGCCTCCACGCTGGATACCGTCAGCGAGCGCGAACGCCTGACACAGGCGTTGGAAGAGGCTGGAGCAGAGTTCCGCCGCTTCAGTAAGCGTTTTAGCGCTAGCTCGCAAAAAGAGAGCGCGGCGATCTTCGATCTCTATTCCCACCTGCTCAACGATGCTCGCCTCAAACGTGAACTGTACGCGGAGATCGATGCCGGTTCGGTGGCCGAATGGGCGGTAAAACAGGTGATTGAAGCCTTCGCAGCCCAGTTTGCGACCTTGCAAGATACCTATATGCGCGAGCGTGCCAGCGATCTGCGCGCGCTTGGCCAACGCCTGCTATTCCACCTCGACGATACCACCCAAGGGGCCAGCCAATGGCCAGCCCGTTTTGTGCTGGTCGCCGATGAGCTGACGGCGACCCTATTGGCCGAAGTACCGCAGGATCGCCTGGCTGGCGTGGTAGTGCGGGACGGTGCTGCCAACTCCCATGCCGCGATCCTGGTGCGGGCCATGGGTGTGCCAACGGTGATGGGGGCAGACATCCAGCCTGCGCTGTTGGCCCAGCGAATGCTGATTGTTGATGGCTATCGCGGCGAGCTGCTGGTCGATCCGGAACCGGTGCTGGTGAAGGAATATCAACGTCTGATCAGCGAAGAGCAGGAGCTCAGCAAGCTGGCAGAAGACGACGTTGAACAGCCCGCAGAGCTGAAAAGCGGTGAGCGGATCCAGGTGATGCTGAACGCTGGCCTTAGCCCGGAACATGAACAACTGCTGGGTGCGCGCGTGGACGGCGTTGGCCTGTACCGTACCGAGATCCCGTTCATGCTGCAAAGCGGCTTCCCGTCGGAAGAGGAGCAGGTGGCGCAATATCAGGGCATGCTGCAACTCTTCTATCCGCATAAGCCGGTAACGCTGCGTACGCTGGATATCGGTGCTGATAAACAACTGCCCTACATGCCGATCAGCGAGGAAAACCCGTGCCTTGGTTGGCGGGGGATCCGCATTACGCTGGATCAGCCAGAAATCTTCCTGATCCAGGTGCGTGCCATGCTGCGTGCCAATGCGGGAACCGGCAATCTGGGGATCCTGTTGCCGATGATCACCAGCCTGGAAGAGATCGACGAGGCCAAACGCCTGATCGATCGCGCCGGGCGAGAAGTGGAAGAGATGCTGGGATACGATATTCCCAAACCGCGGATCGGCGTAATGCTGGAAGTGCCGTCGATGATCTTCCTGATCCCTTATCTGGCCGCTCGCGTCGATTTTATCTCGGTGGGAACCAACGATTTAACTCAGTACCTGCTGGCGGTGGATCGTAATAACACCCGCGTTGCCTCGCTGTATGACAGCCTGCATCCAGCCATGCTGCAGGTACTGAAATTGATCATCGAGCAGGGGACGGCGGCCGGTCTGCAGGTCAGCCTGTGCGGTGAACTGGCGGGCGACCCGATGGGCGCTCTGCTGCTGGTGGGAATGGGTTACCGCAATCTGAGCATGAACGGGCGCAGCGTCGCACGAATCAAATATCTGTTGCGCCATATCGAACTGGAAGACGCTCAAGGGCTGGCCCAGCGGGTATTGAGCGCCCAGATGACCACCGAGGTTCGTCACCAGGTAGCGGCGTTTATGGAACGGCGCGGCATGGGGGGGCTGATCCGCGGCGGCCGTTGATTGGGCGTTGCCCAGCCCGTTAAGCGTAGACCTATTTTTTTACAGAACTTTTCCCGGCCGGTGAGCCCGGACGTGGTTAAGCCTATGTTATGATGCGCCATCTCAATGCGGTGCTCCCGTTGCACGGGTTTTGCACCGCGTTTGGCACCTGCCGCCCCCGTTTGGGGATGAATAACAGACATATTGTGGTGATAGATGAGCACTAGCTATCTGGCGTTTCCAAAATTTGATCCGGTGATTTTCTCTATCGGCCCGGTCTCTTTGCACTGGTATGGTTTGATGTACCTGGTTGGCTTTGTTTTTGCCATGTGGTTGGCGGTGCGCCGCGCGAACAAGCCCGGTAGCGGTTGGACCAAAGACGAAGTGGAAAACATGCTGTATGCCGGTTTCCTTGGGGTCTTTATCGGTGGCCGTGTCGGTTATGTATTGTTCTACAACCTGCCGCTGTTCCTGGATAACCCGCTCTACCTGTTCAAAGTCTGGGATGGCGGTATGTCATTCCACGGCGGCCTGATTGGCGTGATCGCGGTGATGCTGTGG
The DNA here is from genome assembly GCF_046269175.1 of Serratia sp. J2. Lineage (NCBI taxonomy): Bacteria > Pseudomonadati > Pseudomonadota > Gammaproteobacteria > Enterobacterales > Yersiniaceae > Serratia > Serratia sp. J2. Next base: position 6,617 of record NZ_JBKABN010000023.1, read on the forward strand.
TTTGCCCGTCGTACCAAGCGCAACTTCTTCCAGGTCTCTGATTTTATTGCCCCACTGATCCCGTTTGGTCTTGGCGCTGGCCGCCTGGGCAACTTTATCAACGGTGAGCTGTGGGGGCGTGTCACTACCGATACACCTTGGGCGATGCTGTTCCCAAGCTCGCGTACGGAAGATATCGCCATCGCTGCCGCCAATCCTCAACTGCTGCCGCTGCTCAATGAATATGGCGTGTTGCCACGTCATCCGTCGCAGCTGTATGAAATGGTGCTGGAAGGCATCGTGCTGTTTATCATTCTGAACCTGTTCATCCGCAAACCACGTCCGATGGGGGCCGTTTCGGGCCTGTTCCTGATTGGCTATGGCACATTCCGCATTATCGTCGAAGCGTTCCGCCAGCCGGATGCCCAGCTTGGCCTGTTTGACGGGGTGATCAGCATGGGGCAAATCCTGTCCGTGCCGATGGTGCTCGCCGGTATTATTATGATGATCTGGGCGTATCGTCGTCGTCCACAGCAACAACAGTCGTGAGGAAAAATGAAACAGTATCTGGATTTGATGAACAAAGTGCTCGCCGAGGGCACCCCTAAAGCCGACCGTACCGGCACTGGCACGTTGTCGATTTTCGGCCACCAGATGCGTTTCAACCTGCAGGAAGGCTTCCCGTTGGTGACCACCAAGAAATGCCACCTGCGGTCGATCATTCATGAGCTGCTGTGGTTCCTGAACGGCGATACCAACGTGGCGTATCTGCGCGAAAACAACGTCAGTATCTGGGACGAATGGGCCGATGAAAACGGCGACCTTGGCCCGGTCTATGGCAAGCAATGGCGTGCCTGGGGCGCGGCGGATGGTCGCCAGATTGACCAGCTAAGCACCGTGTTGCAACAGCTGAAACAGGACCCGGACTCGCGCCGTATTATCGTTTCTGCCTGGAACGTGGGTGAGCTGGATAAGATGGCTCTGGCACCGTGCCATGCCTTCTTCCAGTTCTATGTGGCGGACGGCAAACTCTCTTGCCAGCTGTATCAGCGCTCGTGCGACGTGTTCCTGGGCCTGCCGTTCAACATTGCCAGCTATGCGTTGCTGGTCCATATGATGGCGCAACAGTGCGATCTGGAAGTGGGCGATTTCGTCTGGACCGGTGGTGACACCCATCTGTATAGCAACCACATGGAGCAGACGCAGCTGCAATTAACCCGCGAACCGCGTGCGTTGCCTAAGCTGGTGATCAAACGCAAGCCAGCCTCGCTGTTTGATTACCGCTTTGAAGATTTCGAGATTGAAGGCTACGATCCGCACCCGCCGATCAAGGCTCCTGTCGCTATCTGATTTGCTGAGGGCCGTATCCGGCCCTCTTTCTTCATCCCGCTGAAAGTTGGCGCGCCACATGCTGCGCCCGTGCTGCATTGCCAAAAATGCGAAGCCGTACTCAATTTCCCCCAGCTTGTTACCTGCTAACTAAAAATTCTGCGCATCATTTGCCAGCCTGAGAAAAGGTGCCTTTCATCGTGCCTCTGGCCGATTACACTCGCCGTATGAACCGATATAAAAATAGCCCCGAACACCAGCAAGGCCTGACGCTGATCGAACTGATGATCGTGATGGTCCTGGCGGGGATGCTGACCTCTTGGGGGGTTAACCAGTGGCATCACTATCAACAGGCGCTGCGGTTGGAGCAGACTGCCCAGCAACTGCTGGCATTTTTAACGCGCTTACAGGCCGATGCCAACTGGCATAACCGCAACGCTTTATTGTGGTTTCGGCCAGGCAAAATCTGGTGCATAGGCAGCGGCCCGCAGGTGGCATCCTGTACTGCACTGGCGGATCGGGCCTTTACCCCAGAACACCTGGATGTGGAGCTACAAGGTTATACCCAAAAGGAGATGGGATTTTATGGGGTGCGCAACAATGCCCAGGCCGGGCATATTCTGTTAGGCAATCATGCTGGCCGCATACGTCTGGTGCTCTCCGCCAAAGGGCGACTGCGTCTGTGCAGCGAAGAAACCGCCATCCGGAGCCTGCCCTTATGCGAACCTTAGAACCAGGCTTTACCCTGCCGGAGGTGCTGCTGGCGATGACTTTCGGCAGCCTGATAGCATTGGCTGCTGCGAAAACCTTACCGATACTGCGTCAGCAGACGGTTGATATGGACCGTCATTATCGGTTGGATCTGGTGTTACGCCAGCTGGCTTTCGGGATTGAAAAGGATCTGCGCCGTAGCGGGTTTTGTGCCGGGCAGTGTCAGGGGCGTTCGCTGCTGATTAGCCATGCGGCAGGGGAAGCGCCGGGCAGCTGTGTGATCGTGGCCTACGATCTTGACCGCAATGGCAACTGGGACAGCGGTGGCGATGCCGAGTATTTTGGTTACCGCCTGCGGGCCGGTGGGCTGGAGGGGCAAAGCGGCGTGATCCAGTGCCAAGGCAGTGGCTGGGAACGTTTGCTCGATCAGGAAGCGGTCCGGATTGAGTCTTTTTCTGTCAGCCAGATTGCAGGGCGCGATGGCAAATCCTTGATGTTGTTTGCCCTAAGTGGCCGCTCAACGGTGCGGGCAAATATAGAACGCCGCCTGGAGTGGGCGGTTAGCATGGAGGCACCCTAGAGATGGATAGGCAGCAGGGGGGCAGCACATTGGCTGCGGTGATGCTGTTGCTGGTAATGGGGCTGATGCTGCTCACCGCCCAGCAGCGGCAATTGGACAGCGCGCTATTGCTGGCTGTCGATCAGCAACGTTACCTGCGGGCCTATAACCAGGCGGCTTCGGCACTAAGCTGGGGGCTGGCGCAGTCGTGGCCACGGGAGTCTCTACAGGCGGACCATTGGTCCTGTCAGCAGATAAGCGGCGAGGCGCTGCAAGCCTGCGCTCGGCTCTCTGCCCGTACCGGTTTGGTGATGGTTCGTGGGGCTGGGGATATCGCGGGATCTGAGCCCTTGTGGCTATACCAACTGGCTACACAACAAGGCGGGGCTGGCGGCCACCTGCTGAAAGCGCAAAAAGGCGGCTGGCTGGATTTTTGCCCGGAAAAGCGGGAAAGCGATTGTGCTGAATAAACGGACAGGCTGGCGAACTCAACGGGGTTTCAGCCTGCCTGAAGTGTTGATCGCGGCATTGTTGTTCGCCGTCTCGCTGCTCGGGCTGTTACACTATCAGCAGGTGTTGTTGCAGGCTTTTCAACGGCAGTGGCAATATCGACAGGCCTGGTCGCTGGCGCACCAACAGCTGGAAATATTCAGTGCCGGTGCCGAAATAAACCATGCCATATCGCTACCGCCTAATTGGCATTACCAAGTCGAAACCCTCCAGGCGCAAGGCTCATGCCTGAAGCGCACGGTGAAAATACAAACGCCGCTGCAGCAACAGGTTGAACTCAGCCGTTGGTATTGCGGGCTGTAGCGTGGGCCTTACATGTAGCGCCCCTATGTAGTGGGCCGGTGAGGTTTGTCAGTCGTCTTGATCGATATCCCTCTCTATATTGGTCGAGGTGTTCTCGATCGGTTCCCTCTCCCTTTGGGTTAGGGTTAGGGTGAGGGGACGTTGAGTCAGTAGTTGGTAATGCCCTTTTACGCTTCCAAGGAGCCTCATGTTTACGGTTTATCATTCCAATCAGTTGGACTTGCTGAAAACGCTGACCAGCGCGCTGATAGCCAGAGAACCTTTGGCCGATCCGTTTCAACAGGAAGTGGTGCTGGTGCAAAGCCCCGGTATGGCGCAGTGGTTGCAGATGCAGCTGGCCGAGCAGTTTGGCATTGCCGCGAATATCGTTTTCCCGCTACCGGCGACCTTTATCTGGGACATGTTCACCAAGGTATTGCCTGGCATTCCGAAAGAGAGCGCCTTTAGCAAAGATGCCATGACCTGGAAGCTGATGTGGCTGCTACCAGGCATGCTGACCCGGCCCGAGTTTGCTCCTTTACAGCATTACCTGACCGATGACGCCGACAAGCGCAAGATCCACCAGCTCGCCGGGCGCGTTGCCGATCTGTTTGACCAATATCTGGTTTATCGCCCGCAGTGGCTGGAGAGTTGGCAGCGTGGGGAGGTGGTAGAAGGGCTGGCAGAGGCGCAAAGCTGGCAAGCTCCTCTGTGGCATCGGTTGGTGGAATATACCCACGAGCTGGGCCAGCCCGAATGGCACCGCGCCAACTTGTATCGCCGGTTTATCAGCGCGCTGGAGAATGCCACTCAATGCCCTGCGGGGTTGACGCCACGGGTATTTATCTGCGGGATTTCTGCCTTGCCGCCAATCTACCTGGAAGCGCTGCAGGCTTTGGGTAAACATATTGATATCCATCTGATGTTTACCAACCCTTGCCGCTATTACTGGGGTGACATTCAGGACTACGCCTTCCTGGCCCGTTTGCAGAGCCGTAAACGCCGTCACTATCACCAGGCACGCGAGCAAGGCTTGTTCCGTCAGCCAGAACAGGCCGCCCAACTATTTGATGCCGAGGGTGAGCAACAACTGAGTAACCCGCTGTTGGCTTCCTGGGGGAAGCTGGGGCGAGATCATCTGTATTTACTGTCGCAGATGGAGGCGGTGCAGGAAGTGGATGCCTTTGTCGAGATCCCGGCAGATAGCTTGCTGCACGCTATTCAGCACGACATGCTGGAGCTGGAAGATCACGCACTGATCGGCACCACGCCAGAAACCCTGGAGCGCAGTGACAATAAGCGCCAGCTCGATCCGCAGGATCGTTCCATCAGTCTTCATGCCTGCCATAGCCCGCAGCGCGAAGTCGAGGTGCTGCACGATCGGTTGCTGGCCATGCTGGCAGAAGATCCCCACCTTACCGCGCGCGACATCATCGTGATGGTGGCGGATATCGACAGCTACACCCCGTATATTCAGGCGGTGTTTGGCAATGCGCCCGCCGGGCGCTATCTGCCGTTTGCCATTTCCGATCGTAAGGCCAGGCAGGCGCATCCCGCGCTACAAGCCTTTATTTCCTTGCTGGATCTGCCGCAAAGCCGTTTTACCTCAGAGCAGGTATTGGCGCTGTTGGACGTGCCCGCGTTAGCGGCGCGTTTCTCGATTCAGGAAGAGGGGTTAAGCCTGTTACGCCACTGGACTGGCGAATCCGGGGTACGTTGGGGGTTGGATGATGACAACGTGCGTGAGCTGGATCTGCCCGCAACCGGGCAGCATACCTGGCGGTTTGGTCTGACGCGGATGCTGCTGGGCTACGCCATGGACAGTAACGCCGGAGATTGGCAGGGCGTATTACCTTACGATGAATCGAGTGGATTAGTGGCCGAACTGGCCGGGCAACTGGCCGATCTGCTGGCACAACTCAGCCGTTGGCGGCAAATCCTCAGCGAAGAGCGGCCGTTAGCCGAATGGCTGCCGCTGTGCCGCCAACTGCTCAATAGCTTCTTTGAGACGGACAGCGAAACGGAAGAGGCGTTGGCGCTGATCGAAGAGCAGTGGCAGAAAGTGGCCAGCTTTGGCCTGGCGGCACGCTATCCCGACGCTGTGCCGTTGACGCTGCTGCGCGATGAACTGGCCGCACGGCTCGATCAGCAACGCATCAGCCAGCGTTTCCTGGCTGGCCAGATCAACTTTTGTACCCTGATGCCCATGCGTTCCATTCCGTTCAAGGTGGTCTGCCTGCTGGGCATGAACGACGGTGTCTACCCTCGCACCTTGCCGCCGCTGGGGTTTGACCTGATGGCGCAGCAGATTAAGCGGGGCGATCGCAGCCGCCGTGACGATGACCGCTACCTGTTCCTGGAGGCGATCCTCTCTGCCCAGCAGCAGCTATATATCAGCTTTATTGGCCGTTCCATTCAGGACAACAGCGAGCGCTATCCTTCCGTATTGGTCACTGAACTGTTGGAATATCTGCAGCAAAGCTATTGCTTGCCCGGCGATGAAGGGCTGGATGCGGACGGCAGCGCACGCAGGGTCGGTGAGCACTTGCTTAAACGTCATGCGCGTATGCCGTTTGCTGCGGAAAACTTCCTGCCGGGGAGTGAAGATCAAAGCTATGCGGCAGAATGGTTGGCCGCTGCCGATGGTCGTGGTGCTGCACATCCGGAATTTAATCAACCGCTGGCGGTGGAAGAGAAAACCCAGGTTTCTCTTGATGAACTGCTCCGTTTTTACCGCCATCCAATCCGTGCCTTCTTCCAGCTACGTCTTGGCGTTAACTTTATTCTGGAAGAGACCGAACTGCCGGAAGACGAGCCTTTTACGCTGGATAACCTCAGCCGCTATCAGTTCAACAGCCAATTGCTGAACACGCTGATCGAGGGGGAGGACGCCGGCAAGTTATACCAACGGGTACGGGCATCGGGAGGATTACCTTACGGAGCTTTCGGTGAGATTTACTGGCAAAAGCAGCAGGAAGAAATGGCGGAGCTGGCCGAACGGGTGCGTGAACAGCGCCAGGAGAATGGCAGCCTGGAGCTGGATATCGACGTGGCGGGCATGCGTATCACCGGTTGGCTGCATCAGGTACAGCAGGATGGCTTGCTACGCTGGCGGCCAGCAACGCTTTCGGCCGTAGACGGTATCTTACTTTGGCTGGAGCACCTGGTGTATTGCTGCGTTGGTGGTAGCGGCGAAAGCCGCATGTTTGGCAGCAAGAATTCCGCCTGGCGCTTCGCTGCGCTTACGAGCGAGGAGGCCCATCAGCAGTTGGCTGAGCTAGTGGCGGGCTACCGCCGTGGCTTGTCGCAGCCGCTGATGCTGCTCAATAAAAGCGGCTGGGCCTGGTTGAGCCAATGTTATCAGGCGCAAACGCAGCAGATAGACTGGGATGAAGAAGTCCAGGTCAAGGCGCGTGCCAAGCTGCTGCAAGCCTGGCAGGGCGATCAGCGGATCCCGGGCGAGGGGGCAGATCCCTATACCCAGCGCGTTTTCCGCCAAATGGATAATGTTCGCCTTGAACAAATCCTGAAAGAAACAGAGCGTTACCTGCTGCCCGTGGCCCGCAATAACCTGGGGTAACACCCCCTCGGTGATACAGGTCGCAGTGAGATGATAAAAATTTTACGCTTTTATACTCAACCATTGAGGTTAAGTCTGGTCTTACATAACGTATAGGCATATACGTTGTAGACGTGGCGTACGTTACGCCCCCAACGATGTGGGCTATAGTGAGTTGAGTGTTTAAAACCGTAATGCTTTGAGTTAGAAATTGAATTTCATTGGGCATCGCTTCCGGTTGTGTCATTTTGCACCATGCTGTCACCGTCAGGGAGTTGGCGTGACAGCCAGAGAACAGGGGTTTATTTTGGATATGCGCAGACTGTTGACCCGCATTACCGGGTTGATGTTATTGGTTATGTTTTGGGCGCCGTTAAGTTGGGCCGCACAAGGCTGGCAACCGCTGGCGGAAAAGATCAACAAAAGCGATCACGATCCGCGTGAATATCAGGCTATCAAGCTGGATAACGGCATGACCGTGCTGCTGGTGTCTGACTCGCTGGCACCAAAGTCACTGGCTGCCCTGGCGCTGCCGGTAGGCTCGCTGGAAGATCCCAACAGCCAACTTGGCCTGGCTCACTACCTGGAACATATGGTACTGATGGGCTCCAAGCGCTATCCAGAACCCGAAAACCTCTCCGAGTTTTTGAAAAAGCACGGTGGTAGCCACAATGCCAGCACCGCGTCTTATCGCACCGCATACTATCTGGAAGTGGAAAACGACGCTTTAGAGCCGGCTGTCGACCGCATGGCCGATGCCATTGCCGAACCCATTCTCGATCCCGGCAACGCGGACCGTGAACGCAACGCGGTGAATGCCGAGTTAACGATGGCGCGCTCCCGTGACGGTATGCGCATGGCGCAGGTTGGGGCAGAAACCCTTAATCCGGCTCACCCTAGCGCACGTTTTTCTGGCGGCAACCTCGAGACTTTGCAGGACAAGCCAGGCAGCAAGCTGCATGAAGAACTCGTTGGTTTCTATCAGCGTTACTATTCTGCCAACCTGATGAAGGGCGTGCTGTACAGCAACCAATCCTTGCCTGAACTGAGAGCGCTGGCGGTCAAAACCTTCGGCCGCATTCCTAACCACGATGCGAAAGTGCCACCGATCACCGTTCCGGCGGCCACCTCGGAGCAGCAGGGCATCATTATTCATTATGTTCCGGCGCAGCCACGTAAACAGCTTAAGGTCGAATTCCGTATCGATAACAACAGCGCCGAGTTCCGCAGCAAAACCGATACCTATATCAGCTACCTGATTGGCAATCGCAGCACCAATACGCTTTCCGACTGGCTGCAGAAGCAGGGGCTGGCAGATGCCATCAATGCGGGTGCCGACCCGATGGTCGATCGCAACGGCGGCGTATTCTCAATCAGCGTTTCCTTGACCGACAAGGGGCTGGCAGAGCGTGACAAGGTGGTGGCAGCGATCTTCAGCTATCTGAAAATGCTGCAGGGCGAAGGGATCAAACAAAGTTATTTTGACGAGATCGCCCATGTGCTGAATCTGGATTTCCGCTACCCGTCGATTACCCGCGACATGAATTATATCGAATGGCTGGTGGACACCATGCTGCGCGTACCGGTAGAGAATACGCTGGATGCGCCGTACCTGGCCGATCGCTACGATCCTAAAGCCATTGCTGAACGCCTGAGCCAGATGACGCCACAAAATGCGCGTATCTGGTTTGTCAGCCCGAATGAGCCGCACAACAAAACGGCATACTTTGTTGATGCACCTTATCAGGTTGAGAAAATCAGCGCGGAACGCTTCGCGAAATGGCAGCAGTTGGGTAAAGATATCGCGCTTTCTCTGCCGGGGTTGAACCCTTATATTCCGGATGAGTTTACCCTGAACAAGCCCTCACATGAGTTTACCAAACCGGAAATGGTGGTGAACCAGCCAGGGCTGCGGGTGCTGTATATGCCAAGCCGCTATTTTGCCGATGAACCCAAGGCCGATGTGACGGTAGCTTTGCGTAACGCCAAAACCATGGATTCGGCGCGTAATCAGGTGCTGTTCTCGTTGATGGATTATCTGGCGGGGATCTCGCTCGATGAGTTGAGCTATCAGGCTTCGGTGGGCGGGATTAGCTTCTCTACCGCGCCCAATAATGGCCTGATGTTTAGCGCCAATGGTTTCACCCAGCGCTTGCCACAGCTGTTGACCTCATTGATTGAAGGCTACTCCAGCTTTACTCCAACGCAAGAGCAGTTGGAACAGGCGAAATCCTGGTATCTGGAACAGTTGGATTCCGCCGAGAAGGGCAAAGCCTTTGAGCTGGCGATCCAGCCAGTACAGATGCTGTCCCGCGTGCCTTACTCCGAGCGCAGTGAACGCCGTGAAGTGCTGAAAACCATAACGTTGCAAGACGTGCTGGCTTACCGCGACAGCCTGATGGCCGGGGCCACGCCGGAGTTGCTGGTAGTGGGTAATATGAGCAAGCAACAGGTGGACACGCTGGCCTCTTCACTGAAGCACAGCCTGGGTTGTACCGGTGTGGAATGGTGGCACGGCGAAAACGTCGTGATTGATAAAAACCAGTTTGCCAATCTGCAGCGTCCTGGCAGCAGCACCGATTCGGCGCTGGCGGCGGTGTATGTCCCAACGGGGTATGACGAAGTGACCAGCATGGCGTATAGCTCATTGCTGGGGCAGATCATCCAACCTTGGTTCTACAGCCAATTGCGTACCCAAGAGCAGCTCGGCTATGCGGTGTTCTCCTTTGCGATGCCGGTTGGCCGCCAGTGGGGCATCGGTTTCCTGCTGCAAAGCAACAGTAAGCAGCCAGCCTATCTCTACCAGCGCTATCAAGATTTCTATCCGAAGACGGAAAAGCGCCTGCGTGAATTGAGCGATGCCGATTTTGCCCAATACAAACAGGCCATGATCAATGAGTTGCAACAGCGTCCACAGACCTTAGGTGAAGAAGCGGGCCGTTTCAGTAGCGATTTCGATCGCGGTAATTTCGCCTTTGATACCCGTGAAAAGCTGATCGCCCAGGTGCAGACTCTAACGCCTGCCAAACTGGCGGATTACTTCCATCAGGCGGTGATTAAGCCACAGGGTCTGGCACTGTTGTCTCAGGTGAGTGGCAGCAGCCAGCAGAAAGCCGACTTTGCTGCGCCGGGTGAAGGTTGGGTGACCTATCCTAACGCCTCGTCCCTGCAAAAAACGCTGCCTCGTAAAGTGGCGACGCCATGACGAAAGGCGTTCCTCAGCGGCTTGATCCACTGACGTTGCCACTGTTTGGTGAACGGCTGATCGAAGCCTCGGCAGGGACAGGGAAGACCTTCACTATCGGCGCTTTGTATCTGCGTTTGCTGCTTGGCTTAGGCCAGGCAGCGGCGTTTCCACGGCCGCTCACGGTAGAAGAGATCCTGGTGGTTACCTTTACCGAAGCGGCGACAGAGGAACTCCGGGGTCGCATTCGCAGCAATATCCACGCATTACGCATTGCCTGCGTACGTGGGCATAGCTCAGACCCGCTGTTTGCCGCGCTGATGGCGGAGATTGGCGATCTGCCAGAGGCCGCAGCGCAATTGCTGGCTGCCGAGCGCCAGATGGACGAAGCGGCGATCTACACTATCCACGGTTTTTGTCAGCGAATGCTCACTCACAACGCATTCGAGTCGGGCATTCTGTTTGAACAAACGCTGGTGCAGGACGAACTGCCGTTGCGCCGTCAGGCCTGCGCCGATTTTTGGCGGCGTCACTGCTACCCATTGCCACTGGGCGTTGCCCGGGCGGTTAGTCAGGAGTGGAGCGGCCCAGAGGCCTTGTTGAGCGATCTCTCGGGCTACCTGCATGGCGAAGCTCCCACTCTGCGTCAGCCCCCTAAAGATGAAGAAACGGTGCTGATGCGCCATGAACAGATAGTTGCGCGGATCGATGCCCTCAAGGCGCAATGGCAGGCATCGGCGGCGGATCTGGAAGCGCTTATCAGTCAGTCTGGCGTCGACAAACGCAGCTACAGCAGCAAACATTTACCCAACTGGCTGAATAAGGTCGGGGAATGGGCGGGCCAGGAAACCGAAGATTACCTGTTACCTAAAGAGCTGGAGAAGTTCCGCCAATCGGTGCTGCTGGAGAAAACCAAAAAAGGTGAAGCCCCGAGGCATCCGCTGTTTGTGGCGGTTGATGAGCTATTTGCCGAACCCTTGACCCTGCGTGACCTGATCATGGCACGGGCGCTGAGTGAAATACGCCTTTCTATTCAACAGGAAAAACGCCAGCGTGCCGAACTGGGTTTTGACGATCTGCTCAGCAGGCTGGATGCGGCACTGCAAAGCGCCGGTGGTGAACAATTGGCGTTGGCGATCCGTCAGCGTTATCCGGTGGCGATGATCGATGAGTTTCAGGATACCGACCCACAGCAGTACCGGATCTTCCAGAAACTGTATGTTGGCCGGGAAGAGTGTGGTCTGCTGCTGATTGGGGATCCAAAACAAGCGATTTACGCCTTCCGTGGGGCAGACATTTTTACCTATATGAAGGCTCGCTCGGAGGTAAGTGCCCACTACACCTTAGAGACCAACTGGCGCTCATCACCGGCTATGGTTGGCAGCGTTAACCGCCTGTTTGCTCAGGTGGAAAAGCCGTTCCTGTTTGGCCAAATCCCGTTTATCGAGGTGGCTGCCGCAGCGAAGAATCAGGAACTGGTCTTCGAGTGGCAGAATAAACCGCAACCGGCCATGCAATTCTGGTTGCAACCCGGGGATGGGGCCGGAGTAAGTGATTACCAACAATTAATGGCGCGCTTGTGCGCAGCCCAGATCCGCGATTGGCTGAGTGCCGGGCAGGCCGGAGAAGCCTGGCTGGTCAAAGGAGAGCAACGCCGTCACGTTCAGGCATCGGATATAACCATTCTGGTGCGTAGCCGCGCCGAAGCGGCGTTGGTGCGTGACGCACTCAGCGCGCTGGCCATCCCCTCGGTTTATCTTTCCAACCGTGACAGCGTGTTTGATACGCCGGAAGCCAAAGATTTACTGTGGCTGCTACAGGCGGTGCTGGCTCCCGAACAGGAGCGAACCCTGCGTTGCGCTTTGGCCACCGGGCTATTGGGGTTGGATGCCTTGACGCTGGATGGGCTAAACCATAACGAGTCCGCTTGGGATGATTTGGTCAACGAGTTTGATGAATACCGTAGCCACTGGCTTCGCCGTGGCGTGTTACCGATGCTGCGTGAGGTGATGGCCAAGCGGCATCTGGCTGAAAACCTGCTGGCCAGCCCAGGTGGCGAGCGCCGTTTGACCGATGTTATGCACCTGGGGGAGCTGTTGCAGGAAGCCACGGCGCAGTTGGATGGTGAACATGCGCTGGTACGTTGGTTGGCGCAGCAGATTGCTCAGCCGAATCGCCAGTCGGATAATCAGCAACTGCGGCTGGAAAGCGACCGTCATCTGGTGCAGGTGATCACTATCCACAAGTCGAAAGGGTTAGAGTTCGATCTGGTGTGGCTGCCTTTTGTGGGGAATTTCCGTCAACAGCAGCAGGTGCTATACCACGATCGCCAGACCTTTAAAGCCCTGCTGGATCTTAATGCCAACGAAGAAAGCGTGGCCTGGGCGGAAGAGGAGCGTTTGGCGGAGGATTTGCGCCTGCTGTATGTGGCGCTGACACGTTCGGTGTATCACTGCAGCATCGGTATTGCGCCGTTGTTCCTCGGTACGCGCAAGAAACAGGGCGATACGGATTTGCACCGCAGTGCGCTGGGATATCTGGTGCAGGCTGGGCAGGCGGGCGATGCGGCCTATCTGCAAACCTGCCTGCAGCAGTTGGCAACCCAAGGCATTGCGCTGTCGCTGGTGGATGCGCCAGGTGAACAGAGCTGGCAGCCGCAGACGGCAACCGCTGCAGAACTGGCGGCCAGGCAGTTCCCACGCAGGATGCAGGACTTCTGGCGGGTAACCAGCTATACCGGCTTGCAACAGCATGGCTCAAGCCGGATGCAGGAGCTGTTGCCGCACCTGGACGTTGATGCCGTTGGTGAGGGCGATACGGTTACACCCCCCGCATTTACTCCCCATACTTTCCCGCGCGGTGCGGCCCCTGGAACTTTCCTCCACAGCCTGTTTGAGGAGCTGGATTTTACCCAACCGCTAGATGAGCAGTGGCTGCTGGAGCAGTTGCAACACCAAGGGCTGGAGGAGCATTGGTTGCCGGTATTATCCGGCTGGATGCACGTGCTGCTGAATGCGCCGCTTAATAGCAGCGGCGTCGCGCTATCCGCCTTACCGTCGGGAGCCAGGCAGGCAGAATTACAGTTCTATCTGCCGATCGGTGGCCTGCTGCAAGCGCAGCAACTGGATGAGTTGGTAAAACGCTACGATCCCCTTTCTGCTGGCTGCCCGGCGCTGGATTTCCAACAGGTTCAGGGCATGCTGAAAGGCTTTATCGATCTGGTATTCTGCTGGCAGGGTAAATACTACCTGCTGGATTACAAATCCAACTGGCTGGGCGAAGACAGCAGCGCCTATACCCAAGAGGCGATGGCGCGGGCGATGGCGGAACACCGCTACGATTTGCAATACCAACTCTATACCTTGGCGCTGCACCGCTATCTGGGGCATCGCCTGGCGGATTACGATTACCAGCGCCATTTTGGCGGGGTGATTTATCTGTTTTTACGCGGGGTAGATGCCGAGCATGAGGGCAACGGTATTTTTGCCTGTCGTCCGGAGTATGCTCTGGTTGAAGGAATGGATCGCCTGTTTAGCGGTGAAACGGCCAACGTTGAGGATGGGCAATGATTGAGATTTTGCATCAGGCGTTGGCTCTGGGCGCCTTGCGACCGCTGGACGTGCAATTTGCCCAGGTGGTTGCCAACGATGATGAACCGGATATCCTGCTGGCCGCCGCCTGCCTGAGCTCGGAGGCCGGTGCGGGCCACGTTTGTCTGTTGCTCGAACAGCTATTGCCGGAAAATCTGTTTGATGGCCGCCAGCCTGAGTTGGCCCTGGCTGCCTGGCAGGCCTGCGGGCAACCGGACGTGGCGAGTTGGCAACAGCGTCTGGCGAGATCGCCTGCGGTTAGCGATGGCAGTACGGCAACGCCGATGGTCCTGCAACAGCAGCGGCTGTATCTGCAGCGCATGTGGCAGAGCGAAGGTGACGTCGCCACTTTTATCAGTAGCGACAGTGTGCCAGAGGAACTTGAAGAGGCGCAGCTACGCACCATTCTCGATCGGTTATTTGGCGTGGCTACGGACGAACCCGACTGGCAAAAAATTGCCGCAGCGGTAGCCGCCACGCGCCGCATCGCGATTATTTCCGGCGGCCCCGGCACCGGCAAAACGACCACCGTTGCCAAGCTGTTGGCGGCACTGGTGCAGTTGGCGGACGGGGAGCGTCTGCGGATTCAACTTGCTGCGCCTACCGGTAAAGCAGCGGCTCGTCTAACCGAATCCCTGGGAAGCGCTAGCCGTCAGTTGGATCTAACCCCGGAGCAACGGGCTCTATTCCCTACGGAAGCGGCGACGTTACACCGCTTGCTGGGGGCCCAGCCAAACAGTCAGCGCATGCGTTATCACCGGGGGAACCCGCTGCATCTGGATGTGCTGGTAGTGGATGAAGCTTCGATGGTGGATTTGCCCATGATGGCAAGGTTGATTGCTGCCTTGCCCCCCAAGGCGCGAGTCATCTTCCTGGGCGATCGCGATCAACTGGCCTCGGTGGAGGCTGGAGCCGTGCTGGGGGATATCTGCCGGTTTGCCGAGCAGGGATATAGCGAAGCCCGTGCGGCACAGTTGGCGCGTCTGACCGGTTGCCCCGTGCAAGGGCAGCCAGCGGAGGCCGAGGCAGCGGTGCGCGATAGCCTGTGCCTACTGCGCAAGAGTTACCGGTTTGATGCCAAATCCGGCATTGGCCAGTTGGCTTTGGCGGTGAATGCTGGCGATAGCAAGCGTGCCCTGGCAGCGTTGAACGGCAGCTATGCCGACGTAGCGGGTTACCCGCTGGCAGAAACCGAAGATTATCAACGGCTACTGGATAGCTGCGTTGCCGGTTATCGCGACTATCTGCGGCTGGTGGCAGAAGGGGCGGGGGCCGTGACGATCCTGGATGCCTTTGGCCGCTTCCAGTTGCTTTGCGCACTGCGCGAAGGGCCATTTGGCGTTGCCGGGCTGAATGAGCGTATCGAAAGCGGGCTGCAGCGTGCCGGTTTGATTCGGCGTAATCCTGGCCCCGCCGGGCGTTGGTATTTAGGGCGGCCGGTGATGATTGGCCGCAACGATAGCGCGCTGGGGTTGTTTAACGGCGATATTGGCATTGCCTTACCCGGTGAGGGCGGCGATCTGCGCGTGCATTTCCAATTACCGGACGGCAGCATTAAATCGGTACAGCCTAGCCGCTTACCGGCGCATGAAACCGCCTATGCGATGACGGTACATAAATCACAGGGGTCGGAGTTCGACCATACGGCACTAGTGTTGCCGAATCATTTTCTGCCGGTGCTGACCCGCGAACTGGTTTATACCGCCATTACACGTGCACGCCAGCGGCTTTCGCTATATGCGGTAGACAAGGTGTTGGTAAGCGCTATCCGCACCCCCACGCAGCGCCGCAGCGGGTTGGCCGAACGCTTGCAGATCGGGAAGTAACAACGAGGGGGCGCAGCACGCTGCGCCCGTCATGATAACAATGGGTTAGCCAGGGTAAGTCAAAGATCGGCCAACAGGATCTTCGAGCGGCGCTGGTAGTTATATAAAGCCTGTTTCTGCATCGGCAGCACGTCGACTTCGGCCGGAGTGAAGCCGCGTTCCTGGAACCAGTGGATACTGCGTGTGGTCAACACAAACAGCTTCTGTAGCCCCATCTGGCGCGCCTGGCTTTCTACCCGCTGCAGCAGCATCTCGCCCCGCGACGAGCTGCGGTAATCCGGATGTACCGCCACGCAGGCCATCTCACCAATCTTCTCTTCCGGGAACGGGTAGAGCGCCGCGCAGGCGATGGTCAGGTTATCGCGTTCGATAATCGTGAACTTGTCGATCTCCATTTCCAACTGCTCGCGCGAACGGCGGACTAAAATCCCTTGCTGCTCCAATGGGCGGATCAGCTCAAGTATCCCACCGATATCATTGATGGTCGCCCGGCGTACCTGTTCGGCACTCTCCATGACGATTTGGGTACCAATACCGTCGCGTGAAAACAGCTCCTGTACCAGTGCACCATCCTCCTGGTAGCTGATCAGGTGGCTGCGGCGTACTCCGCTGCGGCAGGCCTTTACCGCGCCGCGCAGGAAGCGCACGGTGCCGGAATGGTAGTCACCTGCCTCTTCCAACTGCTCGATACGCTTTTGTGCATCGTTGGGGAACAGTTCGGAAAGAATATTGCCTTCCGCATCGGTCACCCCTTGTGATGAACAGAAACCGATCATTTTCTCGGCCTTCAGCTTGATTGCCAACTGGGTGGCGACTTCTTCCGAGGTCAGGTTAAAGCTTTCACCGGTCACCGATACCGCCACCGGACCAATCAGCACGATAGCCTTACTGTCTAGTTGGCGATGAATGGCTTCTTCATCAATACGGCGGATACGGCCGCTGTGGCAATAATCGACGCCGTCATCCACGCCCAGCGGTTGAGCGATAATAAAGTTGCCGCTCACTACGTTGATGTGCGCCCCTTGCAATGGGGTGTTATTCAGGCTCATGGAAAGCCGTGCGGTAATATCCAGCTGTAACAAGCCAGCGGCCTGTTTGACCAACTCTAGCGTATGGGCGTCGGTCACCCGGGTATGCTTATGGTAAATCGGCTCGTAGTTATGCTGCGCCAGATTGTTGTCAATCTGCGGCCGCGCACCGTAGACCACCACCAGACGAATGCCCAGGCTATGTAACAGCCCGATATCGTTGACGATACTGGAAAAGTTTTCATGTTCAATAGCTTCGCCACCCAGCATGACGACAAAGGTCTTGCCACGGTGAGTATTGATATAGGGAACTGAGTGACGGAATCCTTGCACCAGCTCTGTACTACGTTCCTTCACGGCAAGACCTCATTTGCATATTTATACGGTATTTTTGTATTTTTATTCTTTTATTGCGCCAAAGGCAAGTAGGAAATGAGCACGATTTTTCTGACAAATGCGCTAACTGATTAATAAATTGAAAGATCATAAAAAGATTTTCTGATGACAGCAGTGAATGGATTGGGTAAAGTTTTTGCCATTGTTTTTTTTTGCTGTTTTTTTAATCGTTATTTTTACCGGAGCCGCATGCCTAACTCTAATCACAATCCGGGCCGCCGTCGTTTGTTGCAGGGGGGTGCCGCAACCTGGTTGCTGAGTGTGAGTCGCGTTGGTTTCGCCGCTGCTTCTCATGTGATTGCCGTCCGTGTCTGGCCTTCCTCGACCTATACCCGAGTCACGCTGGAATCTAATGTTCCACTGAAATACAAACAGTTTGCCCTGACCAATCCAGAGCGCATCGTGGTGGATGTGGAAGGGGTACAGCTAAATAGCGTGCTCAAAGGTATCGCCGGGCAGGTGCGCAAAGAAGATCCCTATCTGAAACAGGCGCGGGTCGGCCAGTTTGACAAGAATACCGTCAGGCTGGTGCTGGAACTCAAGCAAAGCGTCAGCCCAAATATGTTTACCCTGACACCCGTCTCCGAATACCGCAACCGCCTGGTGATGGATCTTTATCCTACCAAGGGGGGCAGCGGTGAAGAGTATGATCCGCTGTTGGCGTTACTGGAAGATTACAACAAGGGCGATCTGGAGCGGACGTTACCGGCAGAAGCACCTCAGGCCGGTAAGGCTGGGCGCGATCGGCCGATTGTGATTATGCTGGATCCTGGACACGGCGGTGAAGATCCGGGGGCTATTGGCAAAAACAAAACCCGTGAAAAAGACATCGTGCTGCAGATTGCCCGTCGCCTCAGTGCGTTGATCAAACGCGAACCCAACATGAAAGTGTTTATGACGCGCAATGAAGACGTGTTTATCCCATTAAAAGTGCGCGTAGCCAAAGCTCGTAAGCAGCGGGCCGATCTGTTTGTTTCGATCCATGCCGATGCCTTCAGCAACCGTGCGGCCCGCGGTTCCTCGGTGTTTGCGCTTTCGACCAAAGGAGCAACCAGCAATGCCGCCAAGTTTCTGGCGCAAACCCAGAACGCCGCAGACGACATTGGTGGAGTCAGCAAGAGTGGCGATCGCTACCTGGATCACACCATGTTCGATCTATTGCAGACCGCTACCGTCAATGACAGTTTGAAGTTCGGTAAGGAAGTGCTGCACCGGATGGGTAAAATTAACCGTCTGCACAAGAATCGTGTCGATCAGGCTGGCTTTGCCGTATTGAAGGCCCCGGATATTCCGTCGATCCTGGTGGAAACGGCATTTATCAGCAATCTGGAAGAAGAACGCAAGCTGCGCACCAGCCATTTTCAGCAGCAGGTGGCGCAATCTATTCTGGCTGGGATCAAAGCCTATTTCGCCAACGGTGGCGCATTGGCACGGCGTTAAACCAGGCGTAGCCCAAGGAGGGGCAGTGTGGTTGATTAGCAAGGTAGGGGAAATTCAGATACAAAAAAACACCCGTTAAGGTGCTTGTCTGATGTTATCAAGATTG
The DNA here is from genome assembly GCF_046269175.1 of Serratia sp. J2. Classification (NCBI taxonomy): domain Bacteria; kingdom Pseudomonadati; phylum Pseudomonadota; class Gammaproteobacteria; order Enterobacterales; family Yersiniaceae; genus Serratia; species Serratia sp. J2. The sequence goes on from NZ_JBKABN010000023.1 coordinate 25,116, forward strand.
GTTGCGGGGGCCAGATTTGAACTGACGACCTTCGGGTTATGAGCCCGACGAGCTACCGGGCTGCTCCACCCCGCGTCCGTCTTGATACTGATATTATCGAACCAACCCTTCATAGGATACTGCTATTGCCGTATCGGTTGGTTGCGGGGGCCGGATTTGAACCGACGACCTTCGGGTTATGAGCCCGACGAGCTACCAGGCTGCTCCACCCCGCGTCCGTATAATACCTTTTCTTTCATCGAATCCAACCTGTTTTTGATACCGTTAACACAGTATCGGTTGGTTGCGGAGGCCGGATTTGAACCGACGACCTTCGGGTTATGAGCCCGACGAGCTACCAGGCTGCTCCACCCCGCGTCCGATGGAAGCGCACTATACTCTCCAGGCATTTTGTTGCAAACCCTTTTTGCATATAATTCATCGAAAGCCATTTTTATGCTGAATTAGTCCACAATTTGCGTTTTTTTTCATCATAATCATCTGGCTGGGAATTTTTAGCGGTAGCGATTCCTTTATCTATAGCCGTTTGTTATCGTTCAGCCAGTTTACCCGTATCCATTGGGTATGGAACATATCAGTCTGAGAGAGTGTGCAATGAAAGGACGTTGGGGCAAATACCTGCTCGGTGGGGTAGTGATTGCGGTACTGGCCGGTTGTTCGTCAAAACCGACCGACCGGGGGCAGCAGTATAAAGATGGTCATCTGGATCAGTCGCTGGAGTTGGTGGATCGCCCCAATGCCAGAGGCGCCCCGATCAACGGCCAGGATTACTCCAATCAGCTGATGGAGATTAAATACGCTTCGCCGTCGCTGTTTAACCGCAATAACTCCACCTATCAAGCGGTGCAAAACTGGATGGCGGCGGGGGCGGATACGCGCCAACTGAACCAGTTCGGCCTCAGCGCCTATCAGATGGAAGGCGTCGATAGCTATGGCAACGTCCAGTTAACCGGTTATTACACCCCAGTGCTGCAGGCTCGTTATACCCAACAGGGCGAATTCCGCTACCCGCTGTACAGCATGCCAGCCAAAGGCAAGCGTCGCCTGCCAGATCGTGCCGGTATCTATTCAGGGGCGCTGGACAGCCGTTACATCATTGCTTACACCAACTCCCTGATGGATAACTTCATGATGGAAGTGCAGGGCAGCGGCTATGTCGATTTCGGCAACGGTCAGCCATTGGTGTTCTTTGGCTATAGCGGCAAGAATGGCCACGCCTACCGCAGTATAGGCAAGGTGCTGATCGATCGCGGTGAAGTGGCCAAGGCCGATATGTCGATGCAGGCCATTCGCCAGTGGGCGGATAACCATAGCGAAGCCGAAGTGCGCGAACTGCTGGAGCAAAACCCGTCGTTCGTGTTCTTCCATCCGGTGCCTTTCGCTCCGGTGAAAGGGGCCAGCGCGGTGCCGCTGATTGCCAAAGCCTCCGTGGCTTCCGATCGCTCCCTAATCCCTGCCGGTACTACGCTGCTGACAGAAGTCCCATTACTGGACAACAAGGGCAAGTTCACGGGAAAATATGAAATGCGCCTGATGGTCGCCCTCGACGTGGGTGGTGCCATCAAGGGTCAGCACTTTGACATGTACCAGGGGATTGGACCAGAAGCCGGTCACTCGGCAGGGTTCTATAATCACTATGGCCGGGTCTGGGTATTGAAAGGCGGCAACGCTGGGGCACAGCTGTTTAGCGCCAATCAACCATTGACCGCCTCGAGTGGTTCCCAGTTGGTGACTCGCTGAGAAAGACGGTATATAGCTTGACGCGCAGGGCCGGATCTTCCGGCCCTGACTATTTGCAACCAAGGTAAGTAAAGCGAAATGAGTACAGCCTATTCAGAGGCCTATCTACAGCGTTTTGGCGGCACGGCGCGCCTGTACGGCCAGCCGGCATTGGCCCTGTTTGCCCAGGCACACGTTTGTGTGATCGGCATTGGCGGTGTCGGTTCATGGGCGGCAGAAGCGCTGGCACGAACCGGCATTGGTGCGATCACGCTGATCGACATGGATGACGTATGCGTCACCAACACCAACCGGCAGATCCATGCTTTGCGCCAGCACGTTGGCCAGTCGAAAACCGAAGTGATGGCGGAACGGATCCTGGCGATCAACCCGGAATGCCGGGTGACCTGCGTGGATGATTTTATTACCCCGGACAACGTCGCCGAGCTGTTGAACCATAATTTCAGCTATGTGATTGATGCTATTGACAGCGTGCGACCCAAAGCGGCGTTGTTAGCCTATTGCCGCCGCTTCAAGATCCCGGTGGTGACTACCGGCGGTGCCGGTGGGCAGATCGATCCTACGCAGATCGCCGTGGCCGATCTGGCCAAAACCATCCAGGATCCGCTGGCAGCCAAGCTGCGTGAAAGGTTGAAGAACGATTTTAACGTAGTGAAAAACAGCAAAGGCAAGCTGGGGATCGACTGCGTCTTCTCCACTGAGCCGCTGGTGTATCCGCAGCCGGATGGTTCAGTATGTGCCTCACGCAGTACCGCAGAGGGGCCGAAGAGAATGGATTGCAGCGTGGGTTTTGGCGCAGCGACCATGGTCACCGCGACCTTTGGTTTTATTGCCGTCTCCCACGCGTTGAAGAAGATGGTGGCAAAGGCGGCACGTCAGGCATAGCTGGCAGCGATGGCGTGAATCCTGGCTGCCAATGCAGCCAGGCCGCTAGCTCGGGTGGCGCTGAGCTGGGCACGCAGCGCCAAGCTATCAAACAAGGCCAGGGGATCGGTAGCTAATACCTGCTGCGGCGTTTTACCTTCGACTGTGGTTAGCAGGATCGCCAGCAAGCCACGCACAATACGTCCTTCGCTGTCGCCATAAAAATGCAGTGTTCCATCAGCCAACAACTGGTGCCCCAACCAGACCCGGTTCTCGCAACCGCTCAGTTCCATCTCCGTTTGCCGCAGGTCGTCCGCCAGCGATGGTAAGCGTTTCGCCAGCATGATCAGTTGGCGGTAACGGTCTTCCCACTGTTTTAGCGCGCTGAAGGTTGCTATCAGCGTCTCGGCGGTGATTTCACGGCCAAAAGGGTGAGGGGCAAGCATCGGTTCTCCGTTTTGCATCTTATTCCGCCAGTAATTCGATGGCGTTAGTTAACGCCAGCACCAGAGCATCGACATCTTGCGGCGTATTATAAGGCGCAAATGACGCACGTAACGTTCCGCTGACCCCTAATGCGGCGATCAAGGGTTGGGCGCAGTGCTGGCCCGCGCGGACCGCGATGTTCTGTTCGGCTAACAGGGTGACGATATCGCTGTGGTGGATCCCGGCGATATCAAAGGCCAGCAGGCTGGAGCCGGAACTGCGGAAGCTGCGAAATCCGGGTAACTGCTGCAAACGCTGTTCGGCATTTTGCGCCAGAGCGCGGCTGTATTGCTCGGCGGCGGCCATATCCTGCGTTTCCAGCCAGCTCAACGCGGCACCCAGCCCCAGCACTCCGGCAATATTTGGCGTACCGGCTTCAAAACAGTGCGGCGGTTTTTGTGGCGTAAAGCCGCTGAAAGAAGCCTGTGTCAGCATTTTCCCCCCGCCTTGCCACGGCCCCATTTGGGCCAGCAACGCGGTTTTGCCATACAACGCACCAATGCCAGTTGGGCCATAGAGTTTATGCGCTGAGAAGGCGTAGAAATCGATATCGAGCCGCTGAACGTCGGCAGGGCAATGCACAATGCCCTGTGCGCCATCGATCATCACTACTGCGTTCACCGCATGAGCCAACTCGATAGCCAGCGCGATATCCGGGCAGCCTCCCGTGACGTTGGACATTTGCCCCAAGGCCAGAATGCGGGTTTTCTCGCACAATAGGGTAGGGAGCAGCGTCAAATCTGGCAGGCGATCGGGGCCAAGCGGCAGCTTCACCACTTCGGCACCGGTCTGTTCTGCCACCATCAACCACGGGATCAGGTTGGCATGATGCTCCGCCTCGCTAACCAGGATCTGATCCCCAGGTTGCAGGCGTGGGCGAGCATAGCTCTGCGCGACCAGATTGATGGCTTCCGTGGTGCCACGGGTCCAAACGATATCGTCCGCACAGGGGGCATTAATCAAGGTGGCGACCTGCTGGCGTGCCTGTTCAAAGCGCTGGGTCAAATCCTGCGCCGCACGATGTTGGCTACGGTGTACGGTGGCGGCATCTGCGCTGTAAAACTGCTGCGTGGCGTCGATCACCGCCTGCGGTTTTAGCGCGGTAGCGGCACTGTCCAGATAAATTCCTGCCTGTTGAAGGGCCGGGAACTGGCTGCGGAACAAGGTAGGCTCAAAAGGCTTCATCGGCTGATTATCAGTGGCTTTGTCAGCCATTGATCCTGTCCTATTTTAGTGTCAGAGACAAGTTATCCCGATCAATTGTCGCCGTTTCCTGGAAATCTGACGAAAGTTTGTTATGCTGAATATTGGCGCGCTAATGAGTTCCTTAAATAACAGAAGTGAGTTTTACAGCATTTTTATCTACAAGGAGTCACAAATGAACAAGACAGCCGCAGTTATCTCTGCCCTGATGCTCACGTTTACCCTGGCAGCCTGCTCAAGCAACTACGTCATGCATACCAGCGATGGACGCACCATTGTTGCCGATGGCAAACCCAAGGTGGATGACGATACCGGGATGATCAGTTACAAAGACGCCAACGGCGTTCAGCAGCAGATTAACCGTGCCGACGTGAAGGAAATGGTTGAAGGTAATCAGTAATTTTCAGATAAAACAGTAAGTTTCAGGCAAAAAAAAGCACCGCGAAGTTGGCGGTGCTGCATAAAATCACTATGGACAGACAGGGTAAATGTACAGGAAGTGAAAAACAGTAGCCTAGCTACCATGTCCGAATTGGCGGACAAATTGCAAACACAACATCACAACCACAAGCCAAAAGTTCATCGGCGTCCTCGACACCCAATCCCTTTTCGTTCCGGCCCAGGAAGTGTCGCCACTATAGGTATTTACTGGCGCATGCTCAACGGACAATTTATAATGGCTCGGATTAAAAAAACTAATGGCAATAGTCCATGCGGATGGGCTAGTGGCGTTATGTATCGTGCAGCCTGATCTCGTTTGCGAAACCCGGCGGCCATTTGTTACATAAATGTAACTAAAGCCGATGAATTGCAGATTGGCCGCTTAGGCGTATCCTTGCGCTCGCGGCATTTGAACATCCCTGTTCGGCACAGCCAGGCGGCGGTAAAGGCGCATTCAGCCGACAACGCCGCAGTTTGCAATACAAAAGGGTTAATTCATGTCTAAACGTCTCCCTCCTCTTAATGCTCTGCGGGTTTTTGACGCGGCAGCCCGCCATTTGAGCTTTACCAAGGCGGCAGAGGAGCTGTTTGTTACCCAGGCCGCAGTCAGCCATCAGATCAAGTCTCTGGAGGATTTCCTGGGGCTGAAACTGTTTCGACGGCGTAACCGTTCGCTGCTGCTGACGGAAGAGGGGCAGAGTTATTACCTGGATATCAAAGAGATCTTCTCTTCGATCAATGAGGCAACACGCAAGCTTCAGGCACGCAGTGCCAAGGGGGCTTTAACCGTCAGCCTGCCGCCCAGTTTCGCCATTCAGTGGCTGGTACCCCGTCTTTCCAGTTTTAACTCAGCTTATCCGGGGATCGATGTGCGTATCCAGGCTATTGACCGCGAAGAAGAAAAGTTGGCGGATGACGTTGATGTGGCGATCTTTTATGGCCGTGGCAACTGGCCGGGAGTACGCACCGAGCGTTTGTATGCGGAATATCTGCTGCCGGTTTGCTCTCCCAGCCTGTTAATGGGCGATCATGCACTGAAAGTGCCGGGCGATCTGGCTTATCATACGCTTCTGCATGATACTTCACGCCGCGACTGGCTGGCATACACCCGCCAACTGGGGTTACAGCATATCAACGTGCAGCAAGGGCCAATCTTTAGCCATAGCGCCATGGTGGTTCAGGCGGCCGTTCACGGCCAGGGGATTGCGCTGGTGAATAACGTGATGGCGCAAACCGAGATTGAAGCCGGTCGGTTGGTCTGCCCGTTTAACGATGTGCTGGTAAGTAAAAACGCTTTTTATCTGGTATGTCATGACAGCCAGGCAGAACTGGGTAAAATAGCCGCCTTTCGCCAATGGATCTTGGCGCGTGCGGCCAGCGAACAGGAGAAGTTCCGCTTTCGCTATGAACAATAGGGCCAGTTGCGGTGACGTTGTGGCTGGTTAATCTCGATTAAGGTGAATAATGATGAGTAGCCGTTCTATGCTGATTTTTGCTGCTATCAGTGGTTTTGTCTACGTTGCTCTGGGCGCGTTTGGTGCGCACGTATTGAGTAGTGCGCTTGGGGTCAATGAAATGGCCTGGATCCGCACCGGGCTTGATTACCAGGGGTTCCATACTCTGGCCATCCTGGGGCTGGCCGTCGCCATGCAGCGTCGGGTCAGCCTGTGGTTTTACTGGAGCGGAGCGCTGTTGGCGCTCGGCACCGTGTTGTTCAGCGGCAGCCTGTACTGTCTGGCGCTGTCTCACCAAAAGGTTTGGGTTTATGTCACGCCAGTGGGCGGGACCTGCTTCCTGATCGGTTGGGCATTGATGTTGATTGGCGCTTTGCGTCTGAGGAAAAAGGCCGAGCGCCATGAATAAGATCGCGTTGTACTGCCGCCAAGGCTTTGAGAAAGAGTGCGCGGCGGAAATTACCGACAAGGCCGCCCAGTTGGAAGTGTTCGGCTTTGCCAGGGTTAAAGACAACAGCGGCTATGTGCTGTTTGAATGCTATCAGCCGGACGATGCCGATCGCCTGGCGAAAGAAATCCCGTTCCGTGAGCTGATCTTTGCCCGCCAGATGTTGGTGGTGGGAGAACTGCTGCGTGATTTGCCGCCGGAAGATCGGGTTTCACCGATTGTCGGCATGCTGATGGGCGTGGTCGACCGCGGCGGTGAATTACGGGTAGAAGTGCCGGATACCAACGAAAGCAAAGAGCTGCTGAAGTTCTGCCGCAAGCTGACTGTGCCGCTACGCGGCGCATTGCGTGAGCAGAAAGTGCTGATGGCGCGTGAGAATCCCTCTCGTCCAGTGGTTCACGTGTTCTTTATCGCGCCGGGCTGTTGCTACGTGGGGTATTCCTACAGCAACAACAACTCCCCGTTCTATATGGGGATCCCACGGCTGAAGTTCCCGTCCGATGCACCAAGCCGTTCTACGCTGAAACTGGAAGAGGCTTTCCACGTTTTCATTCCGGCAGACGAATGGGACGAGCGTTTAGGTAGCGGGATGTTTGCGGTCGATCTGGGGGCTTGCCCTGGCGGCTGGACCTATCAGTTGGTCAAACGCAGCATGATGGTGCATTCGGTGGACAACGGCCCGATGGCCCAGAGCCTGATGGATACCGGGCAGGTGACCCATCATCGTGTCGACGGCTTCCGCTTTGAACCGACCACCAGCAAAAACTACTGGGTGGTGTGCGATATGGTGGAGAAACCGGCAAAAGTGACCAGCTTGATGATCCAATGGTTGCTCAAAGGCTGGTGCCGTGAGGCGATCTTTAACCTGAAGCTGCCGATGAAGAAGCGCTACGAAGAGGTGGCGCAGAACCTGCAAAGTATCCACGAAGCCTTGGCCAACGAGGGGATTAGCGCAGAGATCCACGCCAAGCAGCTGTACCACGATCGTGAAGAGATCACCGTACACGTGCGCCGCATGTGGTCGGCTATTCCCGGCCGCCGCGACGAGCGCGAGTAAGGCATATGGGCGTTGCTACTGGCAGCGCCCTTACTTTGTTGGCAAACGTAACTGTTGCAGATTGCCATCCAGCGTCAGATCGGTACGTAGGGTGGCGACCTGCTTGCTGATATAGGCCAGCTCGCGGTGCTCTAACAGCTTGCCCTGCCACTTCTCCGGCACCTGCTCCAGGTGTTGATACAGACCATCCAGGCTGCCCATCTGTTGTAGCAGCAATACTGCCGTTTTTGGCCCGATACCGGCAACGCCTGGGATCTTGCTGCTACCAATCCCTGCCAACCCCCAATAATCTGTGAGCTGTTGCGGTAACACGCCAAACTCTTGCTGCACAAACGGCATATCCAACCAGCGTTTCTGGAAGTAGTCACGGATCTGTACGCTGGGTGCCAGTAGTTGGCAGTAGCCTTTGTCGGTGGAGACAATCGTCACTTGGTGGCCGCCAGCGGCAATTTTGGCCGTCAGAGTCGCAGCCAGATCGTCCGCCTCATTGCCTGCGGAATGCCAACTGGCCACCCCAAGCTCGGCAAACGCTTCGCGCAGCTGCGGCATTTCCTGATGCAGGTTTTCCGGCATTGGCGAGCGTCCGGCTTTGTAATCGGGCAGAATTTGATGGCGCCAACTCTCGCTACGGTCGTCTTCGTCGAACACCGCCACGGCATGGGTGGGCTGGCTGTGTTGAATCAACTGCTGAAGCGCATGCTTGCAAGCGTTGACGCAAGGGGAGCCCTGCACTGCATGAATGCGGCGGATTAGGTTCAGAGCATCGACAATCAGTAAATGTATAGGCATAGGCAAGGCAACAACGTCAGAAAAGAAGGGCGGCTATGACGCCGCCCAGAGGTGATGATCAGGCTACAATCTCGTAGCAAGGTACGTAGGCGGTTCCCGGCAGTTTCATACGGTGCTGGGCGACAAAACCTTGCAACAGGCTGTCCATCTGCTTCATCATCAACGGATCGCCATGCAGCTTGTAAGGGCCGAACTGTTCGATGGCATGAATGCCGTTCTCCTTCACGTTACCCGCCACGATCCCTGAGAACGCACGGCGCAGAGCCGCAGCCAACTGTTCCGCCGGTTGATTAGGGTACAGGTTGAGATTGGCCATGTTTTCATGGCTTGGCTCGAAGGGGAGCTGCAGGTCCGGTGCAATACGGATCGACCAGTTAAAGCTGTAGGCATCCCCGGTATTACGGCGGTTTTCTTTCACCAGTGGCATGGCCTTTTTCATCTGACGGGCCACTTCGGCCGGATTGTCGATGATGATGGTGTAGTGACGACGGGCTTTCTCGCCCAGCGTTTTCATGATGAATTCGTCCAGCACGCGGAAATAATCGGCGCTTTCTTTCGGCCCGGTGAGGATCAGCGGCAATACCTGTTCGCTGTTTTCCGGGTTCATCAGAATGCCCAACAGATACAGCAGTTCTTCCGCAGTGCCGACCCCGCCAGGGAAAATGATGATGCCGTGCGCGATACGCACAAAGGCTTCCAGACGTTTTTCGATATCTGGCATGATCACCAGTTCGTTAACCAGCGGATTCGGCGGCTCGGCGGCAATGATGGAGGGCTCGGTCATACCGATAAAGCGGCTGTTGTGGTAACGCTGCTGCGCATGACCGACGGCGGCCCCTTTCATTGGCGCTTCCATTGCCCCTGGCCCACAGCCGGTACAGATATTCAGCTCGCGCAGACCCAGCTGGCTACCGACCTTACGGGCATACAGATATTCGTTTTCATTGATCGAGTGACCACCCCAGCACACCACCAGGTTCGGATCTTCGTCGAGGTGTAGCGTACGTGCATTACGCAGGATGGAGAACACCAGATTGGTGATATGAACAGAGTCTTCCGAATTCAGGTGTTGGAAACGTTCGGCGCTGTCAATTTGGCCGTGGACAAACAGAATATCGCGTAGCACCGCAAACAGGTTGGCTTGTAGTGAACGAATAATGCGACCGTCAACGAAAGCCTCTTCTGGCGGGTTCACCAGCTCGAGTTTTACGCCGCGTTCACGGCGCAGCACGTTGATATCAAAGTTTTCATAACGCGATAGCAACTGTTTGCTGTTGTCGGTCTGGCTGCCGGAGTTTAATACCGCCAGGGAGCAGTTGCGGAACAAACGGTACAGGTCGCTGCTGGCGGTACGCTTCAGCATGTCAACTTCCAGCTGTGACAACAAGTCCATAGCGCCAAGTGGGCTGATATGTGTAATCAAGGTAACTCCTTTGCGCCCATAAATAGGGCGATAATAATCCTTACCTGCCTCTGCGCACTGCGGTAAGAATTTTGTATTGCCTACTGGAATGCCTGAGCAAAAAGCGGGCACTCTTGATTTAACCTTACCGCCGTCTCCGGATTTTTACCAATACAAACCGCCTGTTAGCTCAGTTGTTGAGCATTATTGGCGAGCCAGACGGCCATGCGCCGGTTCGAACGCCACGTTGCTACGCCAAGGGTTGATATCCAGACCCCCGCGCCGGGTATAGCGGGCATAAACGCTCAATTGTTGCGGCTGGCAGAAACGCAGCAGATCGTTAAAGATCCGCTCAACGCACTGTTCATGGAATTCGTTGTGATGGCGGAACGAAACCAGATAGCGCAGCAGGGCTTCACGGTTGATCTGCGGGCCACGATAGCGGATTTGTACCGAGCCCCAATCGGGCTGGTTGGTGATCAGACAGTTGGACTTCAGCAGATGGCTGACCAGCGTTTCCTCTACGACTTGGCTACCGGCGGAGCCTTCTAGGTAGCCTGTATCGAACTCGTAGTTATCAATGCTGATGTCTTGGTGGTCAAGGCATTCGCCCTCCAACCGGGCGATAAGGCTGCCTTCAAGCCGATCTACGCTGAACAGGCTCACGCTGACATCCCCTTGCGCGCAGGCGGCGAGATCGCGTTGAAGCGTAGAACGTACCGCTTCCCAGTCCGGGAAGTGGGTCTGGTTAAAGCTGTTGAGATAGAGCTTGAAGCTTTTGGACTCAATCAGGTTGATGCTGTTGGCATTCAGGCTGATTTCTCCCACCGCAACCTGTGGCAGCCCCTTGGCATTGAGCCAGGAAAGTTCATACAGCGTCCAGATATCGGCCCCGTGGAACGGCAGGCTATCGGGATAAAGCCCCAGCGGTTCCCGGTTCATACTGCGAGGAACCGCTTGTAACAGTGAGGCATCGTAGCAGTCACGGTATGCGGTTGGTTTGCCCAGCGTCAGTGCCGCCAGAGCCTGATGATCTTGATAGGAGGACATGAGCTGTCACCTTGGTGTGAGATAGGTACAATAGGCACCAGTTTACCGTATGCGAGAAAAAATATGGACCATGATGTATCGCACGCCCTGCGTGAATTTACCCAGCGCTATGTCGACGCTTGGCAACAGCAGTACGGCCATGCCCCGGCTAGCCAGGAACTGTACGGTGTGGCTTCCCCCTGTATTGTCGAAAATCGCGATGATACGGTGCTGTGGCTGCCGCAGCCGTTTACGCCAGCGGCCAGCCTGGAAAAGGTGGAGCAGGCGCTGGAACTGCGACTACAGCCGGATATCCACACCTTCTACACCCAACACTATGCCGGGGATATGAGTGCGAAGTTTGGCGAGCATCCGTTGACGCTATTGCAGGTCTGGAGTGAAGACGACTTTATTCGCCTGCAGGAGAATCTGATTGGGCATCTGGTGACGCAAAAACGCCTTAAGCTCTCGCCTACGTTGTTCCTGGCGACCACAGAATCGGAAATGACGGTGGTGTCGCTGTGTAATGTCAGTGGCAACGTGTTGCTTGAGCAATTTGGCAGCAAAAAACGCACGCTATTAGCTGCCTGTTTGGGGGATTTTCTCAATGCTTTACGCCCCAGAGTTGATTAATCGGCTAATTTGCCTTTAGTGCGTGTGCGAGATCTCTTACAAAAGCTGTGAGAGATCGCTTTTAATTTTTTACTTTAGTTGGTGTTTTTTCGATAATTAATCTTATATATCAATTTGTTATATGTTTATGCTGATGTGGGCTAAGTCAAATTTACTGTAATCCATCCTACTTGCCCTTGTTAACGGAAAGGAAATAAGCGATCTTATGTCTACCGGAAGGAAGCCGGATGGAGCAGGAAAGCGTCAGGATGATGCAGCTTCAGGAAGAAGAAAGGGATGCACTCAGGAAGAGTGAAAGGGATTGGTATCAGGATGATACACAGGATGTTTCAGGATTGAAACCAAGGACACCTCCAGGACGGAGATAGAGAGCCAGCACAGGATTGTTGGTGGGTCAGGAAGGCCGAGGAACCGCGTCAGGATGATGCTATAGGATTTTGCGAAGGATTGTTTTGGTCAGGATGGCCGAAAGGAAAAGTTTTCAGGGATTGAGCAGGGAGCACACTTGTAGCGGGATTAGCTATAAAACGAACCGGGGGCACTGTTAACGCAGTGCCCCCAACTTTTTGTCTGGAGCAAAGGCCAGACAGCAAATCCTGCCTGGCTTCCCCCTCAAGGTTTACCCGATTGCCCCCAATGTATCGCCCGTGCTTTGTTTTTTCGGCAGCAGGAACAACGTGGCGAAAATATCCAACAGGTAGATTGCAGCCAGCAGGCTGATCGCGGCGGTAAAGGAAACCTGAGTGACCAGCGCACCGATCACCAATGGCCCCAGCCCACCGACGCCGCGGCCCAGGTTGAACAGGATATTCTGCGCTGTGGCACGAGCCTGTACCGGGTAGGTGTCAGAAATCAGCGCGCCGTAGCCGCCAATCATCCCGTTAACGAACACCCCCATCAGTGCACCCGCAAACAGCATCAGCGTGGGATCGGTGAGTTGCGCATAGCTTATGACCATCACCACGGCTCCAACCTGGTAAATGACAAAGATGATCCAACGGGGAAAGCGGTCGGCCAATATCCCGAACAGCCAGATACCGAAGGTCATGCCGATCACCGTGACTCCCGTCCAGACGCCGGATTTGGTCAGCGAGAAGCCAAAGTTTTTGGCCAGATAGGTCGGCATCCAGATCATCAGCCCGTAATAGCCAAAGTTTTGCACCGAGCAGAGGATAAAGATCCCCAGGCTGGCCTTGCTGGTGGCGCGATCTTTAAATAACAGCTTTAATCGTTGAGTAAAGGAGAGTTGCTGTTCACTGGTTTTTTGCTGCGTAAACTCTTTGGGTTCGCCCATGGTTCGGCGAATAAGGAAGGAAACCAGCGCCGGCAGCAGGCCCACCAGGAACATGCCACGCCAGCCGATATAAGGTAACAACAGCGGGGTGAGGAAGGCTGCGGCAAGCACGCCGAGCTGCCAACCCATGCCCACATAGGCTGAGGCACGGTTACGTTTCTCAGCGGGCCAGGCTTCGGCGATCAACGCCATGCCAATACCGAATTCGCCGCCTAGACCAATCCCGGCCAGGGTGCGATAGGCAAGCAAGTCCCAGTAACCGACGGCAACGGCGCACAGGCCGGTAAACAGCGAAAACATCAGGATAGTGATGGTCAGCACGCGGATGCGGCCAAAACGATCGCTGAGATGGCCGAAGATCACGCCGCCAATCACTGCGCCGATCAATGTCCAGGTCACCAGCGAACCGGCTTGTGATGAGGTGAGACCCAGTTCAGTAGTGATCACCGGCAGCATAAAGCCGAGTATCAACAGATCGAAGCCGTCCATAGCATAACCGGTAACCGAAGCCAGCATGGCTTTACCGGGCGTAGCGTGATTTTTATTGAGTGATGTTGCGGGCATGTCTTTTATCATGTGTGATTGTTGGGTGCGCGTATTGTGCCGTGCCAGGCGTGGCGCCACCAGATAAAATTGGGTGCTTTGGGCTTAAATGTTATGCTTTGCGGCTTGCAGCCGTAGGCTGATTAACATGCTTAAATTGTTCGGGAATGTCGATGAGTATATCCAACCAGGTTCGCCACAATTTACAGGCGATTGAACAGTCCATGCGCGATCTGACGCTGTGGCAGTTGACGCCGCCGGAAGCCGAGGCTTTTGCCAGCACGGAACCTTTTTGCATCGACAGCATGCAGGCCGAAGAGTGGTTGCAGTGGGTACTGTTGCCAAGGATGCATGCGCTGCTCGATGCCAATGCGCCACTACCAACGCGTTTTGCCATCACCCCCTATTTTGAAGAAGCGCTAAAAGATAAACAGCCGAACTGCCTGCCGTTGCTGTTGCTGCTACAGCAGCTGGATTCACTGCTTAATATCGAGCTGTAATCGCGCTGTATGTTCGACCGTAGGGGGCGCCGCATGCTGCGCCCGCTTAGCCTGTCTGTCGTGAACTCGTTGCGTTTTATCAGCAATTTCCGATTTATGCGTGGTAATGCGCAATTCACGCGGTATGGCTAAAATAGAGTTTCCACCGCCGTGTGGAACTAGTAGATAATGTGCGCATTATCGCGAGTTACCAAGGAGGGTTTCTCATGCTCAAACAAAATATATTCGGTTGGTCGGGGATCGCGCTAGGCGGCCTGGCGCTGTTATTGGCTATGGTGCATTTCTATGCCGGGCCATTTGCCCCTCAGCAGACGTTGGAAAGCCTCGTGGCGGGCAAAGCGATGGCCATCAAAGAATCACTGTTGGCCTCATTGGCTGGCCATCAAATCCCTGAAAAGGTCTCGCGGCCTCATTATGATGTCGATCGAATATTGAAGATCGTCACTGCCGTATTGGCGGTGGGGGCCGTGGTCCTGGGCGCTATTGCTAGGGCGTGTAAGGAAAACCCGCGCGCGGTTTCTGTTGCGGTAATGCTCGGAATTGGCACGCTGGCTTTTCAAATTGCCATGTTTGCTTTTGGCGTGGTCATGGCTATTTTTCTTGTTTTTTTGGTGTTGTCACTGATTTTTGGAGTGGGTGCAGTCTGTTAGCTGCCTCGGTTCCGGCGTCGGAAATGTTGTCTCTCTGGGTGTCTTTCAAGGAATAAAAAGGTGCTGCAATCATGGATTTGCTGAAGTTTATCCTCCGTTTGCCTTTTACGTTGATCAAAGGCCTGTTCCGCCTGTTGGCCCTGATTTTTGGCCTGTTGGGGCGGCTGTTCAAGCCGGTGGTGGGCAACCTGAACTGGAATGCACCTGCCTGGTGGGCAGCGGTATCCGGCGGGGTGAAGCGCGGCTTCCTGCGGCTGGAAGGCGGGGTAGACACCTATCCCAAAGCCATTAGCCTGTCGTTGCTGGTGCTGTTGTGCGCCGCGGGTGGCGCCTTCTACGGATGGCACTGGTGGCTGAATCGGTCACAGCCGATTGAACCGGCACCGATGGTGTACCAGGAAACCAGCGTGCGGGTATCCGATCCTGAGCCGGTTAACTATGCCGTGCAGAAATCTGCGCCACAGCAGGTCACCCTTACCTTTAGAAACTCCGTGGCACCCTTGACCGATGTCGGCAAGGCCGTAGAAAAAGGCATCTCCATCAGCCCGGCCCTTGAAGGGCAGTGGAAGTGGAATAATGCCTGGACCCTGGTCTTCACGCCGAAAAGCCCTTTGCCGATGGGCAGCAAATATGAGGTTAAGCTTGAGCCTGCCGTGTTGCTGGCCCCGCAGATTAAACTCGCCAACACCAACTACAGCTTTAGTGCCCCGGCTTTTGACTATCAACTTGGGCAAGCCGAGTATTATCAGGACCCACAAGATCCGCAAAAGCGCAGCGCTATCTTCAACGTCAAATTCAATGCGCCAGTAGACGTGGCCAGCTTTGAAAAGCAGATCGCCATGGGGTTGATCGAAGCCAACGCCAAATCTGAAAAGAAACTCAATTTCTCCGTGGTCTTTGACGCCAAGAAACTGAACGCCTGGGTGCATTCTGAACCGCTGAAAGCGCTGGATCACGGTGGTAAAGTGCATCTGGTGCTGGGCAAGGGCATCAAGTCGGTGGTGTCTGCCAATGAGATCGCTCAATCGAAAGACAGCTGGGTATCGGTGCCAACCCTGTATAGCCTCACGGTGAAGGATGCCAGTGCTCAGGTGGTCGATAGCGATGGCACTAAAGGCCAGCGTGCGCTGATTGTCGCTTTCAGCGATGCGATCAAAGACAAAGATGCCGGGCGTGCAGTCAAGGCCTGGTTATTGCCGCAGCATAACCCTAACGACTCTGAAGCCAGTAACGAACCGGACGATTTTTATCAGTGGGGCGGGACCGAGAGCATCGAAAACAGCGTGATGGCCCAGTCTACGCCACTGACGCTGACCCTGAATGAAGCGGAAGAGACCTATCAACCGCAGTTCAGCTTCAAGTTTGACGCACCGGCTCACCGCTTTATGCTGCTGGAAATCACCAACCTGATGACTTCTTCGGGCGGCTATAAAATGCCGGAGAAGGTCTACCGCATCGTCGAAGTCCCGGACTTCCCGAAAACCTTGCAGTTTATGTCACAGGGTTCTCTGCTGTCGGTGAATGGTGACAAGCAAATCAGCGTGGCGGCGCGTAACGTGCCCGGCCTGCGTCTGGATATCAAGCGAGTGATCCCAAGCCAGCTGCAACATATCGTCTCATTCAAAAGCAGCGAATACTCTTCGGCCCAGTTCAACCAGCTTAACGATGAATATTTTACCGAACACTTTAAGTATCAAACGGTAATCAATAACGATCGGCCGGGTGAAGTGAGCTACAAGGGCATCGATCTCTCACGTTACCTCTCCACCAGCACGGATTCCCATCGCGGTGTGTTCCTACTGACGCTGTCAGAATGGCAGCCGGAAAAGAAAAAGACGCAGGCCACAGAGGATGAAGGCGATCAGGGCGAGCAGGAAGGGGATGATTCACCCAGCGTGGGAGATTCGCGCTTTGTCGTCGTGACCGATCTGGGGATTATTGCCAAACGTTCGCAGGATAAAACGCGCGATGTGTTTGTCCAATCTATCCACAGCGGTGCGCCAGTCGGTAACGCCAAAGTCTCGGTGATCGCCAAAAACGGCGTGACGCTGCTTAGCCAGGTGACTGATGCCAATGGGCACGTGCGTTTCCCTGCGCTGGACGTGTATACCAACGAACGCGAGCCGGTGATGTTCCTGGTGGAAAAAGAAGGCGATGTCTCCTTCTTGCCGACCACCCGCTACAACGATCGCGGGCTGGATTTCTCCCGCTTTGATATTGAAGGCGAAGAAACTCCGATCGATCCACGTACCCTGAGCAGTTACCTGTTCTCCGATCGTGGCGTGTACCGTCCGGGCGATACCTTCAATATTGGTCTGATTACCCGTGCGGTCGATTGGGGCGTAGCCCTGGCTGGCGTACCGGTGCGTGCCGAAATCCGCGATCCGCGCGACAAACTGATGACGACGGTGCCGCTGACTCTCGGTGGCAGTGGTTTCAATGAATTGAGTTACACCACCGATGAGAACGCGCCAACGGGCGAGTGGAACGTCTACCTGTATCTGATTGGCAAAAATAACGACACATCCACCTTGCTCGGCCATACCGCCGTCAACGTGAAAGAGTTTGAGCCAGACCAACTGAAGGTCAAGCTGGAGTTGACGCCGAACCGGCAGCAAGGGTGGGTAAAACCTTCTGAGCTGCAGGCGAACATCGATGTGCAGAACCTGTTTGGCACACCGGCCCAGGATCGCCGAGTTACCTCGAAGCTGACGCTACGGCCAATGTATCCAAGCTTCGATCGCTTCCCGGATTACGCCTTCTTTGAGAACCGCCAGAATAGCGACGGTTTTGAAACGGAACTGGAAGACCGCACCACCAACGAGCAGGGCGTGGCGAATATTCCGCTGGACCTGAAGTCCTATGCGGATGCGACCTACCAGTTGCAACTGCTGTCGGAAGCCTTTGTCGCGGGTGGTGGGCGTTCCGTTGCCGCCACCGCTCGGGTGCTGGTGTCGCCGTATGACTATCTGGTGGGGGTGAAGCCAGACGGTGATTTAGGCTATATCAACCGGGGGTCGGCGCGTCATCTGAACGTGATTGCCGTCGATCCGTCCCTGAAACAGATCCCGCTCGCCGATCTGAAGCAGGTGTTGATCGAGCAGAAATACATCTCGGTGCTGACCAAGCAGGATTCTGGCGTTTATAAATACCAGTCGAAAATGAAAGAGGTGCAGCTGTCCGAGCAGCCGTTGGCGCTGAGCGAGCAGGGCACCGATCTGACCTTGGCGACCGAAACCCCAGGTGACTTTGTTCTGGTGATTGAAGATGCGCAGGGCAAGGTGCTCAACCGTATCGCCTATAGCGTGGCGGGCAACGCCAACCTCAGCCGTTCGCTGGATCGCAATGCCGAACTGAAGCTGAAACTGAACCAAGCGGAATATCAGCCGGGTGAAGAAATAGAAGTGGCGATCAACGCGCCTTATACCGGCAGCGGTTTGATCACCATTGAAAAAGACCGTGTCTATGCCTGGCAGTGGTTCCACACCGATACCACCAGCTCGGTGCAGAAAATCCGGGTTCCGGCCGGGATGGAAGGCAACGGGTATATCAACGTGCAGTTTGTGCGCGACGTGAACTCCAGCGAGATCTTTATGAGCCCGCTGAGCTATGGCGTCATGCCGTTTAAAATCAGCACCAAAGCCCGGCAAAACGGCCTGGAAATAGTAACACCTGAGGTAATTAAGCCGGGTGAAAACCTGACGATGACGGTGAAAACCGATGGTCCTCAGCAGGTGGCACTGTTTGC
This sequence comes from Serratia sp. J2, assembly GCF_046269175.1. Classification (NCBI taxonomy): domain Bacteria; kingdom Pseudomonadati; phylum Pseudomonadota; class Gammaproteobacteria; order Enterobacterales; family Yersiniaceae; genus Serratia; species Serratia sp. J2. The sequence goes on from NZ_JBKABN010000023.1 coordinate 43,397, forward strand.
CGTAGATGAGGGGATCTTGCAGGTAGCGCGTTACCGCCTGAAAGATCCGCTGGAGTACTTCTTCCGTAAGCGTGAACTGAGCGTAGAAAGCTCGCAGATCCTCGATCTGATCCTGCCGGAATTCAGCAAGCTGATGGCGCTTTCGGCGGCACCAGGCGGTGATGCGGGGGAAGGGCTGGATCTCAACCTGAACCCGTTCAAACGCAAGCGTGACAAGCCGGTGGCCTATTGGTCTGGTATTACCGAAGTCAACGGCGAGAAGCAGTTTACCTATCCGGTACCGGATTACTTCAACGGCAAGATCCGTGTGATGGCCATTTCGGTGACGCCAAGCAAAATCGGCAAGGCTCAAACCTCCGCGACGGTACGTGACAACTTCATCATGACGCCGAACGTGCCTTACATGGTGGCTCCGGGGGATGAGTTTGATGTTAGCGTAGGGGTTAGCAATAACCTCGAAGGGTTGAACGGTAAACCTGTGGCGATCGCCGTGCAGTTGACTCCACCGCCGCAGTTGGAAGTGGTGGGTAAGGCCGAGCAAAGCCTGTCATTGGCAGAGAAGCGTGAAGGCGTGATCAACTTCCGCCTACGTGCCAAGGCGGTACTGGGTGATGCTCCGCTGGTATTTGATGCACGTTATGGTGATAAAACCAGCCGCCGTACCATTAGCACCTCGGTACGTCCGGCAATGCCTTACCGCACCCAGACGGTGATGGGCCGGATGAGTGGCAGCAGCCAGAATATTGATAATCTGCGGCAGATGTTTGATGCCTATGCGCAGCGTAGCGCGGCGGTATCCCACTCGCCGTTGGTGCTGACCAACGGTCTGGCGCAGTATCTGGCAGATTATCCGTATTACTGTTCTGAGCAGATCGTCAGCCGTTCTATTCCGCTGATCATGCAAAGCCAGCATCCGGAAATGAAAAGCAGCCTGAGCCAGGCCGAAGTCAGCAAACAGCTGAAAAACCTGCTCGGCGTACTGCGTTCCCGCCAGAACGACAGCGGGGCCATTGGTGCCTGGCGTTCATCGCCGGAAACCGATCCTTTCGTCACGCCATACGTGGTGCAATACCTGCTGGAAGCCAAAGCGGCGGGCTATGCCTTGCCGGTAGGGATGCTGGAAGATGCCAACGGCGCGCTGCGTGAGCTGGCAGCCAACCGTTATGATGATATGTATCATCTGCGTCTGCGTACCTGGGCGGTCTACCTGCTGACCTTGCAGGGCGAAATTACCACCAACTCGCTGGCCTCGGTGCAGGATACGTTGCAGAAACTGTATCCAGACAGCTGGAAAACCGATTTGAGCGCCCTGTATCTTGCATCGTCTTACCGTCTGCTGAAAATGGACGATGAGGCCAATGCTTTGCTGCAGCCTAGCTGGAAGCAACTGAGCAAAGCCTATGACAAAGGCTGGTGGACGCAGAATTACTTCGATCCGCTGGTGCAGGACGCAACGCGTCTGTACCTGATCGCTCGCCACTTCCCGGAGAAGGTTTCTTCCATCCCTCCGCAGGTGCTGGAGAACATGGTCAAGGCGTTGAAAGAAGAGCGCTACACCACTTACTCTTCGGCGATGAGTATCCTGGCGCTGGAAAGCTACTCGGCTCAGGTGGCGGCGCAGGCCAATGCCACAGATTCGCTGACGATTGCGCAGCTCGGCAAGCAAGGTAACGTCGATCCGCAGGTGATTTCAGAGATGATAGGGCTGTTTGCCAAAGGCCAGTTTACGGCCGAGGCCAAAGCCATCCGCTTTACCAACAGTGCCGACGCTCCGGCCTGGTATGTGGTCACTCAGGCCGGTTACGATCTGGCTGCTCCACAGAAAGCCATTGCTCGCGGTTTGGAAATTACCCGTGATTACACCGATGAACAGGGTAAACCTGTCACTCAGGTGACGCTGGGGCAGAAGATCAACGTTCATCTGAAAATCCGCGCCAATTCGAAAGAAGGGCAGAGCAACCTGGCGATTGTCGATCTGCTGCCTGGTGGATTTGAAGTGGTGCAGCAAACGGCACCAGAGCCAGAATCGACCGGCGAAGACGGTGAAGCCAGCGAGAATACGGACGCAGGGTGGCAGTCGCCACTGGCTGCCTCGGGCTCCACTTGGGCACCTGATTACAGCGATATCCGCGAAGACCGGGTGATTATCTATGGTAGCGCCAGCACCGACGTGCAGGAGTTTGTCTACCAGATTAAAGCGACCAACACCGGTAGCTTTGTGATCCCTCCGGCTTATGGTGAAGCCATGTACGATCGTGAAGTGCAGGCCATGTCGGCCAGCAGCGGTAAACTGGTGGTTGTACCGGCGGAAAGTCAATAAGCCATCACGATGCCCCGCAGCGTTGGGCTGCGGGGTTCGTGGGTACCGAGACTCCATGAAAATCCTTCCTGCATCTGCTGTGGCAAAACGCTGGCTGCAAAATATCTTGATGGCGGTATTTCTGCTGGCGCTGGGCCTGGTAGGTGCGCGGCTGTGGCCGCATCCTCCGCTTTCGCAGGGCGTGCCCTTTTCCACGGTTTATTACGATCGCCACGGGACGCTGATGCGCCTCACGTTGGCCAATGACGATCGCTATCGCCTATGGACGCCGTTGGAAAAGATCTCGCCGCTGGCGGTGCAGGGTATTTTGCTGCATGAAGATCGCTGGTTCTATTACAACCCCGGATTTAACCCCGTCAGCCTGCTGCGTGGTTTTTGGCGCAGCTACGTAGCCGGTGGCAAAATGCAGGGCGGTTCGACCATCACCATGCAGCTGGCGCGCATGCATTGGCATCTGAATACCCGTACACCTGGCGGTAAACTGATGCAGGTACTGCGGGCCGTTCAGTTGGAACTCAGCTACTCCAAGCACGATATTCTGGAAGCCTATCTCAATTACGCCCCCTATGGCCGCAATATTGAAAGCATCGGTGCGGCCAGCCTGATCTATTTTGCCAAGGCACCGCAGGATTTGACCTTGCCGGAGGCGCTGACGCTCTCGGTGTTGCCGCAGTCACCCAGCTATCGCATCGACCCTAAAACCGGCGTGTTGGGGCAAGCTCTGACGCAGGCCCGTAACCGCCTGTTTCAACGCTGGCAGAGCGTGTATAGCACCGACAGCAGCCAGCGAGCCTTGTTTCAACTCCCTTTGGCACTGCGCCAGCCAGAGCGGATGCCGTACATTGCTCCACACTTTATCGAACAGTTACGCCAACAGACCCAGCAGTTAGTGCAGCTGGATACCCGAGTGGATACTACGTTGGATGCCGGGCTACAGCGGTTGATCGAAAAGCAGGTGAATGCGTTTATCGTCCGAAACCAGAGCCGGGGGATCCATAATGCCTCGGTGCTGTTGGTGGACAGCCGTGATATGGGGATAAGGGCGTTGGTGGGCTCTGCTGATTATTACAACCGCGAGATCCAGGGGCAGGTTAACGGGACCAATGCCAAACGCTCACCTGGCTCGACCCTCAAGCCCTTTATTTATGCCTTGGGGATGGAGCAAGGGGTACTGCATCCGATGACCATCCTGAAGGACGTGCCCTCGTCCTTTGGCGCCTATGCGCCAGAAAACTTTGACCGACGTTTCCTCGGGCCGATAACGGCGACAGACGCGTTGAACTTCAGCCGTAATATTCCTGCGGTGTATGTGGCTTCGCAGCTACGGCAGCCGACGTTTTATCAGTTTTTAAGCCTGTCCGGCATCGCCAATCTGGCCAGTGAGAATCATTATGGGCTGTCGCTGGTGTTGGGCGGGGGGGAAATCACTGCCCAGGAACTGGCGAAGCTGTATGCGCTGTTGGCTAACCGGGGCGTATTACGTCCATTGAGGATGCAAAAGAATGACGCCTATCCACCACCGATCCGTTTGCTCAGTGAAGAAGCCAGCTTTACTACGCTGGATATGCTGCGCCAGCATCGTCGGCCAGGTGACACTTTGGCACAACGTTCGTCATCCCTGCCGGTCTATTGGAAAACCGGGACTTCCTGGGGCTTCCGCGACGCTTGGAGCGTCGGGATTTTTGGGCCTTACGTACTGGTGGTGTGGGAAGGGAATTTCGACAGCAGAGGCAACAACGTGTTTGTGGGGGCCGATGCGGCAGCTCCGCTATTTTTCAATATTATCGACAGCATTAACGCCAGCTATCCGGCCTTGCAGGAGCCGAAACATCCCTTCCCGAAACAGTTGAAGCGGGTGGATATCTGCCTGGCCAGCGGTAACTTACCAACTCAGTGGTGCCAGCAGAAAGGCAAAACCTGGTTTATCCCCGGCAAGTCGCCGATCAAGGTCGATACCGTCTATCGTCCGGTGGTGCTGGATATTCACAGCGGTGAGGTGGCCTGCCCGCCATATGATGAAACGCAAACCCGCACCGAAGTGTTTGAGTTCTGGCCTTCCGATTTGGCTAACGTGTTTGCTCAGGCTGGATTACCCAAACGGGCTCCGCCGCTAAACCATTGCAAGGATAATGCGGTGGCGATCGGTGGCAGCCCGCCGCGCATTACCTCGCCGCTGAAAAATACCACCTATACCTTGCGGCAATCGCAGCAGGGGCGTGACAAAATCTCCTTCAATGCGGTGACGGATGCGGACAGTAAAACGGTGTATTGGTTTGTCGATGATATTTATCTTGGCAGCAGCGCCAGTAAAACCGCCATCGATTGGCGGCCGGTCAACAATGGCCAGTATCGCATCCGGGCGGTGGACGATCATGGCCGGGCCGATAGCCGCCTGATCACCATTGAGCTGGTGAACTAAGATGCCCCCTCACCCTAACCCTCTCCCAGAGGGAGAGGGAACCGAACGAGTGTGTTTGAAATTGTAGTGAGTCACCTTGGAAGTGGGGGCTCTAGCTTGCTGAGATTACCTTTACCTCCAAAAGAGCAGGGCCTACCAGCTCCCTATTCCTGCGAAAGAGGTGTGGGGAGAGGGGGCGTAAATGCCCGCTTTCTGCGCCATCGTCTGCAAATGACCAAAAACATTACCAACGCGTAAGCCGTTATGCTCATACTCGTTGGTGATCCACGGCGTCAAATTACCCACCTGTTGCGCCGTCGCCAGCGAGAGCTTCAAATCGACATACATATCGCTGAAATAAATGGCGGCGAATACCGGTACCCGATTGTCGAGCAGGCGATCGCTGTTATACAGCGGTGACCACACGCGGCGATCGGCCAGCAGCTTGGCGGGTTCATTGAAGGGGCGCAGAGCGGCGATCTCGGTGAACATCCAGGGATAGATCATTTCCCCGGTCAGGTAAAGCGGGCGCCGATCCTCGGCGAAAGCATCGAAGTTGCCCCGTTGCCGCTCGGCGGCCCAGTTGGTAGCCTTATCCTGCGCGTAAATACTTTCATGCAGCGCGGCAAACAGCGGATTCTCCGCGTAGCTGGTCAACGCCATCACCTGCGACAGGAAGGTATCGCTGAATTCACCGTCAGGGTTGAAGGCCTCGTCAAATAGCCAAAGTAGCCGCTCGTAACCTTCACTCATGCCAAGATCGATCCCCAGGCTTTGCAGGCGGCGTACGGTCAGCCGGTCGCCATCGGGCAACAACACCTCTTCCTGCTCCAGCTTGTCGGCAATCTGGCCAAGCAGCGGCTCCAGATGTGGGTAACGCTGATAGAAGATGCGATTTTTGGCGATCACCTGCGGATAGGTATGAGCGTAGACTTCATCGGCATCGGGCTGCAGGCTTGCCAGGCCGCCGGTCATAAAGCAGCAGTGTAGGCCTTCCGGAGCCTGAGAAAGATAGGTCAGCGTGATAAAGCCGCCATAGCTTTGCCCAAGCGTGCTCCACGGGCGATCGCCAAAGCAGTTTTTACGCAGATATTCGGCATCGCTCACTATCGAGTCGGCGCGGAAGCAGGCCAGGTAATCTGCTGCCTGGTGGGCGGTTAGCCCGGCCAGACTTTTACCTTCAATTCGGCTGCTGCGCCCGGTGCCACGCTGATCGAGCAGGATCACCCGATAACTTTTGAGGGCTTCGGCAATCCAACTGCTGCGTGCCGTAGGGCGTGGGCTTTTCCCTCCAGGGCCACCTTGTAAAAACAGCAGGCAAGGGAGTTGCTCATCACGGCGTAACGGGTCAACCAACTCACGGGCAAAGATCTCAATGGTGCGGGTATCCTTGCTATCGAACCAATTCAGCGGGACTTGGACCAGGTGTTCACGTACCCAGATCGCTGGCAACAAATATTCTCGTTCAACGCTCATGTTTTTCTCTCCCTGTTATGGTGTTCTCTTTTTTCTGCCGGTTATTTTAATGCCATATCGGTGTTTATCTGGAGCGTTCAGATCTACTCCATTTTATCGATAAGCAACAATGGTCCGGAGTTTGAAGAGTGAACATCAGCGTAACAGGCGGAAGGAACTTAGCAAATGCACTAATGATTAAATTTTAGTCAATACGTGTGAGGGTATGACTGAATAAGTATTCTTATCTGAGAATAAAAAGGGGGGGCTGGTGGCAGGGCGGAGCCACCAGTCAACATCGGTCGGGCTCAGCCGTTATCGATGACGTCGGCAGCAAGGAATTCAAAAGGAGGGCTGGTTTTAAACTCAGCGGAAACCTCACCGGTAAAATCTGCCATCTCATCTTTACCCAGCGCCAGCTTTTTAACCGGAGCGCCAGCAGCAAAGTCGACCCGTTTAAGGTCTACCCAAAATGTACTGCTGCCCAGTGCTGATTCAAAGTAGTACAGCTTGTTCTTTTGATCGGCCAGGGTGCGCCAACGAGTGGAAGAAATATTGGGTTCTTCAGGGGTAGTGATGCCAAAGGGCACAGAAACATTGCGCATAACGCTCAGTACGCTAGAGGCTGCCAGCCTGGCCTGATGATATTTCGGGATAGCGTTGATATAAAACTGTGCGCGTACAAAACGGTCGGCAGCACGGTTTGTGCCAGGCAGCATGACGTTACCCCCAATCCCTTGCCAGTACTTGGTGATGGCCAACTGTTGATCGAAGGTAGGGGAATTGGTCAGGACCTGATAGTCGCGGCTATGGTGAATCACTAATTTGCCGTTAATATATTCAAAAATAGCGCTGTCTCCACTGGCATCGGACAACGACAAATGAAGGGAGGCCAAACGTTCCTGGCCAGGCACGCCGCCGGTCACTACGATAAAGGGGGACTTTTCCAGTGAGTTAACGGCTTCTTGCACCGTGGCGAAATTATCCAATGCATACTGTGCCCATGCTGCCAATGATAAGGTTGGCTGCTGGCCATCGAATACCGGGTATTGGGATTCAACCAACCACAGCATATTGGCTACCAGACCTTTTTCATTCATGCCATCGGTGGTTGCAACACCATAGGCGGAAGTCACAACGCTGCCGTATTTAGACGTCCATTTGATCGAGTTGCTGCCTGCGTTACCACTGCGCTCCATTCCTTGAGGAAAAATCCACAGGTCAGAGTGCAGCTGTTCTCTCCAGTCCATAGTTCGGCCGGTGATCACCAGGTTATCTTCGCCGTGGTAGACCGCGCGAGTACAGGCCATTGCCAACTGTGGTGAAAACAGAATGCCGCATATAGACAGTAAAAGGGGGGCTATCAAAAGCGTTATATTCCAATTCAATGTTATCTCTCCTTGCTACTTTTTGTACAGTGTAGGCACTACTGACCCGTGGGGCAAAAACGAGAGCGCCAAACGGGATTTTCGTTTCGTCATTATTTATGTTTGACGATAGAATCAATCAATTACCTCTTTCCTCGCCCTGAAAACCGGCCAGCAGGCTGCAGCTTGCAGGGGCAAGGAGATAAAATGCATGATTAATCTATGGAAAAAATCACTCTATGAAGGTGTTGTACCAGGACGAACATCTGATCGCCGTTAACAAACCCTCAGGTTGGCTGGTGCATCGTAGCTGGCTGGATCGTCACGAGACAAAGTTTGTGATGCAAACCGTGCGCGATCAGATTGGCCAGCACGTATTTACCGTACACCGTCTGGATCGTCCTACTTCCGGCGTATTGCTGATGGCGTTGTCCAGTGATGTAGCTCGATTATTGTCGCAACAGTTTGAACTGCATCAGGTACAGAAAACCTATCACGCGGTGGTGCGGGGCTATGTTTTAGAGGGCGGCACCGTTGACTATGCGCTGACTGAAGAGCTGGATAAGTTGGCGGATAAACATGCCAATCCGGACAAAGGTCCAAAACCGGCGGTAAGTCATTATCAGCCCTTGGCAACGGTAGAGATGCCAGTGGCGATTGGCCGCTATGACACCTCGCGCTATAGCCTGGTTGAGCTGAAACCAGAGACCGGGCGTAAGCATCAGCTGCGCCGTCATATGGTGCACCTGCGCCATCCGATTATTGGTGATACCGCTCACGGCGATCTGCGGCAAAACCGTGGTATGGCCGAACATTTCGGTTGTTCACGCCTGATGTTGCACGCCAGCCATCTTCAACTTAGTCATCCGGTGAGTGGCCAGCCGTTGCATATTTCCGCGCCCTGGGAAGCAGATTGGCAAGGTGTCATGTCACAATTTGGCTGGCATAACGTGCTGCCAGAACTTGAGTTTCCGCAGGCTAACGGTCAGGATAGCTAATCATTTTTTAACGGTCATAAGGGAGCAGCAACGATGGCTCAGGTCGGCATTTTCGTCGGAACGGTCTACGGTAACTCTTTGTTAGTAGCGGAAGAGGCAGAAAATATCCTGCAACAACAGGGCCATGAGGTCAAAGTGTTTGAAGAAGGGACGCTGGCAGAGTGGCAGTTTTACCGCCAGCATTATGCGCTGGTCGTGACTTCCACCACCGGGCAAGGGGACTTGCCTGACAGTATTGCGCCGCTGTTCCAGGCTATTCGCGACCAGGTGGGCTATCAGCCGGAGCTGCGTTATGGCTTGATTGCTCTGGGCGATAGCAGCTATGACAACTTCTGCGGTGCCGGGCGTACCTTTGATGCCTTGCTGCAAGAGCAGGGGGCAACGCGCGTAGGTGAAGTGCTGGAGATCGATGCGATCGAGCAACCCGAACCGGAAGTGGTTTCCTGCCCGTGGGTAGAGCAGTGGGGCACTTTGTTGAAATAGCCTCTCGATGCCTGGTTACGAGCGGCCAGGCACGACTTTATTTCTGCTATCTCCAGTGGTGAAGATAAAGCAAAAAAAAACCTAATCCCTTAAGCACTCAAGGCCGCAGCCATCAAGCGTTAAAGAATTAGGTTTTGCCTGCCGAAGCAGTAACAACCCTATCGATTACCGATTTACCCTATCACACAGAAAACCGGCAAAATGTGAACCCGCTGGCACACAGGCGATCAAATTATCGCCAAGGGTTGCTGTTATTTACCGCGCGTCAGTTTTTCCAGATCGGATTCGATCTCGGCAATTTTGTTGGTGACCACGTTTTGCAGATGCTGCAGGTCATCGAGGATCTTGCGTTTCAGATCCACTTCCACCTGATCGCGCTGGCAGAGTTGATCCAGTTCATCGATCACGTAGCGCAGGTTCGGGTTGATCTCATGGATCTCTTTGTAACCCTGGCCGGCATTGTCTGCCACCACGGTTTTGCGCTGGCGCGGATACTTGAACTTCACGCTCTTGGCAAAGAACTCGCCCTTATCTTTGCGGAAGTAAATCTTGAGGATGTCGTTATTGGCCTCCTGACGCAGGCTATAGCGATCGATATCTTCCGGTTGATTGATACCCAAGCTTTTCAGGTTGTCATACATAATAGCGCCACCTTTTAATCAACTATATTCCCCTGAACGCGCAATATGCAGTTTTGTAAGCTGCAAATCGAAACACATCAGGAATATTCCACTGCCAGAGAGTATGGCGAAAACGCCCGTCACAGACTGTGACGGCCCGCGTATTGAAGGCAAAAAAATGGCGGGTGATACACCCGCCGTTCAAGCTTAGTCGATAGTGCGCAATAACTCATTAATCCCGACTTTACCACGGGTCTTGGCGTCCACTTTCTTGACGATCACTGCGCAATACAGGCTGTAGGAACCATCTTTGGAAGGCAGGTTGCCGGACACGACCACGGAGCCTGCAGGTACGCGGCCATAGTGCACTTCACCGGTTTCACGATCATAGATACGGGTGCTTTGGCCCAGATAAACGCCCATGGAGATCACTGAACCTTCTTCTACGATCACACCTTCAACCACTTCTGAACGCGCGCCGATGAAGCAGTTGTCTTCGATGATAGTTGGGTTGGCCTGTAATGGCTCCAGCACGCCACCGATGCCGACGCCGCCGGACAGGTGAACGTTTTTGCCGATCTGCGCACAAGAGCCTACGGTGGCCCAGGTGTCTACCATGGTGCCTTCGTCGACGTAGGCACCGATGTTGACGTAAGAAGGCATCAGCACGGTGTTACGAGCGATAAATGCCCCCTGACGTACGGTAGCCGGTGGCACCACGCGGAAGCCTTCCTTCTGGAAGCGTGCTTCATCGTAGTCAGCGAATTTCATCGGCACTTTGTCGTAATAGCGGGTTTCTGCACCGTCCATTACCTTGTTGTCGTTGATACGGAAAGACAGCAGGACGGCTTTTTTAAGCCACTGATGGGTAACCCATTGCCCCTCGATCTTCTCGGCAACGCGCAGGGCGCCGCTGTCCAGCAGGGCGATCACCTGGTTTACCGCTTCACGCGTTACGGTGTCTACGTTGGCCGGGGTAATATCCGCGCGGCGTTCGAAGGCGCTTTCAATAACGTTCTGTAATTGCTGCATGCTGTTCTCTGTCCTGATTTTATTTACGAAAGGTTACTTTTATCACATTTTATCGGTTGGATTGAGTGCCTCTGTCAACCGTTGTTCTAATTTTCTGCGTGTTTGCGGATCCAGCGCCCGGCGATCGGCATCGGCCAAAATAAACAAATCTTCGACCCGTTCGCCGATGGTGGAGATACGTGCACCGTGCAGCGACAGGCCCAGATCGGCGAAAACTTCACCCACACGCGCCAGCAGGCCGGGCTGATCGAGGGCGATCAGTTCCAGATAACTGCGGCGATCGGTGTGGGTTGGCAGGAAGCTGACCTCGGTCGGTACGCTGAAATGGCGTAGCTTGGACGACGGACGCCGAGCGCGGGGCGGTTGGTAATCTCGTTGGGTGATGGCTTGCTCCAGCGCATGGCGGATCGCGGCATGACGATCCTGGGCCAACGGGCTGCCATCCGGCTCCAGCACGATAAAGGTGTCCATGGCCATGCCGTCGCGGTTGGTGAAGATCTGGGCATCATGTACGCTGAGATTGCGCCGATCCAGCTCACCGGCAACGGCGGCGAACAGGTAAGGGCGATCCGGGCTCCAGATAAAGATCTCGGTGCCGCCGCGCGTGGCCTGGTGGCTGACCAGCACCAATGGCTTGGTTGAGTCATGGGCCAGCAGGTGACGGGCGTGCCAAGCGAGCTGATTCGGCGAATGGCGCAGGAAATAGTCGGCGCGGCAACGGCTCCAGATATGGTGCAGCGCCTCTTCATCGATATTGTCCATGCGCAACAGTGCCAGCGCCTGTAAACGATGGTGGCGCACCCGCTCGCGCAGATCCGGGCTGTTCTGCATACCACGGCGCAGTTGCTTCTCGGTGGCGAAATACAGCTCGCGCAACAGGCTCTGTTTCCAACTGTTCCACAAGGTCTCGTTGGTGGCACAGATATCGGCGACCGTCAGGCAAACCAGGTAGCGTAGCCGGGTTTCACTTTGCACTTCGCTGCTGAACTGCTGGATCACGGTCGGGTCCTGAATATCACGCCGTTGTGCGGTAACCGACATCAGCAGGTGGCAGCGTACCAGCCAGGCAACCAGCTGTGCTTCGCGTGAGTTCAAGCCATGCAATGCAGCAAACTCCAAGGCGTCTTGGGCGCCTAAAATGGAGTGATCGCCCCCGCGCCCTTTGGCGATATCGTGGAACAGCGCTGCCAGCAACAGCAATTCTGGGTGAGGCAAGCGAGGATAAAGCTCCACGCACAGCGGATGGCGTGGGCGAGTTTCCTCATCGGAGAAGCTTTCCAGCTTTTGCAGCACGCGCACGGTATGTTCATCGACGGTATAGGCATGGAACAGGTCGAACTGCATCTGGCCGACGATGCTGCCCCATTGCGGCATATAGGCCCACAGCACGCTGTGGCGATGCATTGGCACCAACGCCCGTGAGACTGCGCCAGGGTGCCGCAGAATGGCCATAAACAGCTCTCTCGCCTCGGGAATGTTGCACAGCGGCTGTTTCAGGTGGCGGCGGGCATGGCGCAACTGGCGTACGGTGGTGGAGTAGATGCCTTTGATTTCGCGGTTGCGTACCATCAGGTAGAACATGCGCATGATGGCTTCGGGCTGGCGGATAAACAGCGTTTCGTCGCGCAGATCGATCAAATCGCCACGCAGTTGAAAATCATCGTTCAGCGGGCGCGGCTTCTCCGTGGCGTCCAATGCCAGGATCGCTTCATCGAACAGCTGTAGCAGCATGTGGTTCAGCTCGCCGACGCGGCGCGTCATGCGATAGAAATCCTTCATCATGTGCTCTACCGGCTCATTGCCTTCCCCCTGATAGCGCAGCAGTTGGGCCACGCTGAGCTGGCGATCGAACAGCAGGCGGTTGTCATAACGCGGTAGCGCCAGGTGCAGGGCAAAACGAATACGCCACAGGAAGCTTTGGCATTCGTTCAATTCGTTGCGTTCGGCCTGGGTCAGGAAGCCAAAACCGACCATCTCATCAAGCGAGGTGGCGCCGAAATGGCGGCGGGCCACCCACATCAGCGTATGGATATCACGCAGGCCACCTGGGCTGCTTTTGATATCCGGTTCCAGGTTGTAGCTGGTGCCGTGATAGCGCTGGTGACGTTGTTGTTGCTCAACCAGTTTGGCGTCAAAGAATTTGGGCGAAGGCCAGAAGCCGTCGCTGAAAACATGCTTCTGCAATTGCAGGAACAGGGCGACGTCACCGCAGATCATGCGGGATTCGATCAGGTTGGTGGCAACGGTCAGGTCCGCCAAGCCTTCCAGCAGGCACTCTTCCAGCGTGCGTACGCTGTGGCCGACTTCCAGCTTGAGATCCCACAGCAGGGTAATGAATTCACCGACGCGAGCGGCCTGTTCATCGTTCAGGCGAGTCTGGCTGAGCACCAGCACGTCGATATCAGACAGCGGGTGCAGTTCACCACGGCCATAGCCGCCGACGGCCAGCAGCGCCGTTTCGGGGATAGTGTCAAAGCCGTAAAACAGCCACAGCCGCCGCAATAGCCGATCGATAAACTTGCTGCGCGCCGCCACCAGGCTTTCGGCACTGGCTCCGGCATTGAAGGCTACTGCCAGCCACTGCTGAAACTGCTCAAGCCGCTGTTTAAGAGCCAGGCAATTGATCTCTTCATCGCCATAGGTGCTGGGAGCATCCGGCTTTTTGGGAACGGCCGGGGTCTCTAGCTCACGATAATTTTCAGACATGTTTCGCCGCCCATAAAAAAAGCCGGCATAGGCCGGCTTGTCACAAGAACCCCTGTGGTTCTTACATTTCGTGAGTAATGATGTTGGGGATGGTGTCATCCTTGCGCAACGTCATTATCTCGCAGCCGTTATCAGTCACCACAATAGTATGCTCATACTGTGCCGACAAGCTGCGATCTTTGGTTTTCACCGTCCAGCCGTCTTTCATGGTACGGATGCGGTAATCACCGGCATTGACCATGGGTTCAATGGTGAAGGCCATACCGGCCTGCAGCACCACGCCGCCGTCATCGGCATCGTAATGCAGTACCTGAGGCTCTTCGTGGAAACCTTCGCCGATACCGTGGCCGCAATATTCGCGCACTACGGAGAACTTCTCTGCTTCAACAAACTGCTGGATGGCTTTACCCAGAGTGCGCAGGCGGATACCCGGTTTGACCATCTTCAAGGCCAGATACAGGCTTTCCTGGGTGATGCGGCACAGGCGCTCGCCCAGAATGGTCGGTTTACCGACGATGAACATCTTGGAGGTATCGCCGTGGAAGCCGTCTTTGATCACGGTCACGTCGATATTGACGATATCCGCGTCTTTCAGCACCTTGTCGTCACTTGGGATGCCGTGGCACACCACTTCATTCACCGAGATACAGACCGATTTTGGGAAGCCATGGTAGCCCAGGCAGGCCGAGATTGCCTGTTGTGTATTGGTGATATGCTCGTGGCAGATCCTGTCCAGCTCGCCGGTGGTGACGCCGGGTTTAACGTGGGGCTCGATGATTTCCAGCACTTCTGCGGCCAGGCGGCCCGCAACGCGCATCTTTTGAATGTCATCAGGTGTTTTAATTGAAATTGCCATGAAAGTTAGTCCGCAGGTGTCGTTATTGTCGACAAGGTAGAAAGATAAGGCATTGAGTTATGGTATCAGCCCGGCTTGAGGCTGCCAAATTTCATTTGTGAAGGGCCAGGCCAACTGCAACAAAAGTTGGTGTCTGGGGCGGGTTTATGGTATAAAGCGCGCCGGCAGATCCGCATTCGGCCTTGAGTGCCAGTGAGGAAATGACCGAAAGTAATTCAACTGCACTCACATTGTGTAAATAACACACACGTATCGACACATCCGCCGGGGTGCCTTGAGATGACTCACGTCATTGTCCGGGTCGGCGTTATGGGATACGTGGAGGCATAACCCCAATCAACTCTAATAGAGGTTTTAATCATGGCAACTGTTTCCATGCGCGACATGCTCCAGGCTGGTGTACACTTTGGTCACCAGACCCGTTACTGGAACCCGAAAATGAAGCCTTTCATCTTCGGCGCACGTAACAAGGTTCACATCATCAACCTGGAAAAAACCGTACCAATGGCCAACCTGGCTTTGGCTGAACTGACCAAGATCTCTTCCCGTAAAGGTAAGATCCTGTTCGTTGGTACCAAGCGCGCAGCAAGCGAAGCGGTAAAAGAATATGCTAACGGCTGCGATCAGTTCTTCGTGAACCATCGCTGGTTGGGCGGCATGCTGACTAACTGGAAAACCGTTCGTCAGTCAATCAAACGTTTGAAAGATCTGGAAATCCAGTCCCAAGACGGCACCTTCGACAAGCTGACCAAGAAAGAAGCGCTGATGCGCACTCGTGAACTGGCCAAGCTGGAAAACTCCCTGGGTGGTATCAAGGACATGGGTGGTCTGCCAGACGCTCTGTTTGTTATCGATGCCGATCACGAACACATCGCGATCAAAGAAGCCAACAACCTGGGTATCCCGGTATTCTCTATCGTTGATACCAACTCCGATCCAGACGGCGTTGACTTCATCATCCCTGGTAACGACGACGCAATCCGTGCAATCAAATTGTACCTGACCGCCGTTTCTGCCGCCATCCGTGAAGGTCGTTCTCAAGATCTGGCCGTTCAGGCGGAAGAAAGCTTCGTAGAAGCTGAATAATAAGGTCAAGCCCTTATTAACCAGGTATTGAATATGTTGGTTAGGGGGGCCTTTAAGGGCCCCCTTTGCTTATCTGAATGAGAACTATCTCCGAGCGAGATAACCGAGGAAAAAGAAATGGCTGATATTACCGCTGCCCTGGTAAAAGAACTGCGTGAGCGTACCAGCGCAGGTATGATGGATTGCAAAAAAGCGCTGATCGAATCTAACGGCGACATCGAGCTGGCAATCGAAAACATGCGTAAATCTGGCGCGATCAAAGCGGCGAAAAAAGCAGGCAACGTAGCTGCTGACGGCGTGATCAAAACCAAGATCGAAGGCAACTTCGGCATGATCGTGGAAGTTAACTGCCAGACCGACTTCGTTGCTAAAGACGGCGGTTTCCAGGCTTTCGCTGACAAAGTGTTGGATGCGGCTTTTGCTGGCAAAATCACTGACGTTGATGTGCTGAAAGCGCAGTTCGAAGAAGAGCGCGTTGCGCTGGTGGCAAAAATCGGTGAGAACATCAACATTCGCCGCATTGCTGCCCTGGAAGGCGACGTGTTGGGTAGCTACCTGCACGGTGCTCGCATCGGTGTTCTGGTTGCCGCTACCAAAGGCGCGGATGAAGAGCTGGTTAAGCAGCTGGCAATGCACGTTGCCGCTAGCAAGCCTGAATTCGTCAAGCCTGAAGATGTGTCTGCTGAAGTGGTAGAGAAAGAGTACCAGGTTCAGTTGGACATCGCCATGCAGTCTGGCAAGCCGAAAGAAATCGCAGAGAAGATGGTTGAAGGCCGCATGAAGAAATTCACCGGCGAAGTCTCTCTGACCGGTCAGCCTTTCGTGATCGAACCAAGCAAGAGCGTTGCTCAGGTGCTGAAAGAGCACAACACTGACGTGACCAATTTCATCCGCTTTGAAGTGGGTGAAGGCATTGAGAAAGTTGAAGCTGACTTTGCTGCTGAAGTTGCAGCAATGAGCAAACAGTCTTAATGCTGTTAATGGAGCCGCCGCGAGGCGGCTCCATTTTATCCAGCCAGAGAAATGCCGATGGTGGGCCCCGCGTGCCCAGGCTAATCGGTTGAAAACCCCAATACTATAACTACTGCTTCTTAGGACAGAACACCATGGCAACCAATGCAAAACCCGTTTATCAGCGTATCCTGCTCAAACTGAGTGGTGAAGCCCTGCAAGGTGCAGAAGGCTTTGGGATCGACGCTAGCGTTTTGGATCGCATGGCTCAGGAAGTAAAAGAGCTGGTCGAGCTGGGCATCCAGGTCGGTGTAGTTATTGGCGGTGGCAATCTTTTCCGTGGTGCAGGTCTGGCACAAGCCGGCATGAACCGCGTAGTGGGCGACCACATGGGAATGCTGGCTACCGTGATGAACGGCCTGGCTATGCGTGATGCACTGCACCGTGCCTATGTGAACGCCCGCCTGATGTCTGCCATTCCGTTGAATGGCGTATGTGACAACTACAGCTGGGCAGAGGCGATTAGCCTGCTGCGTAACAACCGTGTGGTCATTTTCTCCGCCGGTACGGGTAACCCGTTCTTTACCACGGATTCTGCGGCCTGCCTGCGCGGCATCGAAATTGAAGCCGATGTGGTATTGAAAGCGACTAAAGTGGATGGTGTATACTCCGCTGACCCGGTGAAAAACCCGGACGCAACGCTGTACGAACAGATCACCTACCAGGACGTGTTGGAGCGTGAGTTAAAAGTGATGGATCTGGCGGCGTTTACGCTGGCTCGCGACCATGGCTTGCCGATCCGCGTATTCAACATGAACAAGCCGGGCGCACTGCGTCGCGTGGTGATGGGTGAGAACGAAGGTACTCTGATCACCAAATAACGGCTGTTTGGCCAAATTTCCCAGGAGCGGGTAACGCCAGGCGTTGTGTGCTTCTGATAAGTAAAATTCACGGGCTATACTTTTCAGTACAGCCTGCCAAGTAACCAGCTTCCAAGGGTTCGCAACGTGATTAATGAAATCAGAAAAGATGCTGATTCACGCATGGAAAAAAGCGTCGAAGCATTCAAAAACCAAATCAGCAAGATCCGTACTGGCCGTGCTTCTCCAAGCATCCTGGACGGCATCATGGTGGAATACTACGGTGCAGCAACGCCGCTGCGCCAACTGGCCAACGTCACGGTAGAAGATTCCCGTACGCTGGCGATCAACCTGTTTGACCGTTCTCTGGGGTCGGCGGTAGAAAAAGCCATTATGTCTTCCGATCTGGGCCTTAACCCAAGCTCGGCTGGCACCGTGATCCGCGTTCCGCTTCCTCCGCTGACGGAAGAGCGCCGTAAGGATCTGATCAAGGTCGTACGTGGCGAAGCCGAGCAGGGCCGTGTGGCCGTGCGTAACGTGCGCCGCGATGCCAACGATAAAGTGAAGGCGCTGCTGAAAGACAAAGAAATCAGCGAAGATGAAGATCGCCGTTCACAAGACGACATCCAGAAAATGACCGATGCCTACATCAAACTGCTTGATGCGGCATTGGCCGATAAAGAAAAAGAACTGATGGATTTCTAATCTCCATCGCCTTGAAATAGAGCGTCGCCTTGGCGGCGCTTTATTTTTTGTGGTGCAGATCTCGTTTTATCGTACGCACAGAGCGTAAACCAGCCGTGATGCAAGTTACACTGTGGTGTACCTCCGATCTCATCACGCAGTAGATTCAGAGCGATCTCATGAAGCAACTGACAATTCTGGGTTCCACCGGTTCTGTGGGCACCAGCACCCTGGCCGTGGTCAGGGAAAATCCCGACCTTTTCGCAATCAAGGCACTGGTAGCTGGCCGTAATGTGGCGGTCATGGCGCAGCAGTGCATAGAGTTCCACCCGAGCTATGCGGCAATGGCCGATGAGCAGTCCGCCAATGAGTTACGCGCCGTGCTGGCAGAAAACGGTGTGAAAACCGAAGTGCTGGCAGGTGAAAAGGCAGCCTGCGAGCTAGCCGCATTAGACGACGTCGACCAGGTGACGGCAGCCATTGTCGGGGCCGCTGGGCTGTTGCCCACCCTGGCCGCGATCCGTGCCGGTAAGCAGGTGCTGCTGGCGAACAAAGAGTCGCTGGTCACTTGTGGCCGCCTGTTTATGGACGCAGTGCAAAAGAGCCAGGCCCAGCTGCTGCCGCTGGACAGCGAGCACAACGCTATCTTCCAGAGCCTGCCAGAAAGCATTCAACGCCAACTGGGTTATAGCTCGCTGGAAGCCCACGGCGTTTCGCGCATCGTGCTGACCGGTTCCGGTGGCCCGTTCCGTACTACGCCGATGGAACAGTTCGCCACCATGACGCCGGATCAGGCCTGTGCGCATCCCAACTGGTCGATGGGGCGCAAAATCTCGGTAGATTCCGCCACCATGATGAACAAGGGGCTGGAGTATATCGAAGCTCGCTGGTTGTTCAACGCCTCGGCAGAGCAGATGGAAGTGATCCTCCACCCGCAGTCGGTGATCCACTCCATGGTGCGCTATGCCGATGGTAGCGTGCTGGCCCAACTGGGTACGCCGGATATGCGCACGCCTATCGCTCATGCCATGGCTTATCCGCAGAGGGTCCACTCCGGGGTGGCAGCGCTCGATTTCTGCCGTATCGGGGCGCTGACCTTCTCTGAGCCGGAACCTGAGCGCTATCCTTGCCTGTATTTGGCAATCGAAGCCTTCGATGCAGGCCAGGCGGCGACCACCGCCCTCAACGCGGCCAATGAGATTGCCGTAGCGGCATTTTTGCAGCAACAAATTCGTTTCACTGATATTTCAGTCGTGAACCAAAAGGTTGTTGAATGTATGGCGCTGCCGGAACCCACCAGCATTGAGATGGTGCTGGAGATCGATCGTCAGGCGCGTGAGGTGGCTGGCGGTTTGGTTCGTAACCTGCGAGTTTAATCACTTGAGCGGGTTATACCGCGGGTAAATTCGGCTCTGCTACATTGTCTGAATTTGCTGGTAAACTCGCCAGGCCGCCGTGTGGCCGTTTGTTCAGGCTTCACGGAGGTGTTATAGTCTGCGCCATAATCACCGGTTATACCGTTGAATAATGGCCGGATTGGCAGACCTTTTTACCTGACAAGCGCGGCCAATAGGGCAGTGCCAAGCCAGAAGACGGGGAAAATTTACGCCAATCTTTGCCGGGCGCTCCTTGGGGCACCAGGCAGGCAGACTGAAAAGCTGTGTCAGGCACACGGCTTTTTTTGCGCGTAAGGTCCGATATTCCGGCAAGGCCAGGGCGTTTCTACCGAGGAAATAAGTACGAGTTATGTCGTCCGCAAACCAACAAGAAGCTAATCTTTCTGCTCATGGGCCACGTCATGTCGCGATCATTATGGACGGCAATGGGCGTTGGGCTAAACGCCAGGGCAAGTTACGTATCTTCGGTCATAAAGCAGGGGTGAAATCGGTACGCCGTGCGGTCAGTTTTGCCGCCAGTCACCATTTAGATGCACTCACGCTTTATGCCTTCAGCAGCGAAAACTGGAACCGCCCGGCGCAGGAAGTCTCCGCGCTGATGGAGCTTTTTGTCCGCGCACTGGACAGCGAAGTAAAAAGCCTGCATAAACATAATGTCAGGTTGCGTGTGATCGGCGATGTCAGCCGGTTCAGCGCACGTTTGCAAGAGCGTATCCGCCGCTCGGAGCAACTGACAGAAAATAACGATGGCCTGACGCTTAACGTTGCCGCCAATTACGGTGGCCGTTGGGATATTATTCAGGGAGTGAAGGATCTGGCCGAGCAAGTACAGCAAGGTACGCTGTGCGTAGATCAGATCAGCGAAGAGTTACTGGGCGAGCGCGTCTGCATGAGCGATCTGTCTCCGGTGGATCTGGTGATCCGTACCGGCGGCGAACATCGCATCAGTAACTTTTTGTTGTGGCAAATTGCTTACGCCGAGCTTTACTTTACTGATGTACTCTGGCCAGATTTTGATGAACTTGTCTTTGAAGGTGCGCTGAATGCATTTGCACAACGCGAGCGTCGCTTCGGAGGAACAACACCTATCGATGCCAATGCGTCCTAGGGGGAACTTTTGCTGAAGTCTCGCATCATAACGGCTCTGATTTTAATTCCGATTGTTATCGCAGCGCTGTTCTTGCTGCCGCCGATGGGCTTTGCCCTGGTAACACTCGCTGTGTGCATGTTAGCCGCCTGGGAATGGGGGCAGTTGGCTGGCTTTGCTGCCCGCCCCCAACGTATCTGGCTGGCGATATTATGCGGTTTCCTATTGACGCTGATGATGCTCAGCGTGCCTGCCTACCATCAATCTGTTCACCAATTGCAGATCGCTGGCCCGCTATGGCTGTCGCTGGGATGGTGGCTGGTGGCCCTGCTGCTGGTGCTGTTCTATCCAGGCTCGGCTGCGCTGTGGCGTAATTCGCGCACCTTACGGCTGGTCTTTGGCCTGTTGACCATCGTGCCGTTTTTCTGGGGCATGCTGGCGCTGCGTCAGTTCGGCTATGAAGAGAATCATTTTACCGGTGCATGGTGGTTGCTGTACGTTATGCTGCTGGTCTGGGGCGCAGATTCCGGTGCCTACATGTTCGGCAAGCTGTTTGGCAAACACAAGCTGGCACCGAAGGTCTCTCCGGGGAAAACCTGGGAAGGGCTGGTCGGTGGGCTGGTAACGTCTGCCGTGATTTCGTGGCTGTTTGGCCGCTATGCGCCGCTGAACGTGGTGCCTATGACCCTATTGGTCTGTTCGGTGATTGCTGCCCTGGCTTCGGTGTTGGGCGATCTGACGGAAAGCATGTTCAAACGTGAAGCCGGTATCAAGGACAGTGGTCATCTGATCCCGGGGCACGGTGGCATTCTGGATCGTATCGATAGCCTGACCGCAGCGGTACCGGTATTTGCCTGCTTGATGCTGTTAGTGTTTTAATCCGTCATCGGCGGGGGGAGTAAAGGGATTCTATGGTCAGCGTACTCTGGAACTTGGTCGCGTTTATTATCGCTCTGGGTATATTGATCACAGTGCATGAGTTCGGGCACTTTTGGGTGGCTCGCCGCTGTGGCGTCCGTGTGGAGCGTTTCTCTATCGGCTTTGGCCGTGCGCTATGGCGCCGCACCGATCGCCAGGGCACCGAATATGTCGTCGCCATGATCCCCCTTGGCGGCTATGTCAAAATGCTCGATGAGCGCGTCGAAACGGTGGCTCCCGAGCTGCGTCATGAGGCGTTCAACAATAAAACCGTCTGGCAGCGTGCGGCGATTGTCAGCGCGGGCCCCATTGCCAATTTCCTGTTTGCCATTCTTGCCTATTGGATCGTCTTTATCATCGGCGTACCGAGTTACCGCCCGGTCATCGGTGAAATTACTCCGCAATCCATTGCCGCCCAGGCCGAAATTTCTCCGGGAATGGAACTTAAGTCCGTTGACGGTATCGAAACGCCTGATTGGGAATCTGTTCGCCTGGCGTTGGTGACCAAAATCGGTGATGCGCAAACCGAGGTAGAAATTGCTCCGTTTGGTTCTTCACAAAAGCTGAGCAAGACCCTGGATTTGCGCCACTGGAGCTTTGAGCCGGACAAAGAAGATCCCGTGCGTTCTCTAGGCATGATCCCGCGTGGCCCGCAGATTGAATCCGTGCTGGCAGAAGTCCAGGCCGGGTCAGCTGCGCAAAAGGCAGGTTTACAAGCGGGGGACAGGATCGTTAAAGTCGATGGTCAGCCACTTGGCCGTTGGGTTACGTTGGTTAAACGTATCCACAATGCTCCAGGGCTTCCGCTGGTTTTAGAGATAGAAAGAAACGGCGCCCCCTTGTCTTTAACGCTGATACCAGATACAAAGCCGGTGGGAAAAGACAAAGCGGTGGGGTTTGCCGGGATTGTACCTAAAGTTATCCCTCTGCCGGATGAGTACAAGACCATCCGTCAATATGGGCCGTTCTCTGCGCTGTATCAGGCGGGGGACAAAACCTGGCAGCTGATGCATCTTACGGTCAGCATGATAGGTAAATTAATTACCGGTGATGTGAAGCTGAACAACCTGAGTGGCCCGATTTCCATTGCACAGGGAGCAGGGGCATCAGCAGAGGTGGGTTTTGTGTATTATATGATGTTTCTGGCGTTGATTAGCGTCAACTTAGGGATCATCAACCTCTTCCCATTACCGGTATTAGATGGTGGGCATCTCCTCTTCCTGGCGATAGAAAAGCTGAAGGGGGGGCCAGTTTCTGAGCGAGTACAGGACTACAGCTACCGCATTGGTTCGATCTTGTTGGTACTGCTGATGGGTCTTGCACTTTTCAATGATTTTTCTCGTCTTTAGGGGCGGGGACAGGTTAGGAAGAACGCATAACAACGATGGCGATGAAAAAGTTGCTCATAGCGTCGCTGCTGTTTGGCAGCGCCACCGTATACGGTGCAGACGGGTTCGTAGTGAAGGATATTCATTTCGAAGGCCTGCAACGAGTCGCCGTCGGTGCGGCGTTACTCAACATGCCGGTTCGCGTAGGCGATACCGTCTCTGATGATGATATCGGTAACACCATCCGTGCCTTGTTTGCCACTGGCAACTTCGAGGACGTTCGCGTACTGCGCGATGGTGATACGCTGATTGTTCAGGTTAAGGAACGCCCTACCATTGCCAGCATCACTTTCTCCGGTAACAAATCGGTGAAAGATGACATGCTCAAGCAAAACCTGGAAGCCTCTGGCGTCCGGGTTGGTGAAGCACTCGACCGCACCACCTTATCCAGCATTGAAAAAGGGTTGGAAGACTTCTACTACAGCGTCGGTAAATACAGTGCCTCGGTGAAAGCCGTTGTCACGCCGTTGCCGCGCAACCGTGTTGACCTGAAACTGGTGTTCACGGAAGGGGTTTCCGCCAAGATTCAACAAATCAACATTGTCGGCAACCATGCCTTCACCAACGATGAGCTGATCGCACACTTCCAGTTGCGTGATGATGTGCCGTGGTGGAACGTGGTGGCCGATCGCAAATACCAGAAGCAAAAGCTGGCGGGGGACCTTGAGAGCCTGCGCAGCTTCTATCTGGATCGCGGCTATGCCCGTTTCAATATTGATTCGACGCAGGTCAGCCTGACGCCAGATAAAAAAGGCATCTATATCACCGTTAACATCACCGAAGGCGATCAGTACAAGCTTTCTGGCGTGGTGGTAAATGGCAACCTTGCCGGTCATTCGGCAGAAGTGGCTCAGTTGACCAAGATTGAGCCGGGTGAGCTGTTTAACGGCACCAAAGTGACCAAAATGGAAGATAACATCAAGAAGATGTTTGGCCGTTATGGTTACGCTTATCCTCGCGTACAGACTCAGCCTGAAATCAACGACACGGATAAAACCGTGAAGTTGAACGTCAACATCGACGCGGGTAACCGTTTCTATGTGCGTCGCATCAAGTTCGAAGGCAACGACACCAGTAAAGATTCCGTTCTGCGCCGCGAAATGCGCCAGATGGAAGGGGCGTGGCTGGGTAACGATCAGGTCGAGCAGGGTAAAGAACGTCTGAACCGTCTGGGTTACTTCGAGACGGTCGATGTAGAAACCCAGCGTGTACCGGGTTCCCCCGATCAGGTTGATATCACCTATAAGGTGAAAGAACGTAACACCGGGACGCTGAACTTTGGTGTGGGTTACGGTACCGAAAGTGGCGTCAGCTTCCAGGCGGGCGTACAGCAGGATAACTGGCTGGGCACGGGCTACTCTGTTGGCATCAGCGGCACCAAGAACGACTACCAGACCTATACCGAGCTGTCGGTGACCAACCCGTACTTCACCGTTGACGGTGTGAGTTTGGGCGGCCGTATCTTCTATAACGACTTTAAAGCGAATAATGCCGATCTGTCCGACTATACCAACAGCAGTTATGGTATCGACGGCACGTTAGGCTTCCCGATCAACGAGAACAACTCGCTGCGTGCTGGCCTGGGTTACGTCCATAACTCCCTGTCAGAAATGCAGCCGCAGATCGCCATGTGGCGCTATCTGAACTCGATGGGCGATTATCCTGACTTTAAGGATCGCGCCAGCTTTACAGCCGACGACTTCACGCTGAACCTGGGCTGGACCTATAATAATCTGGACCGTGGCTACTTCCCTACCCAGGGTAACCGCACTACGTTCAACACCAAGGTGACCGTGCCGGGCTCCGACAACTCATACTACAAGATGACGTTGGACACCGCGCAGTATATGCCGCTTAACGATGACAAGACCTGGGTGTTGCTGGGTCGTGGCCGTCTGGGCTATGCCGATGGGTTGGGCGGTAAAGAAATGCCGTTCTATGAAAACTTCTATGCGGGTGGTTCAAGTACCGTACGTGGCTTCCAGTCCAACACCATTGGTCCAAAAGCCGTGTACTACAACTCCAACTCGTATTCGTGCCAGTACGCGCCAGGCACCAGCACCGCTCAGCCGATTTGTAGCTCGAACGATGCGGTGGGCGGTAACGCCATGGCCGTGGCAAGCATGGAGTTGATCACGCCTACGCCGTTCCTCAGCGAGAAATACGCCAACTCGGTGCGTACTTCACTGTTTGTCGATGCCGGTACCGTGTGGGATACCCACTGGGAAAACACCGATCAGACGCTGATGTACGGGGTACCAGACTACAGCAAGGCGAGCAACATTCGCGTGTCTGCCGGTCTTGCGCTGCAGTGGATGTCTCCACTGGGGCCGTTGGTCTTCTCCTATGCGGATCCGATCAAGAAATACGACGGCGACAGGTCGGAGCAGTTCCAGTTTAACATCGGTAAAACCTGGTAATAACCGGTTTCACCTGTGGGCAGAGCGGTACAAGAATCGCAAATGCCAGGCTTAAACCAGCTCATAGCGAGAGAAATCTCATTGTGTAATGTGATAAGTCTGGCAGATTGTGTACTTTCAAAAGTGTCATGTGACACAAATGGGTGATGGTAAGGAGTTTATAGTGAAAAAGTGGTTATGTGCCGCAGGCCTCGGTTTAGCAATGGCTGCTTCTGCAGGCGTTCAGGCAGCTGACAAGATTGCTGTTGTTAACGTTTCTAGCATTTTCCAACAGCTGCCAGCTCGTGAAACCGTAGCCAAGCAATTGGAAGGCGAATTCAAAGGCCGTGCAAGCGAACTCCAGAACATGGAACGCGATCTGCAAACCAAAATGCAGAAGTTGCAGCGTGATGGTTCTACCATGAAAGCCAGCGATCGCACCAAGATGGAAAAAGATGTGATGGCTCAGCGTGAGCAGTTCTCTCAGAAAGCGCAGGCTTTCGAGCAGGATAATCGTCGTCGCCAGATGGAAGAGCGTAACAAGATCCTGAGCCGTATTCAGGATGCTGTGAAAGCCGTTGCCAGCAAAGAAGGCTATGACGTCGTGATCGACGCCAACGCAGTTGCTTACGCAGGTTCTTCAAAAGATATTACTGCAGACGTGCTGAAACAGGTTAAATAACGCCATGCCTTCAATTCGACTGGCTGATTTAGCGCAGCAGTTGGATGCACAATTGCACGGTGATGGCGATCTCGTCATCACCGGCATTGCTTCTATGCATTCCGCACAGCCTGGCCAAATCACGTTTTTGTCAAACAGCCGCTACCAAGAGCAGCTGGCTTCCTGCCAGGCGAGTGCCGTGGTACTCACCGAAGCAGACCTACCACACTGTCGTAGCGCAGCGCTGGTGGTTAAAAACCCTTACCTGACCTATGCGCGTATGGCGCAGTTGATGGACACCACGCCAGCACCCGCAGCAGATATCGCGCCAAGCGCGGTGATCTCTCCGCAGGCCAAGCTGGGGCAGAACGTTGCTATTGGGGCGAATGCGGTTATCGAATCCGGTGTTGAACTGGGCGATAACGTGGTCATCGGCCCGGGTTGCTTTATCGGCAAGCAGGCACGCATCGGCGCAGGTACGCGTCTGTGGGCCAACGTAACGATTTATCATGAAGTGGAAATCGGCCAGCACTGCCTGATCCAATCGGGAACGGTGATTGGTGCGGACGGTTTCGGCTACGCCAACGAGCGTGGCAACTGGATCAAGATCCCGCAGCTTGGCACGGTGATTATTGGCGATCGCGTTGAGATTGGTGCCTGTACCACCATCGATCGCGGCGCGTTGGATAACACCCAGATTGGGAATGGTGTTATCATAGATAACCAGTGTCAGATTGCACACAACGTGGTGATTGGCGAGAATACCGCCGTCGCGGGCGGTGTGATCATGGCGGGTAGCCTGAAAATCGGGCGCTATTGCCAAATTGGCGGCGCCAGTGTGATCAACGGTCACATGGAGATTGCTGACCAGGTAGTTGTCACCGGGATGGGAATGGTTATGCGACCAATCACCGAACCTGGGGTATACTCCTCTGGCATTCCGTTACAACCCAACAAAGTTTGGCGTAAAACCGCGGCGTTGGTGATGAATATCGATGAGATTAGCAAGCGCTTGAAAGCTGTCGAACGAAAAGTCGGAAAAGACTAATCACCACGGCCCGGGATGCTGGGTATAAAACGAAACGCGTTGGCAATGATGCCAAAAGCGCAAAGAGTTGTTAATTTGCGGCCTGCCTGATGATCTCCTTTTTGGGGTCAACGCAGGCCGTGTTGTTGATGCCATCAGTTTTTAGAGACAGGAAGAGTATTTTGACTACTGACACTCATACTCTAGATATTGCAGAAATTCTGGAACTGCTTCCTCACCGTTATCCATTCTTGCTGGTTGACCGTGTATTGGATTTCGAAGAGCATAAATATCTGCGTGCAGTGAAGAACGTATCCGTTAATGAGCCGTTTTTCCAGGGGCATTTCCCTGGTAAACCGATTTTTCCAGGCGTGCTGATTTTGGAAGCTATGGCTCAGGCCACGGGTATCCTGGCATTCAAGAGCGTGGGTAAACTGGAACCGGGCGAGCTGTACTATTTCGCCGGTATTGACGAAGCTCGCTTCAAGCGCCCTGTGGTGCCTGGCGACCAGATGATTATGGAAGTCACTTTCGAAAAAACCCGTCGTGGTTTGACCCGCTTTAAAGGCGTGGCGACCGTCGATGGAAAAATTGTCTGCGAAGCAACCATGATGTGTGCCCGCAGCCGGGAGGCATAATCCGTGATTGATAAAACCGCCTTTATCCATCCAAGTGCGATCGTTGAAGAAGGCGCCGTCATCGGCGCTGGTGCGCATATCGGTCCCTTCTGCTACGTCGGCTCCCAGGTGGAAATCGGCGCGGGTACGGTCCTCAAATCGCATGTGGTGGTGAACGGTATCACCAAGATTGGCCGCGATAACGAGATCTATCAGTTTGCCTCTATCGGCGAAGTGAATCAGGATCTGAAATACGCTGGCGAACCGACTCGGGTTGAAGTCGGCGATCGTAACCGCATTCGTGAGAGCGTCACCATTCATCGCGGTACTGCACAGGGAACGGGCCTGACCAAAGTCGGTAATGACAACCTGCTGATGGTCAACGTGCACGTTGCTCATGACTGCGTAGTGGGCAATTCCTGCGTGTTGGCCAACAACGCCACGCTGGCTGGTCACGTGGAGATCGACGATTTCGCCATCATTGGCGGCATGACCGCGATCCACCAATTCTGTGTGATTGGTGCCCATGTGATGGTCGGTGGTTGTTCCGGTGTCGCTCAGGACGTACCGCCTTTTGTCATCGCGCAGGGTAACCACGCGACGCCATTTGGCGTGAACGCCGTTGGCCTGAAACGCCGTGGTTTTGATAAGGATGAAATGCAGGCGATCCGCAATGCCTACAAGATCCTCTATCGCAGCGAGAAGACCTTCGACGAGGCTAAAGCAGAGATCGAAACCCTGGCGCAACAGCAGCCAGTGGTGCAGCAGTTCCTCGATTTCTTTGCGCGTTCTACCCGTGGGATTATTCGCTGAGTTATGCCAAATCGTCCATTGACTATCGGATTGGTCGCCGGGGAAACCTCCGGTGATATTCTGGGTGCCGGATTAATTCGTGCGCTTAAGACGCACTACCCAAGCGCCCGCTTTGTCGGTGTTGCTGGCCCGCTGATGCAGGCCGAAGGGTGTGAAACCTGGTACGAAATGGAAGAGCTGGCGGTGATGGGCGTGGTAGAGGTGCTTGAGCGTCTGCCACGCCTGTTGAAGATCCGCAAGGATCTGACCCGCCGGTTCAGTGAGCTGAAGCCTGACGTGTTTGTCGGTATCGATGCGCCAGACTTCAACCTCACGCTGGAAGGCCGCCTGAAACAGCGCGGTATCCGCACTATTCACTATGTCAGCCCGTCCGTGTGGGCCTGGCGTCAGAAACGCGTTTTCAAAATTGGTAAGGCGACCGATCTGGTGTTGGCGTTCCTCCCTTTCGAAAAAGCGTTTTACGATCGTTTCAACGTCCCTTGCCGCTTTATCGGACATACCATGGCCGATGCGATGCCATTGCAGGCGGATAAGCTGGCCGCACGCGCTACGCTGGGCATTGACCCGGCCGCTCGCTGTTTGGCATTGCTACCCGGCAGCCGTAATGCCGAAGTGGAAATGCTCAGTGGCGACTTCCTGCGTACCGCTCAACTGCTACGCGAGCATTATCCCGATCTGGAAGTGGTGGTGCCTTTGGTCAACGCCAAGCGCCGTGAGCAGTTTGAGCGTATCAAGGCAGAGGTCGCACCGGAGCTCAAGGTTCACCTGCTGGATGGCAAAGGCCGTGAGGCGATGGTGGCCAGCGATGCGGCTCTGTTGGCTTCCGGCACCGCGGCGTTAGAGTGTATGTTGGCAAAATGCCCGATGGTGGTGGGCTACCGCATGAAGCCATTTACCTTCTGGCTGGCGGAGCGGCTGGTGAAAACCCCGTATGTCTCATTGCCTAACCTGCTGGCGGGGCGTGAAATCGTCACCGAACTGCTGCAACACGATTGTGTACCGGATAAGCTGGCCGCGGCGTTATTGCCGTTGCTGGAAGACAGCCCGCAGGCGGAGCTGTTGAAACAGACCTTCCTTGAATTGCATCAGAGTATTCGCTGTGGTGCCGATGAACAGGCCGCTCAGGCTGTGTTGGAGCTGGCAAAAGCATGATGGAACCCTTTGTTTACCCTGCCGCCCGGCTGTTTGCCGGTGTGGATGAAGTGGGGCGCGGGCCTTTGGTGGGTGCCGTTGTGACCGCTGCGGTGATCCTCGATCCGGCACGGCCGATTGTCGGCCTGGCGGATTCCAAAAAGCTCAGCGAGAAGCGCCGTCTGGCGTTATACGACGAGATCGTGGAAAAGGCGCTGTCCTGGAGCCTGGGGCGGGCTGAGTCGGTCGAGATCGACCAACTGAATATCCTGCATGCCACCATGCTGGCGATGCAGCGCGCGGTAGCGGGTTTGCATATCGCCCCGGACATGGTGTTGATTGACGGCAACCGTTGCCCCAAATTGCCGATGCGCTCGTTAGCGGTGGTGAAAGGGGATAGCCGGGTGGCGGAAATCAGTGCCGCATCAATTCTGGCGAAGGTGACCCGCGATCGCGAAATGACCGAGCTGGATGCGATTTTCCCGGATTACGGCTTTGCCCAACACAAGGGCTATCCCACCGCGTTCCATCTGGAAAAGCTGGCCGTGTTGGGGGCTACCGAGCATCATCGCCGCAGTTTTGCCCCGGTAAGACGGGCGCTGGAGTCAGGCTCGTCAGCTAAGTAACCAAGCCGCATAGTTCACACGATGCTTAATATTACGCCCCCTCTTCTTTTGGGAGAGGGTCGGGGTGAGGGGAAATGGCTACGGTGATCTTCCCCACACCCTAATGTAACCCTGGTTCAGTTTGCTGAACCCCAACACGTTGGTATCTGGATATGGCCGAACCTCGTTTTATTCATCTGCGCGTGCACAGTGACTACTCCATGATTGATGGATTAGCCAAGATTGGCCCGTTGGTGAAAAGAGCTGCCGCGTTAGCCATGCCAGCCTTGGCCGTCACCGACTTCACCAATATGTGTGGTCTGGTGAAGTTTTATGGCAGTGCGCACGGTGCCGGGATCAAGCCGATCATCGGTGCGGATTTCCATGTACAAAGCGAAGAGCTGGGCGATGAGCTGGCACAGCTTACCGTGCTGGCAGCCGATAACGTTGGCTATCAAAACCTCACACTATTAATCTCCAGGGCGTATCAGCGCGGTTATGGCCCGGCAGGCCCGGTGATCGATCGCGACTGGCTGATAGAA
This sequence comes from Serratia sp. J2, assembly GCF_046269175.1. Taxonomy (NCBI): domain Bacteria; kingdom Pseudomonadati; phylum Pseudomonadota; class Gammaproteobacteria; order Enterobacterales; family Yersiniaceae; genus Serratia; species Serratia sp. J2. Next base: position 73,798 of record NZ_JBKABN010000023.1, read on the forward strand.
CATCGCAGCGGGTTGATCCTGCTTTCCGGTGCACGCATGGGCGACGTCGGCAAGTTTCTGCTGCGTGGCAACCAGGCCCTGGTCGATCAATGCCTGGAGTTTTACCAGCAGCATTTCCCGGACAGCTATTATCTCGAACTGATCCGCACCGGCCGTGGGGATGAAGAAAACTATCTGCACGCCGCCGTAGCCCTGGCGACCGAACGTGGGTTGCCGGTAGTCGCCACCAACGATGTCCGTTTCCTGGTGGAAGATGACTTTGACGCCCATGAGATCCGCGTAGCGATCCATGATGGCTTTACGCTCGACGATCCCAAACGCCCGAAAAACTACAGCCCGCAACAGTACATGCGCAGCGAAGAGGAGATGTGCGAGCTGTTTGCCGACATCCCTGAAGCGTTGCTAAACAGCGTGGAAATTGCCAAGCGCTGTAACGTCACCATCCGTCTGGGCGAATATTTCCTGCCGCAGTTCCCCACCGGCGATATGACCACCGAAGATTTCCTGGTGCTCAAGTCCAAAGAGGGGTTGGAAGAACGCCTGGAGTTCCTGTTCCCGGATCCGGAAGTCCGTGCCGAGCGCCGTCCTGAATACGATGAGCGTCTGGATCTGGAACTGAAAGTGATCAACCAGATGGGATTCCCGGGTTACTTCCTGATCGTAATGGAGTTCATCCAGTGGTCGAAAGATAACGACGTGCCGGTAGGCCCGGGCCGTGGCTCTGGTGCCGGTTCGCTGGTGGCCTATGCGCTGAAAATCACCGATCTCGACCCGCTGGAATTTGACCTGCTGTTCGAACGCTTCCTGAACCCGGAACGTGTCTCGATGCCCGACTTCGACGTCGACTTCTGCATGGAAAAACGCGACCTGGTCATCGAACACGTGGCGGACATGTATGGCCGTGAGGCGGTATCGCAGATCATCACCTTCGGTACCATGGCGGCGAAAGCGGTGATCCGCGACGTGGGGCGCGTGCTGGGCCACCCTTATGGCTTCGTTGACCGTATCTCCAAGCTGGTGCCGCCCGATCCGGGCATGACGCTGGAAAAAGCCTTTGCTGCAGAGCCGCAACTGCCGGAAATCTATGAGGCAGACGAAGAGGTCAAAGCGCTGATCGACATGGCACGCAAGCTGGAGGGCGTGACGCGTAACGCCGGTAAACACGCTGGGGGCGTGGTGATTGCGCCAACCAAGATCACCGACTTTGCCCCGCTCTATTGCGATGCCGAAGGTAACCACCCGGTCACCCAGTTTGACAAGAACGACGTGGAATACGCCGGGCTGGTCAAGTTCGACTTCCTCGGCCTGCGTACTCTGACCATCATCGACTGGGCGTTGGAGATGATTAATGCCCGTCGTGCCAAGACCGGGTTGGAACCGATAGATATCGCGGCCATTCCGCTCGATGACAAGAAAAGCTTCGACATGCTGCAACGCTCGGAAACCACTGCGGTATTCCAGCTTGAATCGCGCGGCATGAAGGATTTGATCAAACGTCTGAAGCCCGACTGCTTCGAAGACATGATCGCACTGGTGGCGCTGTTCCGTCCCGGCCCGTTACAGTCCGGCATGGTAGATAACTTTATCGACCGTAAGCACGGGCGTGAAGAGATCTCCTATCCTGATATCCAGTGGCAGCATGAATCGCTGAAGCCGGTGCTGGAGCCAACCTATGGCATCATCCTGTATCAGGAACAGGTGATGCAGATCGCTCAGGTGCTGGCTGGCTATACGCTGGGCGGGGCGGACATGCTGCGTCGCGCCATGGGTAAAAAGAACCCGGTCGAGATGGCCAAGCAGCGTGGCGGTTTTGAAGATGGTGCGAAATCGCGCGGCATTGACGGCGAACTGTCGGTAAAAATCTTCGATCTGGTAGAGAAGTTCGCGGGTTACGGCTTTAACAAATCGCACTCCGCTGCCTATGCGTTGGTGTCTTACCAGACGCTGTGGCTGAAGGCCCACTATCCGGCCGAGTTTATGGCCGCGGTCATGACTGCCGATATGGATAACACCGATAAGGTGGTGGGGCTGGTGGATGAGTGCTGGCGCATGGGCCTGAAAATCCTGCCGCCGGACATCAACAGCGGGCAATATCACTTCCACGTTAATGACGAGGGTGAGATCGTCTATGGCATCGGTGCCATCAAGGGAGTAGGGGAAGGGCCGATCGAAGCGATTATCGAAGCGCGTAATTCCGGCGAGCAGGGGTATTTCAAAGATCTGTTCGACCTGTGCGCTCGTTCCGATATTAAAAAGCTCAACCGCCGTATTCTGGAAAAGCTGATCATGTCTGGGGCGTTCGATCGCCTGGGGCCACACCGTGCCGCGTTGATGAACTCCCTAGGGGATGCGCTTAAAGCGGCCGATCAGCACGCCAAAGCCGAAGCCATCGGCCAGGCGGATATGTTTGGCGTGTTGGCGGAAGCGCCGGAGCAGGTGGAACAATCTTACGCCAACGTTCCCCCTTGGCAGGAACAGGTGGTGCTGGATGGTGAACGGGAAACGCTGGGGCTGTATCTTACTGGCCACCCGATCACCCAGTACCTCAAAGAAATCGAACGCTATGCCGGTGGCCAGCGACTGAAAGATATGCACCCGACGGATCGCGGCAAGATGACTACCGCCGTCGGGTTGGTGATTGCTTCCAAGATCATGATGACCAAACGTGGCAACCGCATCGGCATTTGTACGCTGGATGACCGCTCTGGCCGTCTGGACATCATGTTATTCACCGATGCCTTGGAAAAATACCAGCATTTGTTGGAAAAAGACCGTATCCTGATCGCGACTGGACAGGTCAGCTTTGATGACTTTAACGGCGGGCTTAAAATGACCGCTCGTGAATTAATGGACATCAGTGAAGCACGTGAAAAATACGCTCGCGGGCTTGCTATCTCGCTGACGGACAGGCAAATTGATGACCAGCTTTTGAACCGTCTCCGTCAGTCTTTGGAACCCCATCGCTCGGGGACGATTCCAGTGCATCTCTACTATCAACGGGAAGATGCACGGGCAAGATTGCGCTTTGGTGCAACTTGGCGCGTGACGCCGACCGACCGCTTGTTGATAGATTTGCGGACCTTGGTAGGTAATGAGCAGGTGGAACTGGAATTTGACTAAAATAGGAATGCTATGAGTCTGAATTTTCTTGATTTTGAACAGCCGATTGCAGAGCTGGAAGCGAAAATTGACTCGCTGACCGCAGTCAGCCGTCAAGACGAAAAATTAGATATTAATCTGGACGAAGAGGTTCAGCGCCTGCGTGAGAAGAGCGTTGAGCTGACGCGCAAGATTTTTTCCGATCTTGGGGCCTGGCAGATTGCCCAATTGGCACGCCACCCGCGCCGTCCTTATACCCTGGATTATATCAAACACATCTTTACCGACTTTGAAGAGCTGGCAGGCGATCGCGCCTATGCCGATGACAAAGCCATTGTCGGTGGTATTGCGCGCCTCGATGGCCGCCCGGTGATGATCATTGGTCATCAGAAAGGGCGTGAAACCAAAGAGAAAATCCGCCGCAACTTCGGTATGCCGGCACCGGAAGGCTATCGCAAAGCGCTGCGCCTGATGGAAATGGCCTCCCGCTTCAAGATGCCGCTGATCACCTTCATCGACACCCCAGGTGCTTATCCTGGCGTGGGCGCGGAAGAGCGTGGCCAATCTGAGGCGATCGCCCGCAACCTGCGTGAAATGTCTCGCCTGAATATCCCGGTGATCTGCACCGTGATCGGCGAAGGCGGCTCCGGCGGGGCATTGGCGATTGGCGTTGGCGATAAAGTGAATATGCTGCAGTACAGCACCTATTCGGTGATCTCGCCGGAAGGCTGCGCCTCGATCCTGTGGAAAAGTGCCGATAAGGCACCGATTGCCGCAGAAGCAATGGGCATCACTGCACCACGCCTGAAAGAGCTGAAGCTGATCGATTCTGTGATCCCAGAGCCTTTGGGCTCTGCTCACCGCGACGTACCGGCAATGGCGGCTTCGTTGAAAGCCCAACTGTTGGCGGACCTGGCGGATCTGGATGGCCTGAACAACGAAGAGTTGCTCAACCGTCGCTATCAACGGCTGATGAACTACGGCTACTGCTGAGTTTGTACGCCTGATGACTAACCGCCTCCGGGCGGTTTTTTTATGCGCGTAAGACAGCCTCGGCTTTTTATGTTGTTATAAGCTATTGGTAGTTAACTAAAGGATAGCTGCGATGAATATCATTGCGATCATGAGCCCGATGGGCGTTTATTACAAAGACGAGCCTATCCGGGAGCTGCACGTGGCGCTGGCCTCAATGGGCTTCCAACTGGTGTTCCCGAAGAACAGCGGCGATCTGCTCAAGCTGATCGAACACAATGCGCGTATCTGCGGGGTGGTGTTCGACTGGGACGAATACAGCCTGGAGCTGTGCAGCGAAATCAACGAGCTGAATGAATACCTGCCGCTGTATGCGTTTATCAACACTCACTCCACCTTCGATGTCCACCTGCACGAAATGCGTATGGTGCTCTATTTCTTCGAGTATGGTCTGAACGCTGCCGACGATATCGCCCAGCGCATTCGCCAGTATACCGATGAGTATATGGACACCATCACCCCACCGCTGACCAAGGCGCTGTTCACCTATGTCAAGGAGGGGAAATATACCTTCTGTACGCCGGGCCATATGGCAGGCACCGCGTTCCAGAAAAGCCCGGTGGGCTGCCTGTTCTACGATTTCTTTGGTGCCAACACCCTGAAGGCGGATATTTCCATCTCGGTGACGGAGCTCGGCTCGCTGCTGGACCACACCGGCCCGCATCTGGAGGCGGAAGAGTATATTGCCCGCACGTTCAACGCGGAACAGAGCTATCTGGTGACCAACGGCACTTCTACCGCCAACAAGATTGTCGGCATGTATTCGGCACCTGCCGGTAGCACGGTGCTTATTGACCGTAACTGCCATAAGTCGCTGTGTCACCTGCTGATGATGTGTGACATCGTGCCGATTTATCTGCGCCCGTTGCGAAATGCGTACGGTATTTTAGGCGGCATTCCCCAGCGCGAATTTACCCGCGACAGCATTGCCGAGCGGGTGGCAAGCACTGTCAACGCCAGTTGGCCGGTACATGCGGTGATCACCAACTCTACCTATGATGGCCTGTTGTATAACACCGATTATATCAAGCAAACGCTGGACGTGGCGTCGATCCACTTCGATTCGGCCTGGGTGCCTTACACCAATTTCCACCCGATTTATGAAGGCAAAAGCGGCATGAGTGGCGATCGCATCCCGGGCAAGGTGATCTATGAAACTCAATCAACCCACAAGCTGCTGGCGGCGTTCTCTCAGGCTTCGATGATCCACATTAAAGGGGATTATGATGAGAACACCTTTAACGAAGCTTACATGATGCACACCACCACTTCACCGCATTATGGCATTGTGGCTTCAATGGAAACCGCTGCGGCGATGCTACGTGGCAATCCGGGGCGGCGCATGATTAACCGCTCCGTGGAGCGAGCCCTGCATTTTCGCCGTGAAGTGCAACGCCTGCGTGCCGAGAGTGACACCTGGTTCTTCGATATCTGGCAGCCGGAAGAGATTGACGAGGCACAGTGCTGGCCGTTGAACCCAGACGACAACTGGCATGGCTTTGGCCAGACCGACAGCGATCATATGTATCTGGATCCGATCAAGGTCACCATTTTGACGCCGGGGATGAACGAACTGGGTGAGCTGGAGGAAAGCGGGATCCCTGCCGCGCTGGTAGCGAAATACCTGGATGAACGTGGGATCGTGGTGGAGAAAACCGGGCCGTACAATTTGTTGTTCCTGTTTAGCATTGGCATCGACAAGACCAAGGCGATGAGCCTGCTGCGCAGCCTGACGGATTTCAAACGTGCTTACGATCTTAACCTGCGGGTGAAGAACATGCTGCCGGATCTGTATGCTGAAGATCCGGACTTCTACCGCCATATGCGCATTCAGGATCTGGCTGCCGGGATCCACCAACTGATCCGCCAGCACGATTTACCGGGCCTGATGTTGCGTGCGTTTGACGTACTGCCGGAGATGAAGCTGACGCCTTATGAGATGTTCCAGCAGCAGGTGCGCGGCAATGTAGAAACCTGCGAGATTGACCAGTTGGTCGGCAAGGTGGCGGCGAACATGATCCTGCCCTATCCGCCGGGCGTGCCGGTCGTGATGCCAGGGGAGATGATCACCGAAGAGAGCCGCGCAGTGCTCGATTTCCTGCTGATGCTGTGTTCGATCGGCGAACACTATCCAGGTTTTGAAACCGATATCCACGGGGCTAAACTGACCGAGGATGGGCGCTATCTGGTGAAGGTGCTGAAAACCGATTAGATAAGAATGGCCCCTCACCCTAACACTCTCCTAAAGGGAGAGTGGACCGATCGTGCCACATCCTGACTTTTGTATCCGGGGTTGGAGGGGAAATAAAACGTGCTACAGACCAACTCTCATACCTGATTACGGCTCTGTATTAGCTCTCTCTCCCTGTGGGAGAGGGTTGGGGTGAGGGGTCACTAAATAACTTACGGAGCTCATCCATGTTGGCATTACGACAGGTTCACCATATAGCGGTGATTGGTTCTGATTACGCTGCCAGTAAGCACTTTTACTGCGATATCCTGGGGTTCACCCTGTTAGCGGAATATTACCGCGAAGAGCGTGACTCTTGGAAAGCCGATCTGGCGCTGAACGGCCAATACGTCATTGAACTGTTCTCCTTCCCATCCCCTCCAGCCAGACCAAGCCACCCGGAAGCTTGTGGCCTGCGTCACCTGGCATTCAGCGTAGAGGATATCCAGGCATCGATTGCGCATTTACAGGCCGCTGGAGTCGTTTGCGAGCCGGTTCGGGTCGATCCCTATACCCAATCCCGCTTTACCTTTTTCAGCGATCCTGACGGATTACCGCTCGAATTATATGAACTATGAATGCTTAATCTGCTGAGAACGGCCCAAGTTATGGGCCGTTATGCTATCATCGCGCCCTTGCCCTCAGTGTCCACAGAGTTATTTCCGCCATGCAAGAGCCTGTTTTCCGCGTCGGGGAGTGGCTGATCACCCCGGCCGACAACCGCATAAGCCGTGATGGGCGTCAACGGACGCTGGAACCGCGCCTGATCGATATGTTGCAGTACTTCGCTCAGCACCCGGATGTGGTGCTCAGCCGCGACGAGCTGATTGATAACATCTGGAAGCGCAATATCGTCACCAACCATGTGGTGACCCAGTGTATTTCGGAACTGCGCAAATATCTGAAAGACGGCGATCCAGACAGCCCCGAATACATCATCACCGTCCCTAAACGCGGTTATAAACTGACGGCACCGGTCATGTGGTGTGAGGAAGGGGAAGACGCGCCGCCGTTGGTACCCCAGGTGGCCGTGGTGATGCATGAGCCAGAAGATGGCAGCGAGGAAGAGGCTCCCGCCTATGTCCCGCCGCGTCCGGCTACCAAGCCAAAGACCCTGTTACCCACTGCGGCAGGTCGTTTTTATCAACGCTCACCCTTTTGGGTCTGGCTGACTTTCCTGGCGGCGCTGTCTGCCTGCGTCGCCTTTGTCGGTATTGCGACCCTGTCTCAGCGCATACCTGTGTCCACCATGCCGGTGTTGCTCAACCCGCGTGATATCGATATTCGTATCCAGGGTGGTAACAGCTGCAGCAACTGGACGCCACAGCTCTCTTATGTGGTTGGCGTGAGTGAACTGGTCACCGACGCGCTGAATACCTATTCCACGTTCCTGGTGCACGATCAGACCAACTACAACTTTGCCGGGCCGAGCAGCTCCGGCAAGTCGCTGTATATCGAGTTCGTCAATCAACGCCATTACCGTGCCCAGCAATGCTTCCTGTCGGTGCGGCTGGTGGATAATGCCGACAGCTCGATCATGCTGGATAAGCGCTACTTTATTACCACTGATAATCAGCTAAAAATTCAGCAGGATTTCCTTACCAGCCTGTCGGCGGCGTTGAAACAGCCTTGGCCGCAGCAACTGGCACAGCGTTTGGCGCTGCTGCTGCCGCAAAATGGCCCGGCGCTGCAGCGTTTCTATCAGGCACATCAATTGCTGGTACAGGGAGATGCGGACTCACTGACCCGCGCCAGCAGCCAATTGGAGGCGATAATCAAAGCCTCGCCGGATTTTGAGTATGCCGTTGCCGAAAAAGCGCTGGTGGATTTGCTGCGTAATTCCTACCAACCTCTTGATGAGGCCGAGCTGGCACAGCTACGAACGGAAATTACCCGCCTGGAGGCGTTGCCGATATTGGCTGATTCCCCCATCTTGCAGCAGATAGTGACCGTCGATGCGCTTTCCCAAGGGAAAACGGATGAGGCTTACCGCGCCATTAATAAAGCTATCGATCTACAGATGTCATGGTTGAACTATGTATTACTAGGCAAAGTCTACGAAATGCAGGGCCATAACCATCAGGCTGCGGATTCTTATATTACTGCCTTCAACCTTCGTCCTGGTGAAAATACGCTGCATTGGATCCGTAATGGTGTATTCCAGACCTCAGTCACCGCAGTTGTTCCTTATTTAGACAACTACGACACACAAAAATAACTCCATTGCCAACCGTTGGCACAAATACAGCGACACTATAAGCCAAGGCAGGTGGGAGCCATACGGTTACGACCGTTGAGCGCAAGGATGCGCGATTCGAGCCCCCAGAAATGGATTTACGGCGCGTCGGTGTTCTGCATGACTCCCATCGGCTTCCCTCTTGACTACCGCCACTTCGTGCCAGTATCCTGTTGTTTATAAACAATGTTTACCTTTTCTTTAGCTCATGCTGCCACCTTGATATTTTCACCATAAACCTCAAGTTGTCATTTGTAGGATCATGAGCGTAATTTCACCTTATCTTTAGGACTTTATTTTGGCCTATCGTTAGCATCCTGATTATCAAGTCTGTTCATTAATCTCGCTTCTTAATGCTCAGCACTTATCAGCATCGATAATCAGGAGAAACTGACCATGGCTTCATCCAAGAAAATAGGGCTTATTGCCTGCACCGGCGTCGTCGCCGGTAATATGATGGGGAGCGGGATTGCCTTATTACCGGCAAACCTGGCAAGTCTGGGGTCTATCGCCATCTGGGGATGGGTGATTTCTATCGTCGGCGCGATGTCATTGGCTTATGTTTACGCCCGCCTGGCAACTAAAAACCCACAGCAAGGCGGGCCAATTGCCTATGCGGGGGAAATCTCCCCGGCGTTTGGTTTCCAGACTGGCGTGCTTTACTACCATGCCAACTGGATCGGTAACCTGGCAATCGGTATTACCGCCGTTTCTTATCTTTCGACTTTCTTCCCCGCGTTGAATAATCCAGTTCCGGCCGGGATTGCCTGTATCGCCATCGTCTGGATATTCACCTTTGTCAATCTGCTGGGGGGTACCTGGGTCAGCCGCTTGACCACGCTGGGTCTGGTACTGGTCTTGATCCCGATAGTGATCACCGCCGTGGCCGGTTGGCACTGGTTTGATGTTGCAACCTATCAAGCCAACTGGAATACCTCCGGTACCACCGACAGCCATGCAGTGGTGAAAAGTATCCTGCTCTGCCTGTGGGCGTTTATCGGCGTTGAATCCGCCGCCGTCAGCACCGGGATGGTGAAAAATCCCAAACGCACCGTACCACTGGCGACCATGCTCGGTACTGGCCTGGCAGGGATTATCTATATTGCCGCCACTCAGGTGATGAGCGGGATGTTCCCTGCAGCGCAAATGGCTGCCAGTGGTGCTCCCTTCGCCATCAGCGCCTCCGCCATTATGGGCAACTGGGCAGCTCCGATGGTATCCGCTTTCACCGCCTTTGCCTGCCTGACCTCGTTGGGTTCCTGGATGATGCTGGTAGGTCAGGCCGGGGTGCGTGCAGCCAACGACGGCAACTTCCCGAAAGTGTATGGCGAACTGGATAAAAACGGCATTCCGAAGAAGGGCCTGCTGTTGGCAAGCTGCAAAATGACCGCGCTGATGGTGTTGATCACCGTAATGAACTCCAGCGGTGGCAAAGCTTCCGACCTGTTCGGCGAACTGACCGGTATCGCGGTGCTGCTGACCATGCTGCCTTACTTCTACTCCTGCGTTGACCTGATCCGCTTTGAAGGTGTCAACGTGCGTAACCTGCTGAGCCTGGTGGCGTCGGTACTGGGCTGTGGGTTCTGCTTTATCGCCCTGATGGGCGCCAACTCCTTCGAGCTGTCCGGCACCTTTATCGTCAGCCTGATCATCCTGATGTTCTATGCCCGCAAAATGAATACCCGCCAGGTTGCCAAAGCAGCCGCTGCGGTCAACGACAGCGCCACGGCCAAAGCGCACTGAGATTGCGTGCTCTGACCCACTGAATTTACCCAGCCCCTTTCTTTCCGACCTGTCAGCCGCGACGGGAAGGGGCCCGCTTTGCCTGGAGAAATGATTATGAACGTTATTGCCATCATGAATCACATGGGTGTCTACTTCAAAGAAGAGCCGATCCGCGAACTGCATCAGGCGCTGGAAAGCCTGGACTTCCGCATCGTCTACCCTAATGACCGTGAAGATTTATTAAAGCTGATCGAAAACAATGCCCGCCTGTGCGGCGTGATTTTTGACTGGGACAAATACAACCTTGAGCTGTGCGAAGAGATCAGCCAGCTCAATGAATACATGCCGCTGTATGCCTTCGCCAACACTTATTCGACGCTCGATGTCAGCCTCAACGATCTGCGTATGCAGGTACGTTTCTTCGAATATGCGCTGGGTGCGGCAAAAGATATCGCCGCCAAGATCAAACAGAACACCGACGAGTATATCGATGCCATCCTGCCGCCGCTGACCAAGGCGCTGTTCAAATACGTGCGTGAAGGTAAATATACTTTCTGTACTCCAGGCCATATGGGCGGCACTGCCTTCCAGAAAAGCCCGGTAGGCAGCCTGTTTTATGACTTCTTCGGCCCGAATACCATGAAGTCTGACATCTCCATTTCGGTTTCCGAACTGGGTTCGCTGTTGGATCACTCCGGCCCGCACAAAGAGGCTGAAGAGTACATTTCCCGCGTGTTCAATGCCGAACGCAGCTACATGGTGACCAACGGCACCTCCACCGCCAACAAGATTGTCGGCATGTATGCCGCTCCGGCCGGCAGCACCGTGCTGATCGACCGTAACTGCCACAAATCATTGACCCATCTGATGATGATGAGTGACATCACGCCGATCTACTTCCGGCCAACCCGTAATGCCTACGGTATTCTCGGTGGCATCCCGCAGAGCGAATTCAGCCGTGCCACCATCGCCAAACGGGTGAAAGAAACGCCGAACGCCAGTTGGCCAGCGCACGCGGTGATCACCAACTCCACCTACGACGGCTTGCTGTACAACACCGATTTCATCAAACAGACTCTGGATGTTAAATCGATCCACTTCGATTCTGCTTGGGTGCCTTACACCAACTTCCATCCGATCTATAAAGGCAAATGCGGCATGAGCGGCGGCCGGGTTGAAGGCAAGGTGATCTATGAAACCCAGTCGACCCACAAACTGCTGGCGGCGTTCTCGCAGGCTTCGATGATCCACGTGAAGGGTGACATCAACGAAGAGACCTTTAACGAAGCCTATATGATGCACACCACCACCTCGCCGCATTATGGCATCGTGGCGTCCACCGAAACCGCCGCTGCGATGATGAAGGGCAACGCCGGTAAGCGCATGATTAACGGTTCCATCGAGCGTGCCATCAAGTTCCGTAAGGAGATCAAACGGCTGAAAGTGGAGTCCGAAGGCTGGTTCTTTGACGTCTGGCAGCCGGAGCATATCGATGAGCCAGAATGCTGGCCGCTGCGTTCCGACAGCGCCTGGCACGGCTTCAAAAACATCGATAACGAACACATGTATCTCGATCCGATCAAGGTGACCATCCTCACCCCAGGGATGAGCAAAGAAGGTGAGATGCAGCCGTTCGGTATCCCGGCCAGCCTGGTAGCCAAATACCTGGATGAGCGCGGTATCATCGTGGAGAAAACCGGCCCGTACAATCTGCTGTTCCTGTTCAGCATTGGTATCGATAAAACCAAGGCGTTGAGCCTGCTGCGTGCGATGACCGATTTCAAACGCTCGTTCGATTTGAACCTGCGGGTGAAAAACATGCTGCCATCGCTGTATCAGGAAGCGCCTGAGTTCTATGAAAACATGCGCATCCAGGATCTGGCGCAGAACATCCATCGCCTGGTCGAGCATCATAACCTGCCGGACCTGATGTACCGCGCCTTCGAAGTACTGCCAACCATGGTGATGAACCCTTACCACGCCTTCCAGAAAGAACTGCACGGCGAAGTGGAGGAAGTCTATCTGGAGGATATGGTCGGCAAGGTCAATGCCAATATGATCCTGCCTTATCCTCCAGGCGTGCCGTTGGTGATGCCGGGTGAAATGCTGACCGAAGAAAGCCGCCCGGTGCTCGAGTTCCTGCAAATGCTGTGTGAAATCGGCGCGCATTATCCGGGCTTTGAGACCGATATTCACGGGGCATACCGCCAGCCGGATGGTCGCTACACGGTGAAAGTGTTGAAAGCGGAATAATGGCATCACAGGGGAAAGCACAGACGCTTTCCCCTTTGTTATCCTGATGGGAGTACACCATGAAAACACCCTCACAGCCGCGCGCTATCTACTACGTCGTTGCGATACAAATCTGGGAGTATTTTAGTTTTTACGGCATGCGCGCGTTACTGATCCTCTACCTGACCCACCAGTTAGGCTATTCCGATAGCCACGCCATCACCCTTTTCAGCGCTTATGCCTCTTTGGTTTATGTCACCCCCATTCTGGGCGGCCTGCTGGCCGATCGCCTGTTGGGCAACCGCGTCTCGGTGATTGCCGGGGCGGCCTTGATGACCTTGGGCCATATCGTATTGGGGCTGGGAGCGGTCTCGGCCAACTCCCTTTACCTGGCGCTGGGCATCATCATCTGCGGCTATGGCCTGTTTAAATCCAATATCAGCTGCCTGCTGGGAGAGCTGTACCAGGCGCAGGATCCACGGCGGGAAGGCGGGTTTTCTCTGCTGTATGCCGCGGGGAACGTTGGCTCCATCCTGGCTCCGATCGCCTGTGGGTTAGCCGCTGAACGCTATGGTTGGCACGTCGGCTTTGCACTGGCGGGAATAGGGATGTTTGCCGGGCTGATGATCTTCCTGTCGGGGAGCAAACACTTTCGGCATACGCGCGGGGTGAATATCCCGCTGATACAGGCCACCACGTTACGCTTGCCGCATTGGTTCTGGCTGGTGGCAGGGGGGCTGTGTGCTCCGCTGTTTTTCGCGCTGTTGTTCATTCACAACTGGGCCGGATATCTGCTTGGCGTGGTGTGCGCCGCTGCGGTGGTGATCGTCATGCGTATCCTCTGGCGGGTGAGCGGTGAGCAACGGCGAGCGTTATGGCAAATCATCATCTTGATGCTGCTGGGAACGCTGTTTTGGGCCTTTGCCCAACAGGGCGGCAGTTCGATCAGCCTGTTTATCGATCACTTTGTTGACCGGCAATGGTTCTCTTGGTCGGTGCCTACAGCGCTGTTCCAGTCGGTAAACGCCTTTGCGGTCATGCTCGGCGGCGTGCTGCTGGCCTGCCTGATGCGTAACAGCCAGGGAAACGCTCAGACCGTGCGCATCTGGTGCAAGTTTGCCTTTGGCCTGCTGTTGATTGCTGTGGGCTTTATGCTGATGGCATTAAATGCGCGCTGGGGGGAACTGCACGGCCAGGCCTCGATGGGGATGATGGTGGCAGGGCTGGCGGTGATGGGATTTGCCGAACTGTTTATCGATCCGGTAGCGATGGCTCAAATCACCCGGTTGGATATTCCTGGTGTCACTGGCGTGCTGACTGGTATTTATATGCTGGCGACGGGCTCGGTGGCTAATTACCTCGCGGGCCTGATTGCCAACCAGACCACCGAAAGCCAGTTGGGTAATGCGATGATTGAAGCTTACGGCAAGGTTTTCACCCAGATTGGCTGGGGAGCAGCAGGCAGTGCGGCCTTGGTGTTGGTGGCTCTGGTGCTGTGGTGGGGAATGACCCGTCGCAATGATAGCGCGGTTAATGCTTGATTGATGGCGGTGGGCTGGTTAACGTGCAGTTATGTAGATGTCACTAAGCTCAATTGATGAAGACCCACCACCTCCTGACACAGATTGCCGACCATCTAGGGGCTGAGCGCCAACTGCTGCTGGCGTTCAGCGGCGGTCTGGATTCCAGCGTACTGCTGCACCTGCTGGTGCTGTTGCGCCAGCAGCAACCGGACATCGCTCTGCGCGCGGTGCATGTGCACCATGGCCTGAGCCGTTTTGCCGATGATTGGGTGGCACATTGCCAGCAGCAATGTGAACGCTGGCAGGTCCCGCTGGTGGTAAAACATGTTCAGCTAGAGGGGCGGCCTGGGGGGATCGAGGCCGCGGCCCGTTCGGCCCGCTACGCTGTTTTCGCAGAAACGTTGACCGCAGACGAGACTTTGCTGACGGCGCAGCATCTTGACGATCAATGTGAAACCTTCTTGCTGGCCTTAAAACGGGGCAGCGGCCCTGCGGGACTGTCTGCCATGGCCGCACAAACCCGCTTGGGTAACAATCCCTTATTGCGCCCGCTGTTGGGAATATCGCGCCAGCAGTTGGAAGCCTACGCACACCAGCATCAACTGCAGTGGATCGAGGATGACAGCAATCAGGATCCCCGCTTCGATCGCAACTTCTTACGTCTGAACGTTTTGCCGATAGTGAATCAACGTTGGCCGCATTTTGCTGCCGCCACCGCACGCAGCGCTGAATTATGTGCCGAGCAGGAGCAACTGCTTGATGAGCTGCTGGCCGAGCAATTAACCCAACTGCTGGATGGCGAAAACTCGCTCGCTATCGCCGAATTGGCTACCTGCTCTGCTGCCAGGCGCTATGCTTTGCTACGGCGCTGGATTGGGCTGTTTGGTGTCACCATGCCTGCGCGAGATAGCTTGCATCGGCTATGGCAGGAAGTGGCATTAAGCCGGGAAGATGCCGAACCGCAGCTGCAACTCGGGAACTACCAGATCCGCCGTTTTCGCCAGCGCCTGTACCTGCTACCGCTGATGGCTGATCTGAGCGGCACACGATTGCCCTGGCCTAATGAGGCTCCACTGGCATTACCAGACGGACTGGGTACTCTGTACGTGGGCGAAGGTGAATGCCTGGTACGCGCCCCTTTAGAGCATGAGTCGGTCAGTGTGCGCTTTACCGCCAAGGGCAGGGCGCGGATTGTTGGCCGTACCGGTTCACGTCCGATCAAAAAACTGTGGCAAGAGTTGGCTATTCCACCGTGGCAGCGTGAACGTATCCCGTTGCTCTATTATGATGAGCAGTTAATCGCTGCCGTGGGCGTATTTATTACTGAGGAAGGGCAAGCGTCTGCGGGGCAACCGGCCTGGCGGCTTGGCTGGAAAAAAAATAATAACAATCTGCTGTGAGGAGTGGGCAATGAAATTGGTGAGCGTAATGGTAGTGATGGCCAGCGTACTGAGTTTTTCCGCGATGGCGGCGGGCGATGCGGTGGCAGGCAAGGATAAATCGGCCAGCTGCATGGCCTGCCACGGCGCGGAAGGCAAAGTTTCGGTTCCGATGTACCCGAATCTGGCCGGGCAAAATCAAATGTATCTGGAGCACTCTTTGCAGGCTTACAAGAAAGGGGAGCGCTCTGGCGGGCAGGCGGAAGTGATGAAGGCCTATGTCTCAGGTCTGTCGGATGAGGATATTGCCGACCTGGCGGCCTATTACGCCAGCCTGAAGCCTTAAATGACGAGGGCAGCCCTTGGGCTGCCCTGTGGAGATGGCGTTACCGCAAAGTCAGTCTGACAGGCTGACAACCACGGTACCGATTTCCGGATGACTGAAACTGAGGATGTGATCCAGACGCAAGCTGAGAGCACTTCCGGCCTGATCGACAATCAGGTACTCAACGCCCTTGGTAAATTTCAACTCGGTGGCAATGCCTTCGAACTTCTCTCCGTCGCGTAACTCTAGCTTCAGAATGTAGTTATGCTGACAGGCGAGTTCCAGGCTTTCATAGTCATCGCAATTGATGGATTGGTACTCATCATTCATCAACATGGTCGCTCACCAATAAGTTAGCGGCGGCAAATGCCGCCTGTTCCCTAACGGAGGACGGCAGCTCGCTATTCGCGGCAACCTCGTCCAATGCCTTTAACACACATGCTAGTGCATCCGGCACGTAGCCTAGATCTCCACTGCCGATCTGAGCGTAAAAACGTCGTACTAACTCACAGTATTGTTGCACAATGGCCTCCCTTTAGGATCTCTGCATTATTGCCACGCAGGCTGCAATAAGGCACAGACACTCGGGGTTAAATCCTATCTAAAGGACTATAGCACAGGTGTTAGGGAGTTATTAGTTCCTCTTTTTGGGCATTAGTCCACTCCTGATGCTCCCCGTGCTGGCTGCGGGCTGCCCTGATCAAGTACAATGTGGCCTGTTAATAATGAGGTTACCCATGGCGCTGAAAGCAACAATTTATAAAGCCACGCTCAATATCGCTGATATGGATCGTCACTTTTACTGTGATACCACACTCACCCTGGCCCAGCATCCTTCAGAAACCGAACAGCGCATGATGCTGCGCCTGCTGGCCTGGATCTGCCATGCCGATGAGCGCCTGGTGTTTACCAAGGGACTGAGTGCGGAAGACGAGCCGGAAATCTGGCGGCGCAACGACCATAACGGGCTGGAAATGTGGATAGAGCTGGGGCTGCCGGATGAGAAGCGCATCAAAAAGGCCTGCAATCAGTCACCTAGGGTGGTGCTTTACGCCTATGGTGATCGTGCCGGGCATGTCTGGTGGCAGTCTATGCAGAGCAAAGTCGCCAACCACAAGAACCTGAGTATTCGTTTTCTCGATGATGAACAACTGTCCCGCTTGACCGCGTTAGCCAGCCGCAATATGACGCTACAGGCCACGCTGCAGGAAGGGACCATCTGGCTGTCAGACCTTCAGAATAGTCTGGAAATTCAATTTGCCGAATGGCAGCAGGCGCAGGAATAACCGGTGCTGGAACTGTCAAGAAACGTAGCCATACCGGACAACGAAATAGAATTAACGGCGATCCGCGCGCAGGGTGCGGGTGGTCAGCATGTGAATAAAACCTCAACGGCGATCCATTTGCGCTTTGACATCCGGGCATCCAGCCTGCCAGAGTACTATAAAGAACGGCTGTTGGCGCTTAACCATCATTTAGTGACCGGTGATGGGGTGGTGATTATCAAAGCGCAGGAATATCGCAGCCAGGAAATGAATCGTGAAGCGGCACTGGCCCGGCTGGTGGCGCTGATCCAGCAGGCGATGGTGGTCGAAAAGACGCGTAGGGCAACCAAACCCAGTAAAGGGGCCAAATTACGCCGTCTTGAAGGCAAGGTGCGCAAAGGTGCCACCAAGGCACTGCGCGGCAAGGTTCAGCCTTAGCCTACGCCGTGGATATCAATGGATGACAACAGGAGAATAACTTGAAGCAAATAACTATCGCCCTGTTTTTAGCGGCAGGAGCCCTTTCATTGCTGGGATGTAACAATCAATACCAGCCAAAAGAACAAGCGCTTCAGCCGATGCAGCAGAGCTATCAGGGCTTATTGCCTTGTGCGGACTGCTCCGGGCTGGACACATCGCTGTTCCTCGATGAGGACGGCACCTTTGTGTTGCAGGAAACCTATCGTGGCGCTAAAGATGGCGATCAAACCTTTGCCAGTTACGGCACATGGGCGCGTACGGCAGATAAGCTGGTGCTGACCGAAAGCAACGGTGAAAAACGTTATTTCCACCCGGAAGGCAAGCAATTGAGAATGCTGGACCGCAGTGGAGCACCGATTGTCTCTCAGCTTAATTATGTGCTGTCGCCGGTGACCAAAGCCTTGCCGAAAACGCCGATGCCGTTGACCGGGTTGTATACCTATATGGCCGACGCGGCGGTATTTAAGGATTGTGCCACTGGCAAAACCTTCCCGGTAGCGAATAATATCGCGTTGGAGCAGGGCTATCTGAAGGCTCAGCGGGCGCCGGGCGAACCGGTATTCCTGATGTTGAACGGGCATTTCAGCGTGCAGCCTTCCATGGAAGAAGGGCAGATGCAAAAAGCGCTGATCCCGGAACCCGGTGGCAAGATCACTTTCGACAGCAGCAAGAGCTGTAACTGATTCCCCTCACCCCAGCCCTCTCCCACAGGGAGAGGGAGCTGCCCGGAGTTCTTGATGAGTTCGTGCGGCTTCGGAATGTAGGGAGTAGGAACAAAAAGATAAGGTATTACGCAGAATAATCAGCGAACTCGATCGGTTCCCTCTCCCTCTTGATGAGTTCGTGCAGCTTCGGAATGTAGGGAGTAGGAACAAAAAGTTAAGGTATTACGCAGAATAATCAGCGAACTGGATCGGTTCCCTCTCCCTCTCGATTAGTTCGTGCGACTTTGGAATGTGGGGAGTAGGAACAAAAAGTTAAGGTATTACGCAGAATAATCAGCGAACTCGATCGGTTCCCTCTCCCTGTGGGAGAGGGTTAGGGTGAGGGGCCTGATTTTTTGCCAACGCCCGCGAGCGTAAATAGATCCCCGGCTTGATATGGCCAACGTAAACCAGCGCTTTGCTAGGTGCCAGCGTGGCAATATCCCCTTCCCGCATATGCAGTAAATCGCCCGGACTGACCCAGCCTGGGGCGGCCAATGTCAACGGATGCCCCGCGTTTTCAAACGCGGCAATCACAAACTCCGAACAGAAATACGACGACTCGGCACCGGTCGGCGCCTTGAGCTGGGCTGCGGCCAGGCCTTTGACACATTGCTGGCGGAAATCGGCAGAGAAGGGGTTCAGCGAACACAGCTGCTTGGTCATCATAAAGGGCACCATCTCGGCAATGCCCAGATAGTTATACCGGCTGCCGGCTTTTTGGCTGGCGAATTGGCGGATTTGGCTAGCCTGCTCCGGTGTCAGATCGGGGATGCGCAAAGCAAACATCTTGTCGCTATGGGTCAGCGCATCTTTCAGGCTGATAATCTGCACGCCTTCCCCTACCGCTTCGGCAACCTGGCCTTCGCCAATATACACGGCCACATGGCTGACTGACGAAGTACTCAAGATACGGATCCCGAGTGATTTCAAACCAATAGTTGAGGAGAACAGCAGGTCTCCCTCTTGCAGATCGGCCTGATTGATTTCTCGCAGAGTTTTTCCAGGGGCGGAGCTTAACGATTGGAACTGAACGTTGACGGGATTGATGGAATGTTTTTCACGGTCGGATAGGCCTACGTCCATGGTACAACCGGTCAAAAAAACTGAAAGCAAAGCAAATAGGCGGGTAGCCGGGGGGCTGCGTAATGGCATAAGTTAATCCTTTAACAACAACATCCATCAATAAAGCCCCCCATCTGGGGGGCTTTGTCTAGCGATTAGCGTTGGATCTGGCCCAGCAGGAAATCAACGATTTCGCCGGTTTTGATCATCTGCTTCTCGCCAACACGGCGATTTTTATACTCAATTTCTTCGCTGTCGAGGTTACGATCGCCGATCACGATGGAGTGAGGTACGCCGATCAGTTCCATATCGGCAAACATCACGCCTGGGCGCTCTTTACGATCGTCCAGGATCACGTCGATGCCATGTGAACGCAGGGTATCGTACAATTCTTCAGCCAGTGCCTGCACGCGGAATGACTTGTGCATGTTCATTGGCAGAATCGCTACCTGGAACGGGGCAATTGCGTCCGGCCAGATAATGCCACGGTCATCGTGATTCTGTTCGATGGCGGCAGCCACCACGCGCGTCACGCCGATGCCGTAGCAACCCATGGTCAGCACCTGATTACGACCATCTTCACCCTGAACGGTGGCTTTCATCGCTTCTGAATACTTGGTACCCAGCTGGAAGATGTGGCCCACTTCGATACCGCGCTTGATCAGCAGCGTACCTTTCCCGTCTGGGCTGGCATCGCCTTCCACCACGTTACGGATATCGGCGCTCTGTGGCAGCGGCAGATCACGCTCCCAGTTGATGCCAAAGTAGTGTTTACCATCGATGTTGGCACCCGCGCCGAAGTCGCTCATAGCGGCTACGCTGCGATCGACAACCACTGGGATCGGCAAATTGACTGGGCCAAGGGATCCTGGGCCTGCGCCGACGATTGCACGGATTTCTTCTTCCGTGGCGAAAGTCAGTGGAACCGCGACCTGTGGCAGTTTCTCGGCCTTGATTTCATTCAGCTCGTGATCGCCGCGCACCAGCAGGGCAACCAGCTTGTGGCCACTCTCTTCACGGGCGTGCACCATCAAGGTTTTCACCGTTTTCTCTACTGGCAGTTGGAATTGCTCTACCAGCTCGGCGATGGTTTTGGCGTTCGGCGTATCGACGATGCGCAGTTCTTCCGTTGCCGCAGCACGTGGCTGTGCAGGGGCAACCGCTTCGGCCAGCTCGATGTTGGCAGCATAGTCGGAACCGGTTGAGAACACGATATCGTCTTCACCGCTGTCTGCCAGCACCTGGAATTCATGCGAAGCGCTGCCACCGATAGAACCGGTATCGGCCAGCACCGGACGGAAATCCAGACCCATGCGGTTGAAGATCTTGCTGTAGGCCTCGTACATCGCGTCGTAGGTGACCTGCAAGGATTCCTGGGTGGTATGGAAGGAATAGGCGTCCTTCATCAGGAATTCACGCGAGCGCATTACGCCAAAACGTGGACGAACCTCGTCACGGAATTTGGTCTGGATCTGGAAGAAATTCAGCGGCAGCTGCTTGTAGGAGCTGATTTCGTTGCGGATCAGATCGGTGATCACTTCTTCATGGGTTGGACCAAGCACAAAGGGACGCTCGCCGCGATCGACAAAGCGCAGCAATTCCGGGCCATATTGCTCCCAGCGGCCGCTTTCCAGCCAGAGGTCGGCGGGCTGAACAACCGGCATGGAAACTTCGATCGCGTTAGCATTGTTCATTTCTTCGCGAACGATGTTTTCAACCTTCTTCAGAACGCGCAGGCCGGTCGGCAACCAGGTATAAAGACCGGAGGCCAGCTTGCGGATCATCCCGGCGCGTAGCATCAGCTGGTGGCTGATCACTTCGGCGTCGGCAGGTGTCTCCTTCAGTGTGGAGAGCAGATATTGGCTTGTACGCATGGTGTTTTGGTTCCGTTAGAACTGCAAATTGCATCGGGCTGCCAGGGTTGGCCGCCAAAATTTTCAAAAGTGGCTTAGTTTACCAGCGCAAGCCGGTTGTCAAAAGAGAGCGGGCGGAATTTTAACGGGCGTCGAGCGACAACACTTCGCTTTGACTATCAACGATCCGCCAGCGCACGTTGAACTCCAATAACCATACCGCATATTCGCGCCCGCTGGCTTCTTCTTTTCGATAGGCGGGGCGAGGATCTTGCGCCAGAACCTGAGTGATAAAACGGCGCAGGTTGGGATAGCGCCGCACATGTTGCTGCAGCTGTTGTTCCGCTTCGGGCGAGAAATACACCGGCATATCGCCAGCAGGAGCCGCCTGAGCAAACCCGGCTCGCGCTTGCGGATGGCTTTCGGCAAACGGCAAATAGGGTTTGATATCGACCACCGGCGTACCGTCAACCAAATCCAGGCTGCCCAGCTCCAGTACCACCTCGCCCCCTTGAGTCCGAATGCCTTTCAGCTCGATCAGGGACATACCCAACGGGTTAGGGCGAAAGGTCGAACGGGTGGCGAACACACCCATACGCGCATTGCCGCCCAGACGAGGAGGCCGCACGGTAGGACGCCAGCCTCCTTCCATGGTTTGATGAAACACAAACATCACCCACAGATGGCTGAACTCACTGAGGCCACGTACCGCTTCGGGCTGATTGTAAGGCGGCAGCAACAGCAGTTCACCGCCGCCGTCTTCCACTAGCCCTGGTTGACGGGGAACCGCGAATTTCTCTTTATACGGAGAACGGATGGTGCCGATCTGCTCAAAAACAAATTCGGTCATTTGGCAGAGACGTTAAGCGCAGAGCCTTGGCAGATGGCCTGCTGGTAACAACCGGCGACGCCGCTGACAATCTGGCAGTCATGCAGTAGCACCGCATTGGCCTTCATGTAGGAAGCCCGGGTCTGCATACGCTTACGTGCGGTATTCAGATTTGGCGGAGAGTCCTGAACCGTGGTCTGACAGGATTCGCCAGAAACCTCACCTAAATCGCGGAAAGGCTTGCCAACCAGTTCTTCTGCACTCTTGTACAGTTTTACCGGGGCCGGGCGGGCTGCTGGGGTGGCTTTTACCGGAGCGGGAGCGGCCGTAGTTGTTGTGCTGTTTGTTGTGGATGGAGCCGTGTGCTGCGTTGAGCATCCAGTCAGCGCGAGCGCTAACAAACAGAGAGGTAAAACACGCATTGAGAGTCCCTGCCATTTTATAATCAAAGTGGCGCTATTGAAGCAATCTCTGGCGCAAATAACAAGACGGGCCGTAGCCCGTCTTGCAATTATCGGAATAAAATGGCTAAGGAACGATTACCAGCCTTTTACTGCGCCACCGTTAAAGATCTTGTTGGCCGCTTCGTTAACTTCGTCAGACTGGTAAGCCTGAACGAATTTCTTCACGTTTTCCGCGTCTTTGTTATCTTCACGGGCAACCATGATGTTGACGTAAGGTGAGTCTTTATCTTCAACAAACAGACCGTCTTTGGCCGGCGTCAAACCAATCTGGCTGGCATAAGTGGTGTTGATGATGGCCAGTGCGATTTGCTGATCGTCCAGTGAACGTGGCAGCTGTGGTGCTTCCAGCTCAACCAGCTTCAGGTTTTTCGGGTTCTCGGTCACGTCCAGTACGGTTGGCAGCAGGCCAACACCGTCTTTCAGCTTGATCAGACCCTGTTTTTGCAGCAGCAACAGTGAACGGCCCAGGTTGGTTGGATCGTTAGGCAGTGCTACCTGTGAACCTTCTTGCAGCTCATCAATGGATTTGATCTTTTTGGAGTAACCGGCGATCGGGTACACAAAGGTGTTACCTACCGTAACCAGCTTATAACCACGATCCTTGATCTGCTGATCCAGGTAAGGCTTGTGCTGGAAGGCGTTGACATCGATATCGCCTTTGCTCAGGGCTTCGTTTGGCAACACGTAGTCGTTGAAGGTGACCAGCTCAACGTCCAGGCCATACTTATCTTTTGCCACTTTTTGTGCCACTTCAGCCACTTGCTGTTCAGCACCAACAATAACACCCACTTTGATATGGTTTGGATCTTTTTCATCCTGGCCACAACCGGCCAGAGCCAGAGTACCGATCAGTGCGCCGATTGTTGCGATGGATTTAAATTTTAACGACATATCCCTTCCTCAATTAGACTCGCATATGAAATACGCTTTACTCTTTATCCTGCCGGGTGCAGCAAAGCTATCGAGTAGATGTCAGCGCGTGGGTAAAGCTATTTGTGGGTAACGGCCTTCACGATACGGTCGCCACCAAACTGGATCAGATACACCAGCACCACCAGTAATATTAATACCGTATTCATCACGGTAGCGTTATAACCAATATAACCATACTGATAACCAATTTGACCTAAGCCACCGGCACCGACGGCACCGCCCATTGCAGAATAGCCCACCAGGGTGATCAGCGTGATGGTAGCGGCATTCACCAAACCTGGCAGCGCTTCAGGCAACAGCACTTTGGTGATGATTTGCATAGGAGTCGCACCCATGGCACGAGCGGCTTCAACCAGACCTGACGGAATCTCCAACAGGGCGTTTTCTACCATACGGGCGATAAAGGGAGCCGCGCCTACGGTCAGTGGAACGATAGCCGCCTGCAAACCGATAGAGGTGCCAACGATCATGCGAGTGAACGGGATCATCCAGACCAGCAGGATAATGAACGGGATGGAACGGAAAATGTTCACCAACCCGGACAACACCTTATAAACGGTATTGTTGGCAATGATTTGCCCGGGGCGGGTCACATATAACAGTACGCCAACCGGCAAGCCAAGCACAAAGCCAAAGAAGCCGGAGACAAAGGTCATCGTAACGGTTTCCCACACGCCACGTGCCATTAACCACATCATTGCCTCAGACATAACCCAGAACCTCTACTTTTACCTGATTTTCTTGTAGGAACTTAATCGTTGCCTGTGCATCTTCATCGGAGCCGTGCAGTTCAGCCAGCATCACGCCGAACTTCACGCCGCCAGCGTAATCCATCTGTGCGCTGATAATATTGTTGTTCACGTTGAAGCGACGGGCCGCTTCTGACAGTAACGGTGCATCAACCGAGCGGCCGGTAAACTCCAGGCGTAACAGCGGCTGACGGCCACCGGTACGCTCAGGCACCAGGCGCGCGGCGTAGTCGTCCGGGATATCCAGATGCAGCGTAGCCTGGATAAACTGCTGTGCCAGCGGCGTCTTGGGGTGTGAAAACACTTCGCTCACGCTGTCTTTCTCAATCAACTGGCCCTGGCTGATCACCGCAACCTGATCGCAGATACGTTTCACTACGTCCATTTCATGGGTGATTAGCAGTATGGTCAGCCCCAGACGGCGGTTGATGTCTTTCAGCAGTTCGAGAATGGAGCGGGTGGTGGCTGGATCCAGTGCACTGGTCGCTTCGTCGCACAGCAACACCTTAGGATTGCTGGCCAGAGCACGGGCGATGGCCACACGCTGCTTTTGGCCGCCTGACAGATTGGCGGGGTAGGCATCGTGCTTGTCTGACAGACCAACCAGCTCCAGCAGTTCGACCACGCGTTTTTTGATTTCCGCGCGTGGGGTGTTGTCCAGCTCCAACGGCAGGGCAACGTTACCGAAGACCGTACGTGAAGAGAGCAGGTTAAAGTGTTGGAAGATCATGCCGATCTGGCGGCGTGCGCGCGTCAGCTCACCTTCAGACAGAGAGGTCAGATCCTGGCCATCAACCAGAACGGTACCTGACGTCGGGCGCTCAAGCATGTTGGCGCAGCGGATCAGCGTACTCTTACCGGCGCCGGAGGCACCGATGACGCCATAAATCTGTCCGGCAGGAACGTGAAGAGTCACGTCGGTGAGTGCGCTAATGGAACGCGACCCCTGCTGGAACACTTTGGTGATGTTGGAAAGTTTAATCATATTCTTCTTATTTTTAGCTTGGTTGCCGTGGCCTAATAAAGAGAGACCTTGGTCAGCGCCAAGGTCTGGATCAGATGTTAAGGCGTCTAGACGTCCAAGTCAACGTTAACGCTATTCTTCATCATTCTCAGTCTCGGCGAAAACATGCGATACTGGGGCGGTTTTCAGGCTTTCAGGAGCATACCGGTGACACAACGCGTTCCAGCAATTTTCTTAGATCGTGATGGCACGATTAATATCGATCATGGCTACGTCCATGAAATAGATGATTTCCAGTTTATCGATGGCGTGATTGACGCCTGTCGTGAACTGAAAAACATGGGCTTCGCGCTGGTGCTGGTCACCAACCAGTCTGGCATTGCCCGCGGCAAATTCAGCGAAGACCAGTTTATGCGTCTGACAGAATGGATGGACTGGTCGATGGCCGACCGCGATGTCGATCTGGACGGCATCTATTTCTGCCCACATCATCCTGAAGCAGTAATAGAAGAGTATCGCCAGGTTTGTGATTGCCGCAAACCGCAGCCGGGCATGTTGCTACAGGCGCAGAAAGAACTGAATATCGATTTGGCCGCTTCTTATATGGTTGGCGACAAAATCGAGGATATGCAGGCGGCAGCAGCGGCAGGTGTCGGCACTAAAGTGTTGGTACGCACCGGCAAGCCAGTAACTGAAGAAGGTGAGAAAGCGGCGGATTGGGTGCTAAACAGCCTGCAAGAGCTGCCTGCAGCGATTAAAAAGCGGGTTTAAGCAGCGTTATGCATGAATAGTGAGCGGTCGGAAGAAAAGTGCATATTAACCCTTGTCATTCTGAACCAGC